>DDYM01000055.1:0-5626 GCA_002347985.1 Bacteroidetes bacterium UBA2234
GACTTTAATTTTTGCATCAAAGGCAAAGCCTCTTTTGCCGTATCCATGGATTGAGTTCTTAAAAAGGTTAGATTGTCTATAATAATTACCCGTGATCCCGTTTGTTCAACCAATAATTCTAAGTTGAGTAGTAACTGCTCATTGAAGTCAACGAGCTCAGAGAAATCGGGATTGATTTCTAGTCGAAATAAATTCTCAGAAAACCGATAGTGGTTGCTATAATCCGTAGAATACCGGTTTTCAAATTGCTTGTAACTCAATTCAAAATCTCCATAAATCACCGACTGTAGCTCGAGGTATTTCGCGGTTTTCCTTTTTGGAAAAGATGAATCACTGCCATCCCTAAAATCATCACAAGGGCGTTTAAAATCAGGCTCTCGTAACCAATCACGTAATCCCCAAACCATGGCTTTCCGGCGGGATTTACATTGTACCACAATTTCTCAACGGCATTAAATCGAGCAGAATCTCGTCCCGAAGCCCAAACGCCAGCCGCATCGCTCAATTTCAACAAATAGGTTACGATGGGAGCAACCACGCTCCATATCACCACCCAAATCCCCCTTGGGCACCAGTTTGTATAAATCCCAACCACGAACAACCCCAACAAGGGACCGTACGTATAGGTGGCAACCATCAATACAGTATCAATCAAGGAACTTTCATTGAGCCAATAAAATAGAAGAATACACAAAAACAGAGCAAAAGCGAATCCCAAATGCAAGCGCCGTCTTACTTTTCGTTTATAATCGTCTGAATGTGTATCGTCTTCATCGCCAAAACCCAAAAAGTCATGATAAATACTGGTTGTTAAGGTCGTCAACACACTATCAGCACTACTAAACGTTGCAGCGCTCAAGCCCAACATAAAAGCAAACGGAACCAACCAGGGCTCGCCAAATAGATTCAGATGTCCGTTGAGAGCGAGCATTGGAAAAATACCGTCTGTTGATGGCTTTCCATTCAGCATAGGAATTACAATCTGATACTTTAGCAAATACGAATGCAACATCACACCCAAACTCAAGAAAAATACATTTACCACCATCACTACGATCCCAGTGGTAACCATGTTTTTCTGGGCATCGCCGAGCGACTTACAACTCAAATTCTTCTGCATCATATTCTGATCCAAACCCGTCATTGCAATACACATCGCCGCCCCACCCAAAAATTGCTTCCAAAAATTGAGTTTGCTGTTCCCGTCCCAGACAAAAACATCACTCATTTCAGACGACATAATACGATGCCAGGGCGAATCGCCACCCTTCTGCCAAAGGTCGAACCATTCCAATCCATCGGCCAAAGCAAAGACGCAAACCAAAACCCCGCCAATGAGAAATACGCTCTGCAAGGCATCTGTCACAACGAGAGTTTTTATGCCCCCTTTCATCGTATAGGCCAAAATCAACAGAATGATCACGATAACTGAGACAAAAAATGGCACGCCCATGGGGCCAAATAAATAGGTTTGCAAAACTGCAACCGTTAAAAACAATCGAGCTGCACTACCCAGCAATCTCGACAAGACAAAAAACGATGCGCCCACGCGTTGATGCTCCAAACCCAATCTCGTACCCAAATAGGAATAAATCGATGTCAAATTTTGTTTATAATACAACGGCAGCAACACATAGGCAATCACAAAGTAGCCAGCTACATAGCCAAAAACAACTTGCATGTAACTCCAGTGAGCAACATTCACCGCGCCAGGCACTGAAATAAAGGAAACCCCGCTCATGCTATCGCTCAGCATACCCAGGGCAACCATCCACCACAAACTCTGCTTATTCCCAACAAAATAGCCATTGTCGTTTGCCTTTTTACCGGTTACGTACCCCACAAAAAGGAGCATAAAAAAATACAAGGCCAAGGCAAGCAAAATCAATTCATAACTCATGGGGAAGTCTTCTTTTTAGGCAAATTCAACAAAGCGCGCAAACTTTCATCGGTATACAATTGCTCAGGGGCCAATTGCAATGGGAGGTACATCCAACTGTTATTTTTGATTTCCAATTTCCTAAATGCATCACCAGACAAGGCATAGAACCTACCTTCCGTGTCTTTCGCAGCAAAAAAGGCAACCCGCGCAGGATCCAACTGCAATGAAAATTCTCTGGTGTTGGCAGCCGATGTGGTTGTCCAAACCGGAACATCAAATACTTGAACCGCATCGGGTTTACGGTATCCCACAACAAACTGGGAAACATCAATGGTGGCTTGACCTTGGTCGGCGACTACCACATTCAACGACAGTACAGAATCTGCAGGCGTTGGCGAAGCCCAGGCAAACCGACCTAAACTCCTGATTTTAAATGAATTTCGAACAACACCTTTCGGCAAGGCACCGGTTTCAAGCGCCAACACCGCAGTTTGTTGGTATTGCTTTTGAAATTGCTGTCCTTGATACACTTGAAACGCATGATCCTTTTGCAAATGCAAGGCAAGGACTTGTCTGATAATCTTCTCAAATTTCACTTGTTCTCTGCTCGCCTTTTTTGGATTATCGGCCCAACGATTTTTGGGTTGTAGCAATTCGATTTGATACAGACCCTCAGCGCATCGAAGCAAAATACTCACCTGATTTCCGCTTTGATACAAGGAAAAATCCCAAAATTTGTGAACCCGAAAAAACAAATCCATCACCTCTTTCTTATCCCAGTTCGTGCGAAAAGCCAAGGGATAATCTCGCAATGGCTTCAACTCCGGAAATAACAGCTCCGTTTTATCATACAGGACCATTTCAAAAACTCCTTTTTCCGTGGCTTCCTTTCCTTGATGCTTCCTTACCCCAATCACTCCCCTACCTCTGCGAAGCAGCAATTGATTTTCATTGGCGGCCTTATCACCCACACGAGCCACATGAAACTCCGAAAATTTGGCCAAAGCTTGTTTGCTTTCCTCCGGGTTGATTAAATAGTTATAGCCCTGTGTACCGATGCGCTCTTCCAAGCCAGCCAAATTGACCGATGTCTGAATCGTGGCGGTCTTTCTACCCGCATAAAATTGATAAAAATCGATCGCGGCGATGTTATCATCAGAAAAATCGTAATCGTAGTCGTAATGATTCTTCCACCGATGCCGAACTCCGTCCCAAGCATAAAAACGGGCATTATAATCCGGCGCACATACGAATCTCACCTCAATAAAGTAGCCATCTTTTACCTTCAAAATCTGCTTACCGGAAAATGCTTCAATGTCAATCACCAACGGGGCAGACAGCGTATACTTCTTCCCTGCGCTATCCAAAGTGAGCAATGGCGCATAAGCCATCTGTCGCTGAACATCGTTCATCACCTTTATTCGCAGGCGATAGGAACCCAACCAATCCTTTCCATCTTGGGTCGCCATTCCCCCTTTGGGAACCATAACAACCACGGCTTGGTCCGCCGCAAACAATCGATCCTCACTATTATCCCCAGAAAATTCAAACCAACCTTCAGAAAAATCCCTAAGCAAAGGCTCGGTGATGGGCTTGGGGAATTGTGACTTCCCTTGCAAAGGTGTAAGGGGTATGGCAAAGGCAAAATCGTTGTATTTTTCTTCCGACGGATCCACCATTTCGGCCTCTTCCGCGGCAGCAACAACGGGAAAAAACTCGGCAATAAATTTCTTTTCAGACGCCAACAAATTGGGGTCGGCCGTCATATAATGCAACAAAATGGGATGAACCCTACTCTGCTCTTCCGTGGCACCATTGCGCTTGGTTAGGACGATGCTTTTTTCATAGTAACCCACTTGAATCGACATATCGCCGAGGACCGTGACATCCTTTTCCATCACCCACGATGAATTGTCGATGACGTTGAGTCGATGCAACTTCGTCAATGATTTCACTGCAGCCGGGAGATGATACAATCGATCAAGGGAAATCCCCAGCTCTTCCGTATTTGGCAAATAGGCAACCACGGCATCTAGCGCAGCGTTGGCTTCCTTCTGATTGTAGGGAGCAATCAAACTGATTCGTTTGCACGCCTTCCATTCCTTGAAGAACGAATAATCATCCGGCACCGTTTGAAACACCAAAGTAACACCAGGGATCAGCGACCAATTCTTATTCATCAGCAACGCATCCTCTTTGCCATCGGGCACATACAAGACGAGACTGTGTAGCCACTCCAGTTGATTCAAATCATCATCTGAAATGATTCCCAAATACCGTTGCAAAACCGCTTCTTCCAAATTATCCAACTTCCCCAAGACAGCAGCAACACGGGCAATGTCAATATCGGCCGCCACGCGAATGCGTTGAACCTGTGCAAAACTGGGGAGGTTACTGGCCACAAATTGCAAATCTGCAGGGCTTGTAATTTCTACGTTCATCGTGTAGCCAGGCACCGCCGCTTTGGGCTTTACATAGGCAGATTGACCGCAGGCCAATGAAAAACACAAAAATACGCAAAAAATTGATATAAAGTACTTTAAAGGGACATACATACCCATAGGTATGGTCGTTTTGCCTCCAAAAAACCGGGAAATGCTATTTTTATTTAGGTTCACCATTCTAGGCAGGGGCAACAAGTTTAGGGGATTTTGGGCCAAGTTCTAATTGCAAACAATTTATGCGTTAACAATCCCGATTGAGCATTCACAATTCCATTGGCGGTCAATTGATCGATTCGAACTTTGCCATAGGCATGAATGATTCGATCATCGTGGAGCAAAATTCCCACATGGGTCACTTTCCCATCGGCATTGGCAAAATAAGCCAAGTCGCCGGGTATGCGCTGATCCCACATTTCAAGATTTCCATGCAGCACTTGTTGGTAGGCATCTCTTGGCATTTGAATCCTAAGCACTTTTCCTACCGCCTGCACCAAACCACTACAATCAATGCCCCAGATGGACCTACCGCCCCAGAGATAGGGGGTATTCAGGAAGGCCTCCGCCGCTGCCGCGGCTCCGGCCACCATAAATTTACCGCCCCGGTAATAATAAGCCCCGCCGTCTATCACAATCATACCTGATTGAGGGACACAGCATCCGGGCGACAGTAAAATTTTATCCCCGTCATCGCCAATAAAAAAACTACCTACCTCGGATACCACCTCCCAATACATATTCTCATAATCCGAAAAACTTCTCAAATACATTTCCGGAACCCAACCCACATAGCCATCCTCGTTCAAACGAACCTGCAACCACTCCCCGTCGCTCCCCACCACACTACAAACCTCCCCAAACAACATCGAAGTCACCATCTCACTCTTCGAACTATTCGAAGCGCGAATCGGAACCCAAGATTGAAGACAGATCCTTTGATGCATAAATTTACAAATGCAATCGCTCTTTGCGATCCAACAAAATCGACTCGTCCTCTACGTGATCAGGATCCGGAACACAGCAATCCACTGGACACACAGCAGCGCACTGTGGCTCCTCATGAAATCCCGTACACTCCGTGCACTTGTCTGGAACAATAAAATATACCTCTTGACTCACGGGCGCGAACTTTTCGTTCACGTCAACCAAACGCCCATCGGCCAATAAAAACTGCCCCGTAACATCCGTACCGTCTGCAATTGCCCACTCTACCCCCGCTTCATAAATCGCATTGTTAGGACATTCCGGCTCGCAAGCCCCGCAGTTAATACACTCTTCTGTGATAATGATTGCCATAATATAT
>DDYM01000055.1:5709-14481 GCA_002347985.1 Bacteroidetes bacterium UBA2234
CTTGGTCAAAGTGGCCTAGAAATCCACGCCGTTTGGGGCAACAACGATGGCGATCGATTCAAACTCACCCAAATCGCAGCCCAATTCCCATCCATCAAACTTTATGGGGAATACATTGGCGATGAAGACTGTTTATTAGAAATCGACGGGGTAAGAATTGGCGTTTCGCATTATCATTTCTACGCCAAAACGATGATCAAAACGGGCTGGTTCGATTTGGTTTGCTTTGGACATTCTCACAAGGCGATGAAGCAAAAATTTGGCAATTCCCTGTTAATCAACCCCGGTGAAATTGGTGGCATTTTTGGCCCGGCATCCTATGCCATTTACGACACCCAGCTTCGCGGTTCAGAAATTATCACTTTCTAGTACTAGGCAAGCTCACTTCCAATAGCCGCCAGAACCGAGGGGTGCGCGTGTTTGCGGATATGTTCTACGATTGCGGCCACATTTTCATCCGCGGGTCCATTGTTTTCAACCACCAAATCACATCTTTCCTTGTGTGGCAGAATATGATTGTTAAATGCGGGCATTACATGATACTTCCATTGATGTAAACTGCGCTCCAAGGGAATGCCTCGCTCACGAATATCCCTTTCCTTACGTCGCTGAAAACACAAGTCCAAATCGCAATCGATAAAAATTCGATAATCGAGCAGTGAATCTACGGCTACATAGTCCATCACAAACAGTCCTTCAACCAGCAGGATAGGCGCCGGACTTACTATCTCTGTGCGATCTGGTGCATCGTAATTCTCGAACTGATACTTCTTAATAACAACGGGTTGATACGCAATCAAACTCATCAAATCCTCATGAAATCGCTCCGAAAACAAAGCAGACGGGAGATCGTAATTTGCCTCACCAAACTCATCTACATGCTGCATTTCCAGGGGCTTGTAATAATCATCGAAGCCTACAACGGTGACCGCATCGCCCAATCTCGCCTTCAAAGCATCCACGAAATAGGTTTTGCCAGCACCAGACAATCCCGTTAACCCCAATACAAACGGTTCAATCCCTTTGATTTTCTCTGGACCCAACATCGCCATCAACGCTTTTTCGCCTTGAAATACTTTTCCTTCATCACCTCGCCTTTATCGTCGTACACCTGCTCAACCAGAGGATCGCCATTGTTATCCATAAAAATCCACTTTCCAACCATCTCTCCATCAACATAAGAACCGCTTCTTTGCTGATAATGACTCACTTGTCCGTGAATCCAAGGCCCCTGCCTAAGACCCTCTTCAAACCATCCTTCAGACTCCACTTGCAACTTCATCTTTTTAACCGAGTCATCCCATGCGTCTTTCATTTCAAGAAATCTACCGTCGCGCTGATCGTCTTTAAACGTCTCGATGCGAAGCGTATCGCCGAACGCATTGTATTCAATGAAAGCCCCATCTCTCTTGCCCAATTTCCAATTGGATTCAGCAATCAAATTGCAGGTTACGGCATCGTATACACGAGAAATACTGTCGTGTTTTCCATTTTTATAATAGTCTTCATTGGCGGCACACCCATTCCGATGAAACAAATAGTACCGTCCATGCGGAACCCCTTTTTTGTACTCTTTCACGTAGCGCAAAATCGAGTCTGGATAATAGGCAATCACTGGCCCATCCGGCATATCATTGTCGAAATTGGCAATCTGCTCCACCCTTCCATTGTCGAAATAGGACAAAGCCGAGCCCTGACGAATTCCCTCCCGGTAATGCTTCACATACATGGGCAAACCATTCATGTAATACCCTTTCACCTCGCCATCTAGACTGTCGTTTTTAAAACTCCCTTCCACAACCACAACACCTGTTTTTTCATCAGCATATTTAAAATACCCATTTTTCTTTCCGTTCGCCCAAGTCTCTTCCGCCACAAAAATCCCTTTTTCAGTGAGTTCTTTATAGGTACCATGCTTATACCCATTCAAGTACCCTTGCTCTGTGTTGATGCGATTGTCTGGCCACAAAACGATGGCAACACCTGTAAACGGAGAGGCGCCTTCCATGGTAGTATTCCCTTTCATTGGCGCATAGGCAATCCCATTCCGAACCTCTAGAGCAGAAGCCAAAATTTTCCGAACCAATGGGTAATTCTTATCCATTTTCGCCTTGTTCGGAGGCAATTGGGTTGATTGAGAAGAAACCGTGGATGGAAACCAACCAACAACAATCAAACTGAGACAGTAGATAAAACAGCGCATGTAATTAATTTTTTCAAAATTAAGAGGGAGTATTAGATTTGTGGTCAGCATTTTTCCCACAACATGGAACATTTTGACTGGGTGCAGCAAATTTGCGAATCCAAACCCATGGTAACGGCCGAATTCCCGTTTAACGAAACTACCATCGTATGGAAAGTCGCTGGGAAAATGTTTTGCCTAGGCGACATTGAAACTTTCAACTCAATCGCGTTAAAATGCGACCCCGAGAAGGCCTTAGAACTGAGGTCGGAGCACCCCCAAATCAAAGGAGCTTTCCACATGAGCAAGGTCCATTGGAACGATGTAACTTTTGAGGGATTGTCGATGTCGTTCGTTGAATCTCTCATCAACCACAGCTATGAAATTGTGGTACAGAAATTGCCAAAGAAAACCCGAGAAATAATTTTACACCAATGAGAAATACACTCACTACCCTCGCCGCATTGGCGGTTAGCAGCTTCAGCCAGATGGCATGGGGCAACAGCTCAGCAATTAATTACAACATGGATAACGAGAATTTAGAACAAGACGGTCAGCCTCAGTTGGCAGATGGCCTGTATGCACAAATGACCACCAACAAGGGCACCATTTTGCTTCAATTGAATTACAAAGAAACTCCGATGACGGTTTGCAATTTCGTAGGATTGGCCGAAGGCACAATTGCTAACACTGCAAAACCTGCCGGAACTCCTTATTACGACGGTTTGAAATTTCACCGTGTCATTGCCAACTTCATGATTCAAGGTGGCGATCCTCAAGGAAATGGCAGCGGTGGACCGGGTTATCAGTTCGACGATGAGTTTGTAAAGAGTTTACGTCATTCTGGACCTGGAATTTTATCTATGGCGAACGCCGGACCTGGCACCAACGGTTCACAGTTTTTCATCACTCACACGGCAACACCATGGTTGGACGATAAGCACACGGTTTTTGGTCATGTAGTGAGCGGAATGGATGTAGTAAATTCTATTGCTCAAGACGATAAAATTGAAAAGTTAACCATCATTCGCAAGGGCAAGGATGCCAAAGCATTCAAGTCGGACAGTGAAACTTTCAAGAAAATGCAAGCCGATGCAATTGCCAAGGCGGAAGCGGCAATCAAATCTTTGACTGAGGGTTTTGAAACTTGGGTTAAAACCAATTACCCAACAGCACAAAAGACAGCTTCTGGCTTGTGGTATGTGATTGAACAAGAAGGCACCGGTGCACAGGCGGTAGCTGGAAAAAATGTAAGTGTACATTACAGCGGCAAGTTGGACAATGGAAGTGAGTTCGACAATTCATACAAGAGAGGTCAGCCAATTGAGTTCAAATTGGGTGTAGGACAAGTAATCCCAGGTTGGGACGAAGGTATCGCTTTGATGAAAGTGGGTGCAAAATACAAGTTGATTATCCCATCTAAATTGGGTTATGGAAAACAGGGTGCGGGTGGAGTTATCCCTCCAAATGCCACGTTGATTTTCGATACAGAATTGGTGGATGTAAAATAATTCCGAGGGTTTTATTTTTGAGATACAAACGAGAGGGGGCCGCAATGCGGCCCCCTCTCGTTTGTTGAAAACTACCGAATTACTTTCCCATTCATGCATTAATCTTATGTTATTTTTGTATCCCGTAACATCACAATCCCAATTGGGAAAATCATCATGAAAAAAGCAAAATACATCTTTGTTACGGGGGGCGTAACATCATCCTTGGGTAAAGGAATCGTAGCCGCATCTTTAGCGAAACTTTTACAAGCCCGCGGATTTCGCACCACAATCCAAAAGTTCGATCCATACATCAACGTAGACCCAGGAACCCTCAACCCTTACGAGCATGGTGAGTGTTATGTTACAGAAGATGGCGCCGAAACCGATTTGGACTTGGGTCATTACGAACGTTTCCTGAATGTCCCCGGATCACAAGCCAACAACGTAACAACCGGCCGCGTATATCAAACCGTTATTGAAAACGAAAGACGAGGCGACTACCTAGGAAAAACAGTTCAGGTTATCCCCCATATCACCGACGAAATCAAACGCAGGATGAAAATCCTTGGTGAAAGCGGCGATTTCGACATCGTAATCACAGAAATTGGCGGGACGGTGGGCGACATCGAATCGCTTCCCTATGTTGAAAGCATGCGTCAGCTCCTTTGGGAAGAAGGACACGAAAATGCCTTGGTAGTTCACCTCACATTGATTCCTTATTTGAGTGCTGCCGGTGAATTAAAAACGAAACCAACCCAGCACAGCGTAAAACAGTTGCTTGAGTTGGGCGTTCAACCTGATATCTTGGTTTGCAGAACAGAAAGACCGATCACGGCTGAAATCCGCAGAAAATTGGCCTTGTTCTGTAATGTGCAACCCAACGCCGTTATCGAGGCGATGGATTTGAAAACCATCTACGAGGCACCGTTGGCGATGTTAAAGGAAAAGCTCGACAAAGTAGTTTTAGGCAAATTGAAATTAAGCACCAAGAACGAACCCGATTTGGATCAGTGGCGCGACTTTCTCTTCAAACTAGAACATCCAAAATCGGAAGTAAATATCGCATTGGTTGGAAAATATGTAGAATTGCCAGACGCATACAAATCAATCAACGAAGCGTTTATTCATGCCGGCGCGAGCAACGAATGCAAGGTGAAATTGACCTATGTTCATTCCGAAATGCTTACCATTGAAAATGCTGCGAAAAAATTGGCTGGTTTCGATGGCGTTTTGGTAGCCCCTGGCTTTGGCCATCGTGGAATCGAAGGAAAATTGGAAGCCATTCGATATGTCCGCGAAAACAACATCCCATTTTTCGGAATTTGCTTGGGCATGCAATGCGCTGTGATTGAATTTGCCAGAAACGTCTGCGGATTGACCGGCGCTTTCAGCACTGAAATGGACCCAAATACGCCCTACCCTGTCATCGACTTAATGGAAGGACAAAAAGAGCAAACACAAAAAGGGGGAACGATGCGATTGGGCGCTTACGACTGCAAATTGGAGAAGGATTCCAAAGCGTTTAAAGCCTATGGCAAGTCGATGATTAGCGAAAGACACCGCCATCGTTATGAGTTCAACGACAAATACAAAAAGCAGATTGAAGATGCGGGCATGAGAATTACGGGAACCAATCCTAAAACTGGCCTCACTGAAATCGTTGAAATCCCAACACATCCATTCTTTGTAGGCGTTCAATTCCACCCGGAGCTCAAGAGCACTGTGGCAATGCCGCATCCGTTGTTCGTGAAGTTCGTAAAGGCTTGTTTGAAATAATTTGGTCGCCAATTGGCGAAATAAAGGGGTTGGGATGAATGAGTCCTGGCCCCTTTTTGTTTTATAGCTGAGATTTTTTAGTGACGATGCACGAGTACAAGGTCTGTAAAGACGGGCAAGTGATCAGAAAACCCATTCATGTATTTTTTCCCTGCAAAGGTCCGCAATGGCCAACCATCGTATTTGCCGCCGTGCTGCAACATCCAAGGTCGTTTGTATACATTGATTTGTGGCGAACCCCACATTTTATTTTCAAACGAGTGGAGCTGACTTGGCATTTTATCCGAACCGTGAGTTAACGATTCGTGGCTATGCAAATTGGCATAAAAAAGGGGCCTGCTTACCATGATTTGATCAAACATATTCCATCCATCGTGCCAAGCGAGTGTGCCTACGGTGCTATCCGCTTGTCTGGCCAAAAACGCCAGGTTTACGATGGAGTGAAATGCATCACCGGCTTGAAGTCCTTCTGTGATGGACGCATCTTCTGGATCATCGTTGAAGTCGCCCAGAATAATAAAATTGGCCGGGATTGTTGGATTGTTTTGTAGGTTTTGTGAAAGCGCGGCGGCGGCGGCCAGGCGGCTTGCCGCACTGGCCGCNNGGCCGCACCGCCGCGCCTACTTGGCCAATGGTTGACAAATATCGCCAGTGAATCCCCCGTTAACCTTTCTACCAAATGTACCCGCATGATATCCCTCGTAGCATAACCATCGGCCAAAGCAACCGGAATCATATACACCCCAGTGGTATAAAATTTCTTTCTATTGTAAATCAATGCCACGTCGATCCCCCTTACATCAGGCGATTCGCGATGTACAATTTCAAAATCCGAACCCAAGGGCTTTCGATCATCGTTCTCTACAACCCCAGATTGCGAAATCTGCATCGAACTGCAATGCTTGCGCAAATCCTCCAACACAAAAGCATTCTCAACTTCTACCACCCCCAAAATATCAGGCGCAATACTGTCGATCACCTTCGCCATATTCTTCAATTTGCTCTCGTATCGCTCTGCATTCCATTGATTTGCAGCCGTAGGCAAAAACTCCACATCGTCGTTTGGACCATCCACTGTATCAAACAAGTTTTCTAAGTTGTAAAACGACACGCGAAAAGGCTTCAACGGTTGCTGATTTGACCCTGCAATGGGGGTAGTTTCTTCCTTGCTCCAGTGTTTTTTGGCACCCATCGAGCCACAACCCGCCAACATCAAAAGGAAACCCAAACCGAGGGCCCAGTTAAAATCAAAAAGAGAATTTACTTTCCGCATCTAAACACAAAGATACTACCACTCAAGAAATTTCAACCCCGATTAATCGCACCGCAGCGATCAAGAGTAGAATGGAATTAAAAAATGGTAAGATTCAGAAATATTGAAGAAGACATCCATCAAACGATGGAATGAATCATACCAACAAATATGAATTATCTGCTGTAATTTGGGGCTTCGCGTGTAATGGCGACATCATGCGGATGGCTTTCGCGCATTCCGGCATTGGTAATTCGAACAAACTTTGAAGTCTGCAACTCATCGATGGTAGCTGAACCGCAATAGCCCATACCGGCACGAATACCGCCAACCAATTGATACAAAACCTCAGACACTTGTCCTTTGTATGCCACAGAACCCACAATCCCTTCGGGCACCAATTTGGCAACTTCCTCTTCCGCATCCTGGAAATAGCGATCCTTAGAACCGTCTTTCATCGCTTCGATGCTACCCATTCCGCGATAACTTTTCACTTTGCGACCTTCGAAGAAAGTTGTTTCACCAGGTGCTTCTTCGGTTCCGGCAAACAATCCACCGGCCATGATGACATTGGCACCGGCCACCAGCGCTTTCACAATATCACCGCTATAACGAATTCCGCCATCCGCAATTACAGGAACACCCGTTCCTTCCAACGCCTGAGCGGCTTCCATCAAGGCGGTCAACTGAGGCATCCCAATACCTGCGATAATTCGCGTGGTACAAATACTACCTGGACCCACACCCACTTTCACAGCATCCGCGCCGGCTTCGGCCAAGGCCTTCGCCGCCGCTCCCGTTGCAATATTCCCTGCAATAATCTGCAGCTGAGGGAACGCGGTTTTCACCCTTCGTACCTCATCCATTACACCTTTTGAATGTCCGTGCGCCGTATCAATTGCAATCACATCAACACCCACGGCAACCAAGGCACTCACACGCTCCAACGTATCGGCAGTAACACCTACTGCAGCACCCACAACCAAACGACCGTGAGCATCTTTACAAGCTTTGGGATAGTTTTTTACTTTCTGAATGTCTTTGAAAGTAATCAACCCAACCAATTTATTATCGCCATCAACGATAGGCAATTTCTCAATTTTGTATTTCTCTAAAATCTCTTGTGCCCCTTTTAAATCCGTGCCCAACGCCGCAGTAATCAAATTCTCACGGGTCATCACATCGCTCACTTTCTTATCCAGGTCCTTTTCAAATCGCAAATCGCGATTGGTAATAATCCCAACCAGTTGATTCTTTTCGTTAACCACAGGAATACCACCTATTTTGTGATCGCGCATTAAGTTCACTGCTTCTCTCAAAACGGCATCGGCGGCCAGGGTAACGGGCTCCATGATCATACCACTTTCAGAGCGCTTCACTTTCTTTACCTCTTCGGCCTGACGGGCGATGGTCATATTTTTATGAATGATTCCAATTCCACCCTCACGCGCCATGGCGATGGCCATTCCACTTTCGGTAACGGTATCCATTGCGGCCGACATGATAGGGATATTCAAACGCAGATTACGGGTCAATTGAACCGATGTATTTACGTCGCGAGGTAAAACCTCTGAATAACGTGGAACTACAAGAACATCATCAAATGTGAGTCCTTCAAGGGCGATTTTGGAATTGTTTTGGGTAGACATGCAAATAACGAATTAAGAGAGAAAATGGTGTGGTTATTTGCAGTGCAAAGATAGGCGATTTGATTTAAAGTGCCAAACACTACAAAGAATGCACTTTGGGGGATGCATCGCATTTCACGGCAGCCCAAACAGAAATTCTACGAGAGGATGAACTGTTGAGGGAAGGATTGAAGAAAACAATGAGTCAATTACGATGGAGGAAAACTACGAGTTAGTTAAGAGTGAGGAAAACGACGAGTTAGTTANNATCGATTAAGGTCTTTTACGGAAATTCATCGTTAAACTGCTGTTCTGCAAGAAGCTATCTTTTCTAAACTGCAAATTGTTATCGTCAATCAAAATCAACGTCGCTTTCTCTCCGTCCAACGTAAATGTCTTGCCATCAGCACTCAAGCTCCAAGCGCCCGATTTTGTTTGGGC
>DDYM01000006.1:0-3865 GCA_002347985.1 Bacteroidetes bacterium UBA2234
GGTTCACACTGAACGATGGTATTAACCGAATTGGCAATGAAACACTTTTCATGGGCTTTGTGATGCAGTTCAATGGCCAATTCTAAAGCGTTGGAAACAGAATTCTCCATATCAATTTTCGCCTGGGGACGAAGAGTAACCGTTGCCATCCTCCCTATTCCACCCTCCCCGATTTCCAAGACGCCACTGTATTCATCGCGATAGTCAGTCACCACAACACCGGCATCGGCGCAAAGATGAAAGTACCAAAGCATATGACAAGAAGAGAGAGCGTTAAGAAAAAAGTCTTCCGGATTGATTCGCTCTGCATCGCCACGAAAAGCCGGATCAGCCGAACCCTTTATCGGAAATTTCCCCGGGGTTAGCACCTCGAAATTTCTGCCATATTGATCGTATGCGCTCGTCCCTGAACCCAAATTCCCGGTCCATTCAATTGCGCCATTAAAGTGATGTGCTTTCATAACTAATGTGCCCGAAATTAATATATTTGTCCAGCATGTTGTTTATTAAAACAGAGGAAATCATTTTTTATTGAAAAGAAATATCACCCAATTATCCTCGTAGAGAAATTATCAATTAAATAAAATGGAAAACCTCAGTTTAATTATTGTTATTGGGTTCATAATCCTCATTGTAAACCACTTCTTTGAAACTGAAAGAAATAGCAAATTAATAGAAACTGCAACGGATTTAGATCGCGGGAATACCTCTGAGAGAAAATTGGTCTTAGCCTTATTAAAGAAAGGCATTCATCCCGATGCGATTTTTCATGATTTATACTTGCAAAAAAGAAAAGATGCCTTTTCTCAGATAGATGTAGTCGTTGCAACCGCAGTGGGCCTAATCGTAATTGAAGTAAAGGAATATAGTGGATGGATTTATGGAAGTGGCAATCAAACCAATTGGACCCAAGTTATGGCTTATGGTCGAGATAAATACAGATTCTACAATCCGATAATGCAAAATCATCAACACATTATGGAATTGAGAAGAATGTCCTCACAATTTGCCTCATTGCCGATGTTTTCCGTCGTTGTGTTTTATGGCGACTGTGAATTCAAGTCGATAAATCAAATTCCTTTAAACACTTTTTTCATCAAGGCATATGAACTAAGTACAACCATTGACCATATTCTTCAAAACAATCAGCAAGCAAAATATAGCAACAAAAGAGAGATTATTGAGGTTTTAGGAAAGGCAAAAGCGAATGGGGCGGACCAACGAATTATTGAACAACATATCAATCGATTAGAATCCATGAAACAAGAAAGAAATTATACATTGAACCGAAACTATTTCAAACCACTACCGCGTTCGGTATCTCAAACTTTGAGATGGTTAAAACGGCTGCGATAAAATATCTGATTTAGTTTGTAAATCCCAAATAACCACTAGAAACCCATGGAAATTTTGTGGGCCACAGACACTAAGTTCCATTAACTTTGATCCATGGATTATTGGGATAGCAGGTACGCGAACGAAGAATTTGCCTATGGCACAGCACCGAACGAATATTTAAAGGCAAAGTTGGATGCGCTTACACCAGGAAAAATCCTTTTCATTTGCGAAGGAGAAGGTCGAAATGCGGTATATTCAGCAAAAAACAATTGGGTTGTGGAAGCGTTCGATTTGAGCGAAGAAGGTCGCAAAAAAGCCATGCTATTGGCATCTGAACACGATGTTACCATCAATTATCAAATTGCCGATGCAACCCTTGTGGATTATCCGGAAAATTCGTTCGATGTCGTTGCTATCATTTATGCCCACTTCCCTTCCTCAATCAGAAAATCCACCCATGATAAAATCAAACATTGGCTAAAACCAAATGGCCATGTAATCTTGGAGGTCTTCAACCCAAATCAACTGCAAAATACCAGCGGTGGCCCAAAGGACGTCGACATGCTCTACACAACAGAGATCGTAGGTGCCGATTTTTCTGATTTCGAAATCAAAGAGCTCACCGCAATTCAGACCGAATTGAACGAAGGAAAGTACCACATGGGGACGGCGGATGTTTTGCGATTTTTGGGAATGAAACATCAATAGATTTGCGATTTTCCTTAAAAATATTTAAGTCAATTGCAATTTCCCGTTTTTTTTACTTCGCGATTAAACTTAGTCTTGAACGATGAAAAAAATGCTATTCTCCTTTGCGGTGGCTCTGATTTTATTTCAAAGTTGTACGATTACACCTCGGTATCACAGCATTGGATACCAGATCGAATGGAACAAAAATCGATTACAACACGATAGGTCCAAGCAACAACAAACGACCCCAACAAGAGAAAATGCATCGAAAGAGTTACAAATCACTCTCCATTCAAAGCTCCCAATAGCAAACCATATTCAATCGACCCGCGAAACAGAAAAATCCAATTCGTTTGAAATCGCAAATAAAAACAATTCAACATCTCAATTCACCAATAATTCGCGAGCGGACATTGCATCAAACTGCTCTCATTTGAATCATTATCCGATCAAAAAGAAAATCAACTTTTCGAACCCAGCATCTACCACTAATAACAAAATAAAAAATCATCAAAATACGTCTAAAAATGAACCTGCAGAACCATGGAAGACAATTCTTGGAATTTTAGGACTCATAGTAACAATATTTGGTGGTGGGAAATATTATGATGGTGGCGGCGGCGGTGGTAGCCGAGGAGGAGGCCTTTATGTTGATTGGACGGTTTTTTTCGCAATCGCTTCAATCGTAATTGCAACAGCGGGCCTATTGCTTCTCATCGCAATGAAATCGTCAATGAGTTTAATGGCCATAAAGGCAATGGTGCAATTTTTCACAATATTCGACTTACCCATAAGTGTGATTGGTTTCATCAAATCAACAAACGACTATTACGACGTGGGTAAATATTTGACAATTGCTTCGTGGGTATTTTTAGGCGCCATGTGGGTTATCGGTTTACTTTTATGAAAAATTTATCTATGAAAAAACAATATTTGGGGATTGCATTTTTAATTTTAACGTTAACGGCTTGCACGATTGAAAGACGTGTTCATCAATCAGGATTGCATATTGAATTTGGACAAATATTTAGCAATAGAAGTTCCGAAAATCCACCAAAAAAACCAATTGCAGCCAATCAAAAGTCAATTCGTATTCAAACGATTACACCAGAAACTACTTATAATGAATCACAATCCACAGAGAAAGTTACAATTGAAAGGCCTACCCAACTCCTTCGTGATGTAAACATTAAAACTCAAGAGGAATCCGCTATCGGAGTTAACAAAAATTACGCGAAGCAATTCACTTGTAAAACAACAATCACAAAATACGAAAGCAATCAAGGACTTTTCACCGATAGCTCAATTGCACCAATTAAAAAGAGAAACGGAGAAAAATCAGCCAATTGGGGTCTGGCTTTATGTCTTATCGGGATTGCTTCGGTTGCAGTTCTCGGTACATTTTTGTTATCACCAATTGGTCTCGTTCTAAGCAGTATTGGTTTGCATCGATCAGACAAAGGCACAAAAACCCACAAGAGAGCAAGGGCCGGTGTGATTTGGGGCACAATCGTTATAATTTTAGATATTGTAGTTATTCTGTTATTGATTTCATTGTAATAAATATCAAAATCTGATTCACCAAAGTTGTGTAAATTGCCCATGCAATGGCAACTGAACTCTTAGACAGAATCGACAATTCCGAAAAATCGTTGGGATTTCTTTTTACCAAACGCGATAATACCCACCTGTTCGAACTTTGCGATTATATCGATTCCAATGATATGGATCAATTGCACAAATCGAAGATCTTGGATATCGATGGTAGATGCACTGAAGACAGCGATGTAATCGTCAACAATAAGAAAATCGTTTACCAAGCACTCAAAAATTGGGT
>DDYM01000006.1:3920-17733 GCA_002347985.1 Bacteroidetes bacterium UBA2234
GACAACGCCTATGAATTGAGCGATAAAAAGAAAAACTTGGAAATCGTTCAAATTCAAGCCCAAGCGATGATGAAAGATGGAGATTTGGATGCCCAAGACTTGCAAACCATCACCCTCGCCATCACCCATTTGTTGATACCGCCCCAAGAAATGCAGCCCTATTGGGCAAGCGCCGCAGGCCCTCATTACAACGATTGGGTCAACAACATAGACGAACAGGATGTCACGCTTGAACAAGCGCAAAAAGTTTCCAGATACGGCCTATTATTGGCACTATGCATGCTCGAAACAAATACAGACAGCGTTGAGCATTTTTACAAAACAGTAAATCAAAGATTGCATCGAAAAGGCGAAGATCTCAATCCATTCTACCTATGGCTGGGATTTAAGTCGTTCACGGGACGCCCCATTTATTGGTGGGTTGATTGCAAAATCGGCAAAGAAAAGGCATCGGGTACCGACTTCAATTATTGTAGATTGTATGTTTTTGGAGGCTTTATCATCACAAACAGTCATGGAGCGGCCCCATTGATTCAGCCCGGTGAGATCAAAGATCTAAAACCGGGACTAGATGCCGTGAAAGACGAGCGATACATCAGCTTCAAAATCAAAGGCGAACGACAGCCCTACAACATCGCAAGCATCGAATCCAAAGAAGACTACGATTTTCTATACAGTTTTTTATCGGGCATACCCATTGCCGGCACTACCGAGTTAGATCGAATGATTGTGGCGGACGAGGAATTGAGCGACGATCCAAGCAGTGGAGATTTCCCAAGCGCAGATGTATCGTCACGCAACAACAACGAATCGGAAAATAACCCACCTCCAAAACCGGCGATTTCTGAAACCGCGGAAAATCCAATTTCAACATCGAGCAGAAAAAACGCAGACGAATCCGACCCTTTCAAGGCACTTGAGGAATTGGTGGGTATCGCCGAGGTAAAAGAACAAATTCGCAGTTTGAGCAACCTCATCAAAGTGCAACAAATGCGGAAAAAGCAGGGCATGCAAACGGTTCAAGTGTCGCTTCACAGCGTATTTACAGGGGCTCCAGGAACAGGAAAAACAACGGTCGCGCGATTGTATGCAGGCATATTAAAAGAACTCGGCATCCTCAAAAAAGGTCATCTGGTAGAGGTGGATCGCACGGAATTGGTAGCGGGTTACCTCGGTCAGACTGCCATGAAAACCGAGGGGATCATCAACAAAGCCATGGACGGGGTGCTCTTCATCGATGAGGCCTATAGTTTGGCGCCACAGAACAGCGAGGACAGTTACGGCGAAGAGGCGATCAACGTATTGTTGAAGCGAATGGAGGACGACCGTGATCGTTTTGTTGTAATTGTGGCGGGTTATGGCGAGGAAATGCATGAATTTATTGATTCAAACCCCGGATTAAGCAGTCGTTTCGCTAGATACATCGAATTCCCAAATTACAGCGATGCGGATTTGCTGGAGATTTTCAAACGCATTTGTGCCAAAAACGATTATTGTCTTGGCGATGGCATGGACGATGTTTTACGTCAGCACTTCGCCTTGGTTCTATCCAGCGCAGACCGAAAATTTGGCAATGCCCGATACGCCCGAAACCTGTTTGAAAAGCTATTGGAAATCCAGAGCAACCGTGTAGCGGCGATGAAGAACCCCAACAGCACGGACATTTCCACGCTGCAAAAGGAAGACTTGGTATTGTATCAGCCCTAAGTTCTTATTTCTCGGGATACAAAATTGCTTTAAACGTATTTTCCCCGCTCAGCATCAAATTTGCAGTTTGTTGAATTTGCTCTGCAGTGACAGCATTTACAACCGATTCATATTCCAAGAATCGCTTTGGGTCATATCCATTGCATTTAATTTCACCAAGATAACTTCCCCAATATCTATTGGTTTTCATTGATTCACGATAGGCTTCAATCTTCGCCAATTTCACTTTCTCAAGATCTCTGCTGGATGGACCTTCTCGTTTGATGCGTTCTATTTCTGCCATCGATGCTTTCATCAATGTATCAACGCTTTCTGGACCGCAAGGGAGATATAAAACGAAAGAATAATGATCGTATGGCTCATCACTTACGTTTGACCAAATCCCGCCACTATAAATCCCGCCAATCTTTTCCCTTAACTCCTCAATGATTTTGATGTTCAAAATTTCCCCTAACAAATCTGCTTGCAACGCAGCATCATGCGAAAATGGCAACTCGCCATAAAACTGGGCTAAAATCAGACATTTGGGTTCTTTGCCTTTATGGAATTCAAACTCATTATGTCCAGTTATCGGCCTTAATCCATTATCCTTTGAAGTTGTGACAATTCCTTTTGTTGGCAAACTAGCCATGTATTTCTCTAACAATGGGAGTAGTGATTTTTCTTCCACATTGCCAACAAAAAAGAAATGAAATCCATCAGCAAAGCCAAATTCCGTTTTATACATTTCGATGATTCTATCAGGGTCAATGCTCTTCATTTCTGCTTCGGTAGGAATTGATATTGGGGCAAATGGTTGTCCACGATATAGTACTTTCGTCATTGAGTCAATGAACGCATTTTCCGGACTGGACTTAGCATCTTTCAGACCTGCAATTGAGTTTGAAATGGCACCTTGAAATAGGTCCAAATCCTTTCGCGGCGATGTAAGTTTGAGGTAAGTCAACTGCAACAAAGTTTCCAAGTCTTTCACGGTAGAGTTGCCATAAACACCATGACTAATTTCGCCAAAATTGGTAGAAATTCTCACATTTTTACCGGCTAAAAACTTCGACAGGTCTACTGGGCTAAACTGCCCATACCCCATCGTAGATATCATTTCATTCATGAACATTGTATTCAACTTATCTGTCACTCCGTACTGGCTACTGCCACCTTTTTTCTCACCCATCAATAGAATTTGATCAGACTTAAATTCGGTGGATTTCACCGTTACTTTGATGCCATTACTCAATGTATAGGTCTTTACATCAAGCATTGTATCTTTTTCTACAGATAAAATTTTACCGGAAATGGGCTCTTCTGATAGGAGTGACGTCGCTAATGCTCGTTCAATATGGGCATCCACTTTCTGTTTGAACGCATCATTCACAAGTTTTAACAATTTCTTCTTTGTGAGATTTTTAACAGCACTATTTTCCGGCCCTTGGCACATCGCAAAATAGGTTTTGTTATCATCCAACCAAGTTTTTGCCACCGAGTTGACTTCATCTACAGAAATGCCTGGGATTAATCTCTTGTAATATTCATATTCATTCGCGGTTCCAGGAACACTTTCCTGGGTCAAGAAATTCCTTACCAATTCATCAACGTATCTACCTGATTCTGTAGTAGTGCGCTCGTTATAACTTCGTTCCATCCAGCTGAGCATATATTTCTTCACCACATCCAATTCCGCTTGGGTAAAACCAAATTTCTGAACTTTTACGATTTCGCCAATGGATGCATTGATGGCGGTTTTCATATCGGTAGAGGCGTATGTTGTAAGTTGAAAACTCTCATTAGATCTAGACCAACCTCCAATACCTGCTGAGCTATATAGATACGGAGGGTTTGCCGTTTGCGTAAGTTCCTGCAAGCGGTTATTTAAAATCCTCACAAAACATGACCTCACCAGTGAACTCCTATAATCTTGCAACGTGGTATTGGATTTAGACTTCTTGGAAGAGTAACTCAAATTAAAAGTTTGATTCGTTGCTTCTTTGTCTGTTAAAACCATGGCTTCTTTAGAAGTGTAGGCCGGGATTTCAAACTCAACCCTTGGTCTTTCGGCAACTGGATTGGTTAATGGAGCAAAATACTCCTCAATTAGCGCTTTCGCCTGGGCCACAGTCACATCACCAACCACCGCCACTGCCATCAAATCGGGCCTGTACCAATCTCTGTAAAATGAGCGAATCGCTTCTGGATTACAATTCTGAATGATATCGTCTTTTCCAATGGGAAGTCGCTCCGCATAATGCGATCCCGCCAACAATTTAGGCAGATATACCTTCATCATCCGGTCTTCAGCACCTTTACTTCCCCTGCTTTCTTCAAGAACAACCTTTCTCTCCTCGTTTACATCTTTATCCGTGATTAATGCGTTGTGTGCCCAATCAGAAAGAACTTCAAAGCCATTGGTCAAATTGTCTGGCTTGTCGGTAGGAATCGGCAAAATATAAACGGTTTCATCAAAGCTGGTATATGCATTCAAATCCGCACCAAACTGAACACCAATGGATTGCAAGAAATCCACCAATTCATTTTTTGGAAAATGTTCTGTCCCGTTAAAGTTCATATGTTCCATAAAATGCGCCAGTCCGCGTTGGTCTTCGCTCTCTAAAATAGAACCCGCATTGATTGCCAAACGTAACTCCACTTTCTTTTCAGGTTTTGGATTGGGTTTGATGTAATACTTCAATCCATTGGATAAAGTACCGGTTGTCACCGTTGAATCAAAGGGCAGTGGGCTCAACAAATCTTGACCGAACACCGAATTGGCGAGGGCAAAAATTGACAAAAGAATCGCAACTCTAAATTGTTTTGAATGAGAATGAAACATTTGGAAAAAATAACAATTAATCGTGAAACGGTATTACGGATTTTCGCAAAAACAATTACTTGCCATTACGGAATTTCGCAAGTCCGTCACTTGTGAAATGAATAATTTTGTTACGATGAGGCTCAACAAGACCATATTGATATTATTGCTTGTATTCAATACCTGTGGAAGTCCCATTAACGCACAACCTATAATTCAGCCAAGGTATGGGTACTCATTGATCAGAAACAACGAAACGGACGAGTATCAATCGAGGCGACAAGCATATTTTGAAAACGGCCAATTTGAATCAATGGTCTTCCTTTCACCCACCGATTCGAGTGAATATCGTTCTTATGTTTACAACGGCAAGTTGTCGCCAAGACTCATAGACAAAACCTATTTTGATAGAATTTCACTGAATGTGCCCACATTCGATGACCAATTTATTTGCGATTTACCCTGGAGATTCAAATGGATTCAGGTTCGATACATCACAGAAAATTGGCCCGGATTTAAAAATATTCGAACAGGGGAAAGTTTCAATCAAAATCAACAACAATTCGGGGGATATTTAATTTGCGCCCAGGATAGCGGAATTTTTGTTTCTGAAGGCAAAGGCATCGCCTTCATCCCCTATGCCAACATCAGCAATATTCGTCGTGGCACCTCATTTGGCAAATGGGCGGCGACAATTTTTGTATCATCGCTACAATCATCGATGTACAATGGCCTCGGTGAACTTCTCTTTGGGTTGGCCTTAATTCCACCAGCAGCCCTGGTATATAATGTAGTAGGATTATCGCCAAACAAAGTTGTTCGAATCTATGGCGACACCCAAGGCAAAGAATTTGCCTATAAGGTGAAATCGCAAGCCGCATATAGGAATAGTGGCTATGGAGAGGAAGATTTCCCACTGGCGCTTGTGAATATCAAAAACGACAAATACAACGTAGTCCCTCGAAGTATATTACCCCAAGAAAACATAGACTCCTTGGAGCGTTATGCCGATAAAATCCAAACGAAAAGCGTCCCCCACTACCAGGATATTCAACTGGCCATTTACAGTCCAAAAATGCAATCTTCCACAAAAGCAGATTCCTCTGGTGTGGTCACTGTTCGAGACCCGAGCATTGAATCCATTACAGTGGGTACACCTTCTACAAACGCCACAAATGCTGAATCTCCGAAGGGTTCCACTGTAAATCCATTTCAGCAAAAGCAGGGCGAAATCCCAATTTCATGGGCGATAGAGAATTTTCAGCCAACCGAGGTATCCTCGCAACTGTTCAAATCATTCCCAAAAACACAAAAAGAGATCCTCACGGCCACTCAACTGCAACAAATAACGAATCCAAACGACATTCAGATGTTGGCAATTTATTTGATGACAGGAAACGGACTAGATTTTGGAAAACTCTTCCAATTTACCGATGATCAAATTATCAAACTAAACAAAACCATTACTGTTGACGCTGTATATGCCCAGCAAGAATCCGTTTTAAAAGTGATTGACATCCCACCGCTGGAATACAAAAACCTATCATTGCTCTATGAAAGATTGATGCAATTGAAGAACTAATTGCAACTCCAAGAATCACAAATTGTTGCGAATTTCACAAAATCGATTTTAGCAAACAACTTTATTGCCAGGCGATTGTTTATACCTACATTGTATCATGAAAAAAACTATGTGGATCGCTCTAACAATTACTGCCATCGTGGGGATATCCGCGCTCGTTGTTTCATTTAAAAGTGGCGACATTGAAACCCCCGATTACAAGGTGGTGAAGTCGTTTGGCGATGTTGAAATTCGGGAATACCCCCAAATGATTGTAGCCCAGACTTCCTTGGCGAACAGTTCATTTGAAAATGCGGGCAGCTCTGGATTTAGGACCATTGCAGGCTATATATTTGGTGGAAATCAAGGCAATCAAAAAATTGCGATGACCGCCCCCGTGGTGATGAATATGGGAGATTCTGCGACGATGTATTTTGTCATGCCAAAGCAATATCAAAAAGACCAACTCCCTACCCCAAACTCAGCCAACGTGAAGATTGTAGAAGAGGCGCCCAAAACACTGGCTGTAATTAGGTTTGGTGGATTTTCATCGGACGAAAAAATCAAACGATATTGTCAAAAATTGGAAGAAACCCTCACAAAGAATAACATCCCATGGAAAGGTGAGTTCATGTTTATGGGATACAATGCACCTTGGGACGTAATCAACCGCCGAAATGAGGTCGCCGTTGAAGTCGCAGTTACGAAAATCAATTAATTTCACTATCGCTATTTGCGATTTTCCGTTTTTTCTATGCTTGTCAGAAACCTATTTTTGACAAAATGAATCATTCGGCAAATTTTTTACCCCGATTTTGGCAATATTTAAAAGAGCGATTTCCACTGCATTCGCATGGTATTTTAATCGCCGCATTCAGTTTTAGTGCTATTGGCTACTCTCGATTTAGCAGAGAACTGCCAGGTTTTATCGAATGGGACAAATTTCTGGTCTGCATCTTTAATACCATTACATTGTTTTTGTTGTTGAGAATATTCGACGAGCATAAAGACGCCGAAGACGACGCACAATTCAGGCAGGAATTGCCTGTACCGAGGGGCTTGATTCGTTTGTCTGAATTGAGAAATGTGGGCATTGCTGTTTTTGCGCTTCAGTGTATAATCACCTGGTTCACTTTCCCACACATGTTGCCAATTTACTTGGGTGTGATTGCCTATTTACTCTTGATGGGCAAAGAATTTTTTGTAAAAGACTGGTTAAAAAAGCATCAATTTTGGTATGTCACTTCCCACATGTTAATCATTCCTTTCGTGGATGTTTATGCCAGTGGCTACGATTGGTATTTGGATGGTGCTGCGGCACCGTTTTCATTGATTTTCTTCTTTGGTGTTTCCTTCATGAACGGCATTGTGCTTGAAGTAGGGAGAAAAATCAGGGCGCCGCACGACGAAAAAGAGGGGGTTCAAACCTACTCAGCGATGCTTGGATTGAAGCAATCTATCCTGCTTTGGATTGCCGTATTGGTCGGTACTTTGGTGTTTGCCTTTGGCGCTGCCTATTACGCCCATTTTCCATTTTCGGTGTATTTGGCCCTGTCGATATATTTCGTTTGTACGATCGTTGCCGCCTTTTCTCATCTAAAACACCAAACATCGAAATCGGCAAAACGCATTGAACATGCCAGCGGAATTTGGGCTGTCTTGATGTATCTCACATTGGGTGGATTTTTGAAACTGATTGAATGGCTATAAAATCGATGTGGATTTCAACAGAATCCGACCCAACAATTCAAAGCGATGCGCTGCACTGCGGAGGCAAAGGCAAAAATCTGTTTTTCATACTTCAACAGGGATTGCGCGTGCCGCCGTTTGTTGTGTTAAATCCCAATGGCAACTCTCCTAAAAACATCGACCAAGTCACCCTTGAGTGGTTAAAAGAGTCGCTCAATTTTCCGGAATTTGTTGCGGTACGATCCTCTGCGGTGGAAGAAGACGGGGCGAACTTCAGTTTTGCGGGGCAATTCACCTCTGAACTGTTTGTGCCATGGGGCGATATCGATAAGGCCATAAAAAAAGTGTGGGATTCAAAATCAAACAGTCAAATAGCGACGTATTGCGCCGAACATAAAATCCCAGAGCCCAACAACTTGGCCATAATCATCCAAGCCATGGTAGAATCGGAAGTATCGGGAGTGGCCTTTGGCATCAACCCACTTACAGGGAACCGAAACGAAGTGGTCATCTCTTCCCTATTCGGCCTCGGCGAAGGATTGGTTGGCGGCGAATTAAATGCGGACACATACTTGGTAGGCGATGGAATTACGACCCAAAAAATCGCACAAAAATCAGAATCATTTGTCTTCAACACCCTTGGCGCTGGAACCCAACGCATACCATTACCAAGCATCCAACAATCGCAAAGTAGTTTGAACGAACAGCAAATCGCGGAGGTTGCGAAAGTTGTTCAAGACCTTGGAAAAACACTTGGAAAAGCACAGGATATAGAGTTCGCCTATAACGGCGGTCAGTTGTTTGTGCTTCAAACCAGACCCATCACGGGCCTTTATCGATTGGCGAATCCCATGGGCGAAAGAATTTTGTGGGACAATAGCAATATCATCGAATCTTACCCTGGGGTTACAACGCCGTTGACCTTTGGATTTATCATCCAAATGTATGAGTCCGTTTATGTTCAACTTTGTCGTTTATTGGGTGTCTCCGAAACAGACCTAACCAACAACAAAGAATTGTTTGCCAACATGTTAGGCCTACTCAATGGCAGAGTTTACTACAACCTACTCTCCTGGTATAAAGCCCTCGCTTTGCTGCCCGGTTACCATTTGAATGCAGAATTCATGGAAAAAATGATGGGAGTAAAGGAGAGATTTGAACTGAAAGGACTCAAAAAACGAACGCATTGGCAGGAGCGATGGAGAGTTTTGATCATGATTAGGTCGATGATCACCAATCTTCGCGGGCTACCAAAAATGCGAACCACCTTTCAAAAAGAATTTGAGGAGGTTATGTTGAAGTACAATCGAATCGACCTCAATTTGCAGCGGGCTGAGGAGTTGATGGTTTTGTACCAGGAATTTGAACAAACACTGTTAAAGAAATGGAAAGCACCGTTGGTGAACGATTTTTTTGCGATGATTTATTTTGGAATCACACAAAAAATGGCAGTAAAATATGGGCTTCCCGAAGGAATACACAACGATTTACTTTGTGGCGCCAGCGACATCATTTCTACGGAACCCATTCATCGTATCAAAAGAATCAGCACGATGATTTGCAATCATGCGGAGGCCAAAGAACTGTTTGAGAACAAAAAAGCCGATGAGATTCTCAAATCGCTTCCTCAATTTGCTGAAATACACGCAGAAATCAAGGGTTACATTGATAAATTTGGCGACCGCTGTGTGGGTGAATTAAAACTCGAAACCATCACCTATAAGCAAGACAACGAAGCCTTCATTCAGATCATTCAATCCTATGTAAGACAGGGCATTCAGGAAACACAAGGGCCAAGAATTGACATCCAAATGAGAGAGTCTGCAGAATCAAAAGTTCGAGAACATCTCAAAGGCAAACCGATCAAACGATGGCTCTTTCATTATTTCTTGAAGCATACTCGAATCATGGTTAGTGCCAGAGAAAACCTTCGATTTGAAAGAACTCGCGGCTTTGGAAAGGTGAGAGAAATTTTTGTTGCGATGGGAAAAATATTTTATGCCGAAGGACTTATCGACGATCCTCGTGACATTTTTTATCTCAAGCACACCGAAATTTTTGATTACATCAAAGGAACTTCAGTAACCCCTGAACTTTCAGAATTGATTGCATTTAGGAAGCAGAAATACGCGAACTATGTGGAAATGGCAACCAACGAGCGCATTGAGACATTTGGCATGGTATACCATGGCAACAACTTTGCCCAGCAAAAATCCAATGACATATTAGAGGGCGATTTGATGGGATTGGGCTGCTGTCCGGGCAGGGTCCGAGCTAAGGTGCAAGTGATCCATAATCCAAAAGAGGTGGAAGACCTCAATGGCGATATTTTGGTTACATCGAGTACAGATCCAGGCTGGGTAACCTTGTTCCCCACAGCATCGGCCATTTTGGTGGAGAGAGGGTCTCTACTCTCCCATAGCGCTATCGTATCAAGAGAATTGGGGAAACCATGCATCGTTGGAATAACAGACCTTCTCAAAAGATTAAAAACGGGCGATTGGGTTGAAATGGATGGAAGTACGGGCGTTGTTAAAATTATCGCATCTGAAGAATGAAACAGCGCATTAAAGACAAAGCCCAGTTCGATTTTATTCGATATGCCAATGTTTGGGAAGACGCAGCGGTTTTGATGGCGGGTTTGGACCCCCAACCTGGGTGTCGTTTGTTGAGCATTGCATCGGCTGGCGACAACACATTCAGCCTTCTCACCGCAAATCCAGAATTGGTGGTTGCGGTAGATATCAACCCGGTTCAGCTTTATCTCACCGAATTCAAAAAATGTGCGATACAATCCTTTGATTATCAAGAAACATTAAGATTCTTGGGGTTTAAACCATCCATGGATCGATGGGAAATGTATCAAACGTTTCGGAGTGAACTTTCCGAAAATGCACAATTGTACTTCGACTTCCACAAAACAGAATGGGTGGAATCGGGAATCATACATGTGGGAAAATTTGAAAAGTACTTTCAACTTTTTTCAAAGCGAATTTTACCTCTGATTCACAGCAAAAAAACCATTCAAAAACTGCTTGAGCCCAAATCCGCCGCGGCGCAGGCTGAATTCTTTCAAAACCATTGGAATACTTGGCGTTGGAGAGCACTTTTCAAAGTATTTTTCAGCAGCACAGTGATGGGAAAACTCGGCAGAGACCCTGCCTTTTTTGAAGAAGTGAAGATTCATGTCGCCTCCTACCTACTCAACCGATCCGCAGAACATCTCAGCGACGTTGGAGCACAAAAAAATCCATTTTTGACCTATATTCTTACAGGGGGTTTTCAATCAACACTTCCACATTATCTGCAAGAAAACCATTTCAATACCATCAAAAACCAATTGCATAAAATCCAACTTTTCGAAGGATATGCCGAAGACGCAATCAACCAATACGGGCCTTTCGACGGAATGAATTTGAGCAACATCTTTGAATACATGGATTCTGATTTGTTTGTTACAACTGCCAAAACCATAACTGCAGGGATGAAATCAAAAGGACGAATTGCTTACTGGAATCTCATGGTCCCCAGACAGATTGGCAAAATCTGCGATTCTGTTTCGGAGCAATCTGATTTGATGAAGCAACTGAGTAGAATCGACAATGGATTTTTTTACAACAAGGTAGTGGTTGACGAGACAATTTAAGCCCGAAGACGAATGCAAGCACCTATCATTCATTCCGTTCACTTCAGCGACCCATTATTTCAGCGTTCCATCGCATTTGCGAGTGACTTATACCCAGCAAACGGAAGCTATCACTCCGATATTGCACATCACTATTTTATCAATGCTTGGGTAATTTCTGAAGAGGAGACGATTTTGGGGCGCGTTGTTGCCTATGAAAATCCAAATCTCATTCATGATGAATCAGCAAAGGAAAATCAGAAAGTGCTCTTGATTGGAAATTACGAATGCGTGAATCGACCGGAGATTGCCCAGCAACTGATTCAGGCGATAATTGATTTTGCAGCGGTGCGTGAATATACCAAAATAATCGGCCCGATATCGGGAAGTACCTGGGACAATTATCGATTTAAAACCCGTTCGTCTAGGCCATTTCTTGGAGAGGCAATCAACCAAGATTATTATGCAAACCAATGGAAATCAAATGGGTTCAGGGATATCGCCACCTATTATTCAGCGATGGACGGTCGTTTGGAATTCCACAACGATTCCATCGTTCAAAGGGAGAAGGAATTAACAAAACAGGGAACAACCATTAGACCGATTGATATCAATTTATTTGAAAGCGAGTTACAAAAAATTCACCGATTCAATCAAAGCGCATTTTCTCAAAATGAATTTTTCACTCCCATTTCGGAGGAGGATTTCATTGCAAAATATCAAAGAATAAAATCACTCATAGACCCATATTGGGTGGAGATGGTTGAAGATGTGGATCATCACCTGGTGGGTTATATTTTTGCCTATGAAGACCGATTGGATCCATCAAGCGAAACAGTTGTTTTAAAAACCGTAGCCAGATCAAGCAAAAGGGAATATCGCGGACTTGGATTGGTATTGGCGCGAAGACTCAATGAGAAGGCCATAAAGCGAGGCAAAAAACAGATTGTCCATGCTTATATGCATCAAAAGAACGCGTCGCTTCACTGCTCTGAAACGATGCATGGAACTTCGTTTGCCGAATATCAGTTATTTGAACTTTCATTGTCACCAATCAATCCGCAATGATGGAATCCAATAACATTGTAAGACATTTCCATGCTGCTGTTGAACGGGTGCCGCATCGCATCGCAATTGCGGACAATAAAGCTGAAATCACTTTTCAAGAATTAGAAAAAAGGGTTTTTGAACAGGTAGAAACAAATCGGCAACAGGGACTGAAGGCCGGCGATCGCGTTTTGGTTTTTGTTCCCATGAGTATTGAATTATACATCCACGTTTTGGCCATATTCCACATGGGTTGCACTGCGGTTTTTTTGGATGAATGGTCGAACATCAAGCGATTAAAACACGCATGCGAAATTGCTCGGTGCGATGCATTTATTGGCGTGAAAATTGCCAAATTCATGGGTTATTTCGTGGGTCCCATTCGTAAAATACCGATTTGGTTGTCCAACCATCGAGCGAAGAAACGCAACGAGCAAAACCCCAAAATCGGCTTTATATCGCCCTGTGCAATTGATGTGAATTCTGAAACCGCGCTCATCACTTTTACCACGGGAAGCACACAAGTACCAAAAGCCGCCAAGCGAACCCATGCTTTTCTGGATGCCCAATTTGATGCCTTGCAGAAAACCCTAAAAACAAGTGGGCAGGTGGTTGATATGCCAGTGCTTCCGATTGTATTATTGACCAATTTAGGAGAAGGCGTTACAAGTGTTATCGCCGATTGGAAATCGAGCAAGCCAGACCAATTAGATCCCCAAAAAATCGTAGCACAATGGAACAAATACGGGGTTAACAGAATCATCTCCTCCCCTTATTTCATGGATCAAATGGCAAATTTCTGTGCAGACAAATCCACTTACGGAAATCAAATCAAAGAGATTTTTGCCGGGGGAGCTCCAGTTTTTCCGGAATCAGCAAAATCATGGCTTCACGCTTTCCCTCTGTCAAAAACAACGATAGTTTACGGCAGTACCGAAGCCGAACCCATTTCTGAAATCGATGGGGCATCGCTTTCAACCCAAAACCCGAGTCATGAGATGGGCTTATGTGTTGGCAAGGTTGTTCCAGAAGCCGAAGTTGCCATCGTACCGATCACAGAGGAGCCCATTCATTTGAGGAATGACACGGAGCTCCGAGAATTGAGCTTGCCTAAGGGGGAGGTTGGAGAAATTATTGTAAGAGGAAATCACGTTTTGCGGGAGTATTTCAACAATCCTGAGGCATTACGATTAAACAAAATTTTCTACGAAGGGGTATGTTGGCATCGCACGGGCGACTCCGGTTTTATTGGGACTGATGGGCAACTTTATCTTACCGGCAGAGCTTCGTTGGTTTTTCATCATCAAGGCAATTGGATTTATCCATTTATCCAAGAATACATCATTCAACAGATTCCGGGGGTGAAAATTGGAACACTCAT
>DDYM01000052.1:0-18495 GCA_002347985.1 Bacteroidetes bacterium UBA2234
CAATGCAAGAAACTGTGAATGAGGCAGTCAACGTACTCCGACGCTGGCACCAAGGCGAATCGTATTTCACACTTACCACCAGTGGAAGTACTGGCGATCCTACCCCAATCAATCACAGTCGAGAAGCCCTTCAATGGAGCGCAGAAAGCACCTTGAAAACTTGGTTTCAATGGCCCGAAAATTCAGAAAGCCACACACCCATTTCACCCATTCAACTGTGCATATTGCCCCTAAACAAAGCCGGAGGTTTTATGCAATTGATTCGAAGCGCAGTTTGGAATTCACCGCTCTGGATTGGCCCTGCAAGTGCATCGCCCTTTCAGGAAAAACACAACATTTCATTGGATGCTGAATTAACAAAAAACGACCTTCCCTTCGTGCTCATTCTCAATGGAGAAGCACTCCCCTTTACTTGGGAACGATGGACCCAATACAAACCCAACTTGCTCAGCATCACACCGATGCAGCTACAATTGGCGCTAACTGAATCTTTTGGACAACAAATACTATCCTCAATGCATACTGTTTTGATTGGAGGACAAGCCATGAGTGAATCCCTAGAAAAACAACTTTTATCGGACTTTCCTAAAACGCGTTGGATTCACACCTTTGGATCAACAGAAACTGCCTCTCACTTTGCCGGCCGTATCCTAAACCACGGCACAGAAGAATATACCCTCACGGCCGGCTCGTCCCTCACCACCACAGATTCCGGGGAAATTCAAATCTGTAACCCCGCCACAAACAACCGCAAGATCACACTGCACGACAAAATCAAACAAACTTCACCCACATCCTTTATTTGGCTTGGTAGAACCAATTTATATATCAACTCAGGTGGCGTAAAAATCCCCGTAGAATCCCTGGAAATGGAAATTTCTTCGCTCCTTCAATGGCCCATTTCCACCTTTTATGTCGCCGGTAAACCCCACCCCATCCTCGGCGAGGAACTCACCCTCTTTACTACCCATTCCAACGCGGAGATTTCCTCAATCAATCAAAAATTATCCATCCTGCCCAAACTCCATCAACCCAAAAACATCATTTTTATCCCGGCCGTTTCGATGACCGAAAACGGAAAAATTGTGCGCAGCATCAATCCATAATTCCAAACCCATAGCGGTGAGAACCCATCGTACCAGGCAACAAGTTGTGCATGCCTGACTTTTCCATCAATTCCCCACTGTCATTCCACCCATCAGCCCAACCCCACCAGGGCTCGATGCAGAAAAATGGCGCTCCCGGCTTTGTCCAAAATCCCACCGCATCCCATTCGGTGCAAACAAAATCCAACAATTTCCTGCCACCTTTCTTATACAAGCTCACCCGATCAAAGGGGGGCTCCTTGAATACTATCGCATCCCTATCAAACAACCCATCAACCAGCGCCAACGATCCATTTACCTCCATCAACTCCTTCTCTCCGCTGTAATAAGCACCCTCAATCAACCATCGTTCCGCTACAAAATTCTCCTCAAATCTCAATTCATATTTTTCCAGCGCCCCATCGATGGCAAAACCGGGATGACCGCCAACGGAATACAACATGGGCTGTTTGCCAAAATTTGTAATTTCATAATCAACCCACAGAAAATCATTTTGTACGGAATATATCACATCGTATTGAAATTCAAAAGGATAAGAAGTCATGGATCCGGCATCCCAACGCAATCGCAATCGTAGCGTATCAACATCTTTCTCTACCACTTCAAACGCACAATCTCTCGCAAATCCATGCTGCTTCATGAAAAAATCGCGATCCATGTAACGGTATTTATCGTCCTTCAATCGCCCCACAATTGGAAACAAATTGGGTGCCACCCGATTCCAAAATTCCTCGTTTTTTAACCATAACAAATTATCGCCACCACCCACACAAACCGATTGCAACTCCGCACCCACGTTACAAACTTCAATCTTTATATTACCAGAAGACCATTGCAAAATTTCCCGATTCATCAAACAAAGATAATTACAACAAACAAGCGAGTAACTACACCAAAGAAATCAACCCTTCATTAAAAAAATAAAAATAAAATCACGCCATCATATGCGTTTGTAAAAATCCGGAATTAAGTTAGCGTTGTGAATGAACTAACAGGGAAATATTGCGCTTTATTGCTCGATGATGAGAAATCCGGGCGTGACATGGTTTCCTATTATATTCATGAATACGCAAGTCATCTCTTTGGAAAAATAATCACTGCCGCTTCTTTAAAAGAGGCAAGAAATTTGGTTCAGGTGAACGATGTGCATGTTGTGTTCCTAGACATCGAATTGAAAGGTGAAATCGGATTGCAACTTCGCGATTATATCACCGAAAACACGTTAACCGTTGTAGTGTCGGCTTATCCTCAATATGCGATGCAAGCAATCAAAATGGAAGTGGTAGACTACTTATTAAAACCCATTTCTGAAGTTGACTTCACTGGTATTTTGGCCAAGTTAGAACGAAGATTATCACCACTATCCGATGTCGCTAAACCCACACTTATCGTTCGTGAGAGTGGTGCGAGCATCGTGGTTCCTTTCGATGACATACTGTACATAGAAGCTGCCGGAGCCTATTCAAAAATTGTAACCCCAAGCAAAGAACATTTGGTCTCAAAAACATTAAAAGTTTTATCGCCATCTTTGCCAAGTTATTTTGTTCGAGTTCACAGATCGTATCTGGTTCCCCAAGAACAAATTACAAGTTATAAGAGTAACTATTTATGCTTAAGAAGTGGTCAGCAAATCGCATTGTCAAAGACTGGAAGAAAACTCTTGCAGGCCTATTATGGCAATCAATAATACTGCTGTCTTCGGCCCAGAGCAATCAGCAACTGGCCGAAATTTCGATGCGCGATGGCTTGCCTACTTCAAGTACTCGAAAACTCATAGAACTTGAATCCGGGTCTGTAGCAGTTGCAACAGATGCAGGTGTTTTCTTTCTTCCCAATCACCAAAACAATCTTAAACGAATTTCAAACAGCGTTGGGACGCAACAATGTTGGGATTTACACGAAGAAGAAGGCGTATTATATGTTGCAACCTATAACGACGGATTGTACGTATTCGAAATCGTTACAGGGAATTTAATCAATCACTACAGCAAAACAGAACTACCGAAAATTCGGAGATTTAGAAAAATAAATCAATCCCTGTATGCCGTAGCCAGAACCGGCATTTGGAGAATCACTCAATCAGGAATTTTTAATGTCTTTGAAACCCAAAAATGGATGCTTCCAGACAATATGCCTATGGATGTGTTTTTCTACAACAACAAACTCCACGTACTTTCATATCCCGAACGGATAATTTACGAACAACAACCCAATTTCCAGTGGGCAGATTTGGCGATTTCACTTCAAAAGATGGGACGAAAAATCAACAGTTTCGACTTTGCCAATTTGGTCTCTTATGTCCATAAAAACAAAGTTTATCTCGGCAGTGAAAACTATTATATGGTTATGGATAGTGCATACCATTTCCAGCGATACGACCTACCCCCAAAACACAATGAATCTTGGGCATTTTGGGATTTTAGAGCACACAATGGGATCGTTTACGGTGCCGTTACCAATACGAACGACTTCGAAGATGGCTTTTTACATATCCATCAACCAGCCATTCACACATACATCCCCCCACACCAAAATCCAATTTGGTCGATTACACCAAGTCGGTTTAAAGATGCGATTTGGTTAAGCACTGAAAACAAAGGCGTCCTCTTCTTACAACAACCCAGAGGACTATCTGCGGCTAAATTGCATTTCGATAAGAAATTTGCAACAGAGAATTTTCTGATTGGAATTTCTGATGACGATGTTGAAATCCAGTCCCCAAAACTGAGTAATCAATGGACATCGCATCAAATCAATGATCGAATTCGCAGCGTATTAGAAATAAACCATTTACTTTACCTATTCGGTGCAGATTTTTTGTGGATTTTCAATCCAATAACCAACCAAATTTCAAAAAGTATTAGGACGCATCAATACCAGTGGATGACATCAATTGGATCTAAAATTTACTTTTTTGAACCCTATAATAATATTTGCATTTTCAATACTAAAACGGATAAATTAGCCCGTGAAACATCCATTGAAGCCAAATCAGACGGTGTAATTTCTCAGAAAAACTACATCATATTTCACAAATTTGGCAAAGGATTTGGATGCATCGATGCAAACGAAAATTACCACGATTTTACGTGCGATAAACCCTTTAATCAGTACACTTTACAATTTCAAATTTCTGGAGAACAACTACTGATTCAAAATGGAAACACGGTAGAGATTTACCATATCGATTTTAAGAGATTCAAGCTGAAATATATTGGAAGTATCAACCTGACTTTCCCTTTTTTAGATATTCAGTTTTTCAAAATCACAGGTACCCAAAATGGATTTCACCTGTTTTCTGGTGATTATATTTTTACCGTGAGGTTCTTCCAAAGCAGTAAACAAATTGAATTGATTCAACAACAGTATTTAGGGCCATGGAATACCAATATTTGGCTTTATTCCAACGGAAATCAATTTGTTTTGGACAGAGGAGATGCCATTCAAGTCGTAAATCAGTCAAAAAAATCATTTGCACAATTCCAAACATATTATAGTAACGACAACAATAACAAATTCCCATTGAAAGGCTTATTGATCGTCAATCAAAATAAGAATTTTCAAATCATTTCCGTGGGCAGCAATTACTTTGATATTCATAGATCACTTTTTGAAATCAATCTACTTAACATTGGAAATTCATCGAGTGAGGCATTCTTTTTCACAGGAAATAGATACCGCTGGATCAATGCAATCAATGTAGGTCAATTTAAGCTTACTGTCACTTCGCAATCTAGCAAATCGTCTCATTTTATTTGGTCCAATTTGATTTTCTATAAAGACCTACCGTTTTGGTTTATAGTGCTTTTCTTTTTGATACTCTTGTTTCTTTATATCAATTCGCAAACAAAGACCAAAGGAAAGCTCAATCGACGGATTGTTACGCTACAACTCAAAACACTGCAAAACAACTTCAATCCGCATTTCATTTACAATTGCATGAGTTTAATCCAATCTCTCATCATTGGAAATCAACAAAAAAAAGCCATTGAAGTCACCGCCAAATTGGCAAAATTGAACCGTAATTTTCTTGAAAACTCCAACAATGAATTAATTTCACTGCACGATGAAATTACATTTGTCAAAGAATATGTAGATATGGAGAAGATGCGTTTTGAGAGCGATACCAATTTTCAATTTCAAATTCATATTCCCAAAACACTAAATACAAAGACTTGGCTCATTCCTCCTATGATACTTCAACCGCTGATTGAAAATTCGATCAAACATGGAGTATTAACAAATGTTGGAAATAGCCAAATCGACCTCTTCTTAACTGAAAAAGACAATCAAACCATTGAAATTCGAATTGAAAACCCCATTCCCAAATCAAGAAAAAAAGCCAACCAAGGTATAGGCATTGGACTAAAACTGGTTGCCGACAGATTGGCGATTTTAACTGAACTTCACCCAGACATGTTCCGAACTTCATTTACCTCGGGTATGGAAAACAAAGACAAATATGTCACCCGAATAGAGATTGAGAGACTTACAAATTCCAACGAGAATCACTCCCTTTTGAATACCCTTTTAACTGATGATAAACAAAAATTAGGGGGGTAAATCACAGAATATCAATAGATTAGAAGCAATACAAAAACCCCCACTCTAGATAATCGGCCACATTCAAATGCGCCTTTAATCTTTGCTGAAATATTAACCGATTCGTGAGATGATATTGGAATCCCAGGCAATTGTAAAACTGCGTTTTCCCTTGCAATGGACGATGCAAATACATCCCCAAATCCAAGTTTAAATCCAGCCTACCCATGCGGAAAACATGTCGGCCAAACAAACCCAATTCCGACCTTGGACCCACCGTAATTGTCCTGCCATCTCCCCCTTGAAAAGTGTCCCGGTATCGAAAACCACCCTCGTAAAAACCATTTACTCCTACCCGCCATTCGTGCTTTGCAATACCCTTTTCACTCAAAGATTGAAACCCGCGATTTAATTCAAAAATAGCGACAGAAAAATACCCAGGCTCCTTTAAACTCTCCATTCTCCTTCCAAATCTCAATCCCAACTGGTAAGTGCTTCCAAGTGCCGAATTATAAGAAGTATTCCAAAAACAGCGATCCTTTTCCGAGGCTAACTCCTGCCCACTTGTCCCGTCTCTTTGTACATGATTTTTACGATACGATGGTGAGCGAATCCAAACACCCACATTCCCGTGAAAATTGTTATATCCAACATTCGGTTTCTGCCAATTGGCATTGGAAAAATGCGTAATATTTCCACCAACAGAAAAGGTTACTGCAGAACTAGCATAATAGAGAAAACTTGCCCGTAATTGGCCCGTAAAATTTATGGGCGTTGAAATGGCCAAATTCAAAGGATTATTTTGAGAAAAATACCGCGTATGATATGAGAACCCCGTACCCCATTGATAGCGAAATTTGAAGTGATTTGTTAAGTCTATCTGGTCTCCCCAAATCATCAAAGCAGAATATACTTGACCCCCGCGTGCGTAATCTCCCGATCCATGATTGGCAGAATCATGAGACCCTAACCATCTGTCTTTACGATATTGATCCCCCATGTCAAATGCATTGATTCCCAAGCCAACAAACCGGTGTTGATCCATGCGAACCAACCCTTTTTTATTTGTCGAGTGATTCCCACTAAAATTTTTCGCAGCATCCTTCAACAACCAATTCGCTTCGACCTGAAAACCTTTTACAGGCCCCGCCATACTTGCATTGTATTTACTGTGCGATACCATCCGGCCCGAAAAGCCCTGAAAAAAGACATCGTGCTGCGCAAAAAGGGACTCGGCCATCGCTAATAACACTATAAAAACTAGGCCTCGTCTCAATAACATTAAACGAAGATACCCATTGAATCCTGATTTTGAAATTTCAATCACTTTAAGTTAATTGCCATTTATGATCAAAACAGCCTCCTTCTTAATCATCACCTTGGTTTTAATTTCGGTTGCCATTTTTACAGCAGATCTTCACTTCACAACGTTAGAATGGGAAGCCCTTATCCAAGTATCTACAGTTACCCTTGCAGTTGCATTGATTTGTTTTATTGTAGGCGAAATCACAGGAAACAATTCACAAGTCGACAAATTATGGAGCTTAATTCCCATCTACTACGCTTGGCACTTCGCCGCTGCCGCAGGATTTGAGCCACGAACCAACATCATGGCCATTTTGGTAACGATTTGGGGCATTAGACTCACCTATAACTTTGGTCGAAGAGGTGGATACAGTCTTAAGTTTTGGGGCGGCGAAGAGGACTATCGCTGGAGCGTATTACGTCAAACCCCGGCACTTCAGTCGCGTTGGTCATGGATGCTTTTTAATCTCTTTTTCATTTGCCTGTATCAAAACATCCTGATTCTATTATTCACCTTGCCCATAATGGAAGCTTGGCGACACAGTTACGAAGCACTCGGTGCTGCCGATTATTTGGTTGCTGGCTTGATGCTATTGATGATCATTATTGAAACCATTGCAGACCAACAACAATACAATTATCAAACAGAAAAACACCGCCGATTGAAACTCGCCCAAAGCGGCGATAATACCCCCGCATCAGACCCTTACTACAAAAAAGGATTCACCCATACAGGCCTTTGGAAATATATGCGTCACCCCAATTACGCTGCAGAACAAGGCACGTGGATCTGTTTCTATTTGTTCACAGTAAGCGCTGGTTCAACGTGGGTGAATTGGAGTATAATTGGAGCCATTTTACTGCTATTTTTATTCCGCGGTAGTTCCAATTTTAGCGAGGAAATTACGGCATCAAAATACCCAGAATTTGAAGAATATCGCAAGCGTACACCCCGCTTCATCCCTTGGAAGTTTTGGTAAATATTGCTACTTTCATCGCCGTCAAATTTGATGAAAGAACTACCATAGATTCGTAATCATTTATTAATATCCGCAGGATTCAGACACCCTTCAAACGATATAACTTTGAAGAAAATACAATGTACAATAAACCATCTTCTCTAGTAATATCGCTGCTGATTGCTTTTGTTTTAATCACATTTTCATCGATTTCCTCCTGTAAAACATCACCCAGTATCGATCAGGTTAAAACAAGAGATACAGTTAACGTTACCTATTCCAATTCCATTTCTGAAATTTTAGCTACGAATTGTATAAAATGCCACAAAACAGGCAACACATCGGGTTACGTAAACTTAGACTCCTACGAAAATGCAAAACCTTTTGGATTAAATGGCAATCTATACGGTTGTGTACAGCATTTGGATGGCAATGTGGGAATGCCAATAGGAGCGCCAAAGTTAGATTCAATGAATTTATTGCTGATTAAGCGATGGTGTAAATTGCAATGTCCATTATAACCTTAAAAGGCCTCTTTCTAGCACAACATTTGCCTCAAAAATGGTCAAAATGTTTGAACCATTTTTGAACTGGCGAAAAACAACAAGGCCCCAGATTGCTCTGAGGCCTTGATTTTATTGGGTGGAGAATGCCGGAGTCGAACCGGCGACCTCTTGCATGCCATGCAAGCGCTCTAGCCAGCTGAGCTAATCCCCCAATTGGACTACAAAGATAAGCAGAAATTATTACTTTTTTGACCTTGGATTCACCAAACTATCCTTAGGGTAGAGGTGTGTTAAGCTATCCATTACACCCTTCGCCCATAACACAATACTCTCCCTGTCCTCTTTCTCCAATCTCGCGCCCTCATGCATCCAAGTGTAACTTTCCATCGGCATTTCTTCTTCCTCAACCATTTCTACTGTCTCTTCCATTTTATGAAACTGACGCCATGGACGATATCCCAAAAATTCGTTAAAATTCAAATGCCTTTTGCCATCCTCCACATGATCCTCCAGCCACATGCCAACGGGTTGATATTTTGAATACCACGGATATGTAGTTGTGTTGCTATGACAATCGTAACAAGCCGTTTGCAACAGTGTTTTTACCCGATGCGATGTAGGAAATCCCTTCATTACATCCAATGAATCGATTCCGCTATTATTAGGTGTTACCTCAACCTTTTGAATCGCCAACAAAGTAACCAAAATCGCAATCAAACTGCCCCAGATGATTTTCTTTTTCATGATTTACAAAGATACATCGTCTTAGCATTGTCGTTTTTCTTATTTTAAACGTTTATACACGTGTATTTATGCTCTTTTTTACACGTGTTAATTTTTTTTCTGTAATTTTGTACTACATTATTTCCATGGACACCAAACTTACGCTTACGCTAGACAAAGTTGTTATTGAGTATGCCAAAAAATACGCGGCAACCAATCAAACTAGTCTTTCAGACTTGGTTGAAAATTATTTCAAAGCACTGACTGCATCTGAGCCAGAGGTCGCCTATAAAATCAAAAATCCAAGCAAAACACCCATCGTAGATTCCCTAGTTGGTTCCGTAAAATCCGTTGAACTTGAAGATTTGAAAACAGAGAAAATCAAACGATTGGAAGCCAAATATCTATCGTGATAAATGTACTAATAGATACCGATGTCCTGATCGATAGCTGTTTTCAACGTCAGCCATTTGCAGCAGATTCTACAAAACTGTTAGAATTGTGTGAATTAGGTACCATTCAAGGATTTACCACTCCACTCCTAATGAGCAATCTGTATTACTTAATTCGCAGGGCTAACACACATCAAATCACGATTTCTACCGTGAAGAAATTATCCCAAATACTAACAATCATACCTGTTTCAAAAAATTCCATATCGCAAGCCATCGAATCAACTTTCACAGACTTTGAAGATGCTATACAATACTTCACTTGCATGGAACATGGCGACGTTCAATTTATAATAACCCGAAATAAAAAAGATTACCAGAACAGTGCATTGGCAGTGATGACACCAACAGAATTTTTAGCTCATTTGTCGCAAAATCCCCTGCACTACCGCGTCGCTGGCACTTGAATTATTCGGCATGGTCAGTAGTTCTCGGAGTTCTTGATAACCCGCTTGCATCTTCAATTCACTCTCGCTTAGGTCGGTCAGTGCCATCGATAATCGCGCCGGCGAAACATCCTGCAAATGCTCTTCCAACAAACTGCGGTGAAGCAAAATATTGACCAACGAAACCCATCGTAAATTCACCAATCGCTTGGCCATGAAATAAGTAAATCCATTCACTCGATAGGCAACTACTTGCGGCACACCCAGCAAAGCCGTTTCCAATGTAGCGGTTCCACTGGCCACCAAAGCCAAGCCTTTGTTTTGAAAGGACGATTTTATTGGGTTGATCAATGCGCCGTCGCCCAACTGCATCAACAGCTGATAGGTGGCTCCGAAATAAATCTTTACTGAGTCAACATCCAACTGCGACAGCCTTCCTTGGGATACCGCATCTTTCAATATTTCTTGGTAAAACGCCAAATCCAATCCCGGTGCACCTGCAACAACACACATTGACTGGGCATCAAATTTTCGCGCCGCAGCCACAAAATTCGGCAACAGAGAGACTACCTCATTTTTTCGAGATCCCGGCATCAACAAAACAACCCGTTGTATTTGAGTTGACTCCCTACCCGAAATTTCATTCAACTCCCTCCCCAAATCCACATCCCAACCTTTTTGGTTGTGGAATCGTTGCACACTGCGATCAATCTCCTCTAAAATTGGATTTCCAACGTATTCCGAGGGCATCTGATGCTTGTTGAAAAATGACACCTCAAAAGGAAAAATCACATACAACCTATCGATGACCCGGCGCATCGTCTTGATACGACCCGTATTCCAAGCCCAAGCCTTTGGCGCGATATAATAGTGCACCGGAATGCCGTGACTTTTGGCCCACTTCGCAATGCGTAAATTAAACCCGGGATTGTCAATTAATAGCAATAAATCCGGTTTCTCGGCCAATATATCGGCCTTTGCTTGGTCTAAAAAACCGGAGATTTTCTTCAAATTTCGAATCACCTCCCAAAGTCCCATTATTGCTCGGTCTTTGTAATGACTCAGCAGTTTACCACCCGCAGTCTCCATCAAATCGCCACCCCAACACACCACCTCGCAAGGAAATATCGCCTGGCTCCCATCAACCAATTTGCGCACTACATGGCTCCCATGTAGATCACCACTGGCCTCTCCAGCCATCACAAATACCTTTCTTGTGCGCGATACCATAGTGACCCTTTCGAATAAATTAGTCAATTAACCCGTTGATATACATCAAATTCGAGCCAATTCTATCATTACAGCCCAAATCGTCATCAATATCGTTCCAATGAGAAATCCGCGATTGAAATAAATCAGTGAATCCTTTTTAATTAACAAGAAGAATACGCCGATGTTGGCAGCAACACCCAACTGAAAAATGCTGTTGTAATACCATTCAAAATGGGTAATCGCCCATAAAAATGTTTCTGGTTTAACGCCTTGCGGCATCGCAATCAACATCCCCAATACCAAAGGCAATGCCGACCCCGCAATAAAACCTAGCAACATGTGAATCCAATTTACTTTCATAACTATCCAATCAAAAATACGACTTAAACAGAAAATTCATCCAGTCCCCATTGATTCAACTGAGCAATCCGTTGATGGTCCGTCAAATCAAACATCGTTGGAACCACCGAAACGTAGCCATGTTTCAATGCCCATTCATCGGTGTCCTGACCGTGATCCATATTGATAAAATTGCCTGTCATCCAGTAATAGTCTCTCCCAAATGGGTCTTTTCTTTGATCAAAAGATTCCTTCCATTTTGCTTGCGCCTGCCTACAAATTTTGATACCCTGAATCTCACCAACTTCTGGAACAGGCATATTTACATTCAACAGTGTTCCATAGGGCAGATCATTGGCCAATACCGAGCTTATAATTTGTTTGATGTAAGGTTTCACCACCTCAAAATTGGCATTCCAACTATAATCGCACAAAGAGAATCCGATCGCTTTCATCCCATCGATAGAAGCTTCTACCGCCGCACTCATCGTTCCCGAATAAATCACATTGATGCTTGAATTGCTCCCATGATTCACTCCCGATACCATCAAATCTGGCTTTCGCGGCAGCAACTTATCGATCGCTATTTTTACACAATCCACCGGTGTTCCTGTGCACTGATAGGCCTTCACCCCAGCATGGATATCTACTTCGGTTATTCTTATCGGCTGATTGATTGTAATCGCATGTCCCATTGCACTCTGAGGCTTATCTGGAGCAACCACAATCACATCGCCCAACTGTTTTGCTACATCGATTAACGCTGCAATTCCTGGCGCGGTGATACCATCGTCGTTACTGATCAAAATCAAAGGTCTGCTGTTTTCCATTTCTACTACAAACCTAGCACTTTTTTATCCCTGTTTTTTCGATGTACCTTTGCAATATGGTTAACAAATATGCCCAACGCGGGGTCTCCTCACAAAAAGAAGACGTTCACAACGCCATCAGCCAAGTCAGCAAAGGATTATTTCCAAAAGCTTTCTGCAAAGTGGTACCCGATGTGTTGAGCAATAACCCCGACGATTGTTACATCATGCACGCCGACGGAGCAGGTACCAAAAGCAGCCTCGCTTATCTGTACTGGCGTGAAACGGGTGACCTTTCCGTGTGGGAAGGCATCGCCCAAGATGCAATTGTGATGAATACAGACGATCTGCTTTGTGCGGGCGTAACCGGTCCATTCATGCTATCATCTACCATCGGAAGAAACAAAAATCTTGTTCCAGGCGAAGTGATCAAAGCCCTTATTGAAGGCACCGAAAAATTCTGTGATAACATGCGCCAACATGGTATCGAAATCCATACCACCGGCGGAGAAACTGCTGATGTAGGCGATTTGGTGCGCACCGTGATTGTAGATTCTACGCTCATTGCCAAAGCCAAGCGAAGCGACATCATCGACAATGCCAATATCGCAGCCGGACAAGTAATCGTGGGTTTCGCGAGTTACGGACAAGCAACTTACGAGACGCAATACAACGGAGGAATGGGTTCAAACGGACTCACAAGTGCTCGGCACGACGTGTTCTCAAGTCACTACCGCGAACAATATCCCGAAAGTTACGACCACAATCTGCCAAACGAGGTAGTTTACTGTGGAAATAAACGTTTAACTGATGCCATTGAAGGATCACCGTTGGATGCAGGAAAATTGGTTTTGTCGGCCACAAGAACTTATGCTCCCCTCGTAAAAGCCATTTTTGATGCTTGTAAACCCGCCATCAAAGGGATGGTCCATTGCAGTGGTGGTGGTCAGACCAAAGTGTTGCACTTTACCAAAAATGTTCATGTGATCAAAGACAATTTACTGCCTATCCCTACCCTTTTTCAATTGATAAAAAACGAAAGCGGCACGGATTGGAAAGAGATGTTTCAGGTATTTAATATGGGTCATCGCCTAGAGATTTATACCGATAAAGTTTCCGCGAACCAAATGATTGAAATTGCCAAAACATTTAACATCGATGCACAAATCGTGGGTAAAGTAGAAGCAAGTTCATCGAACGAACTTACCATTTCAGGGGATTTCGGGACCTTGCAATACCCATAGTATTTACCTTTTCGTTAATTCCCGTATTAACGGCCCAAATCTTATGAAAAATCTATCCTTCTTCCTACTTGGCCTGAGTTCTTTGGCCACTTCCACCTCGTTGCTTGCACAAGCTACAGGAAATGAAACCTACAACGACAACAATCGATTTAAGAACAATGGATACTACCGTTCTGAGTCGATGTCCGCCGCACCCGCCGCCGCCAGATACGACGATGCAGAAGTTTCCGGAAATATGTCGGCCGTTGCCATGAAAAACAAACGCAAAATGGCATATTCCAACCAGCAGTATTACCAAGCGGGCATTGAGACTTCCCAAGGCGATTTACTGCTCAATCAAGTTCAAAATAATCAAAGCAGTTATTATGATGGCAGCGATTTTTTGGTAAGAGTTCACGTCTTGTACAATGCTGCACCCAGCAGTTACATGGCCATTTTCCATTTGAATCAAGCAGGGAAAAAGGTTCAAGACATCGATAGTTTGATGAGTAAAAGAGTATCGAAATTGATTCAACAGAGCCATAGCATCGGTTTAAAGAAAGAGGATTTTTACACGGACATGATTGCATTGGTCCCCATCTTTGAGAAAGAAAAAAAGACATTTGGCAAAAATTACACCCAGGTTCCAAAGGGATTCGAAATGCAGAAAAACCTTCATGTACGATACAAAAACGCTGCCCAATTAGACGCATTATTTACCTTGGCTGCTCAGTGTGAAATATACGATTTGATCAAAGTGGAGTATTTCTATGATTCCACTGAAATGGCAAACCAAATGTTAAAGAGCAAAGCAGTTCAAGTCCTCAATCAGAAACTAAAGACTTACAAGCAGATGGGGATTTCTTTGGATACCAACTTCAGAATGGTTCAAGAGCAGCGTCATCAATATTTCCCTATCGACGAATACATGCCATATCAGCCATTGGCGGTCAGTACATTGGAAGCAGATGAGAACACAGATCCAAACAAAACTGGCTCAACTACACCCGTAACTACACAAAGAACCACGATGTTCTACAACCAAGTTTCTACCGATGGTTTTGATGCTGTTATCAACCCATCGCCGTTGACCCCGAGCATTCAGTTCGTATACAATTTGGATGTTCGATACAAAATTCAAGTGCCCATTCAAACCAAAACGGAAACTATTAAACAAACTGATTTGTTAATCATTACACCCCAAGGTACGATTAAAGAAATTTCTAAGTAATATTAAATTCCGCCCAGGTAGGACAGTGATCGGAGTGTTTTGCAAAGTCATCAATGCCGGCCTTCGATAATTGTTCTGCCAACTTTGGCGATGCACTAACATAATCAATGCGCCAGCCTTTGTTGTTGGCCCTAGCATTGGCCCGAAAGCTCCACCAAGTGTACTGATGTGGCTCAGGACTTAGCGTTCGCAAAGTATCCGTGAACCCAGATTCAAACCACTGATCCATCCACGCACGCTCCTCAGGCAAAAATCCAGTACTGTTCTTATTTCCAACGGGATCATGAATATCGATGGCGCGATGACAAATATTGTAATCGCCGCAAACGATCAATTCACCCACATGTGATCGAATTTTTTGGGCATAGTCATGAAAGAAATGTAAGAAATTCATCTTTACATCTTGGCGCTCATCGCCCGAAGTACCACTGGGAAAATAAGCACTGATCACCGAACCCCATGTAAAGTCGCATCGAATCACCCTACCCTCAAAATCATATAAATCATTGCCACATCCATACTCCACATGCAATGGCTTTTGTTTTGTCAAAATCCCAACACCGCTGTACCCTTTTTTCTGTGCCGAAAACCAATAACACTCGTATCCCAACGCCTTCAAAGGCTCCTGATCTATTTGCTCAGGCAATGCTTTTAATTCTTGAAAACAGACGATGTCGGCGTTTTGCTCAGCCAAATAATCAACCAAGCCTTTGCTCATCGCGCTGCGAATGCCATTCACATTGTAGGAAATTACTTTCATAGAAAACAAAGATACGAGGTCAATCAAAACACTCCATCAACAATAGATGTCCGTCCTTATAAGAAATTTCCACAAAACCATCCGTCATCACTTCATTTGAACTACCCGTGCTGTGCGGCAACTCCAACGTATGATTCTGAAGCGGGTAAACCAAATTTCGCGATACAATTCCCGATGCAAATCCCACTGGAATCAAACTGATTTGCGTTCCTGCCGGATACCATTTTTTAAACTGTTTTGCCAAAGGATACACCCGAGAATGATCATCCAAAATACTCAAAGTTATCCGATCCTGATATCGCCATAAAGTGACCATATTGTTTATTGTATGATCCGCACGCCGGCCTGTTCCCCAAATGATATTGGCAGCTGCGTGACCCTTAGATATCAAAAACTCAATCCCCTTCTGTAAATCAGTTTTCTCCTGGTCTTCAGCCCAAATTCGTTGAATATCACCCATTCGAGCCAATGCTAGTTCATCCACCTCTTTCCCAGAATCGAAATCGCCCAACCAAGCATCAAATCGAATATTTCGCTCCAACAAACGGTGAACCGCGCCGTCCAATGCCAATACATAGGGCGACCACTCCATCAACTGCTGCAACAAAGCATCGCTGCAGTCCGCCCCATTGGCGATAATCAATGCCGGCTCTTGGTTGTCGCGTACTATATGATGTGAACTCATCCGATAAAAGCTCATCAAAGTTCGTTTAAAAATCCCTGCGTTGTGGCACGAATTTTGGCAATATTGCGTTCTATAAATCAAGCATGAATAAACCAAAAATTCTCTGGGCAGACGACGAAATCGATTTACTCAAGCCGCACATTTTGTTCCTTGAAGGAAAAGGCTATGAAATGAGCAGCGTTAGCAGTGGTAGAGATGCCATTGAAGCGGTAAAGAAGAATGAATACGACCTTGTATTTTTGGATGAAAACATGCCCGGAATCAACGGCTTGGAGGCCCTCGCCCAAATCAAACAGCTAAAGCCCAACCTTCCCATCATTATGATTACAAAAAATGAGGAAGAGCATATCATGGAAGAAGCCATCGGTGCCAAAATCGCCGATTACTTGATAAAGCCNNGGATACCGAAAAGAATTCATGCAAATCGGAATGACGGTAAGTGACAAACTCAACTTCAACGAGTGGAAAGACGTATACAGAAAATTGGTTTATTGGGAAATTGAACTCGATAGCGCCGGTGAGGACAGCATGAAAGAAATCCTCGAAACCCAAAAATCCGACGCCAATCGCAACTTTACGAAATTTATTAAAGACAATTATCAAGGTTTACTCAAACAAACTGGGGATGACGGTCCTACAATGAGCCACAATCTCTTCCGACGCGCTGTTAATCCTCACTTGGATGGCGACTTGCCAGTCTTCATGATTCTGATGGATAACCTGCGTTTTGATCAGTGGCGAGCGATTTCAGAAGTAATGCAAGAGCGATATCGAATTGAAAATGACGATATGTATCTGAGTATTTTGCCTACCACTACCCAATATTGCAGAAACAGTATTTTTAGTGGACTTCTGCCTTTAGATATCGAAAAGAGATTCCCAAGTAAATGGAGCAACGACGAAGACGAAGGGGGTAAAAACCTTTACGAAAAAGACTTTTTGGAAGATTTACTCCAGCGACTGAGGAGAGACATAAAAGTGAGTTACACCAAAATCACCAATTTAGAAGCCGGTAAAAATCTTGTTGATCAAGTTCCCAACATGATGAAAAACAAACTCAATGTGGTGGTTTACAATTTCGTGGACTCATTTTCACATGCCAGGACCGACATACATATTGTGAGGGAATTGGCTGAAGACGAAGCTGCCTATCGCAATGTGATGGCCACTTGGTTTAAACATTCCCCATTGTGGGAAGCCCTGCAATGGCTCGCCGATAAACCTTGCAAAGTCATCGTTACAACAGACCATGGCAGCATCAGAGTAAAAGATCCCATCAAAATCGTGGGTGATAAAAATGTCAATACCAACCTGAGATACAAGCAAGGAAAAAACATCACTTACAACCCCAAAGAAATATTTGAAGTGAAAAAACCCCATGATGTATTTTTACCCCTGCAACACCTCACTTCGAGCTTCGTTTTTGCTGGCGAAAATGATTTCTTCGCCTACCCCAACAATTATAATTACTACGTAAATTATTACAAAAACACCTTTCAACACGGGGGAATTAGCCTAGAAGAAATGTGCTGTCCAATTGCAGTGTTAACGCCCAAAACATAAAATTTTTCGCCTCGTAAATTGCACCCATAACACCCAATTGATGACTTCTTTTAAAACAACTGCGTACATCGAAACCACTGAAAATCAGTTGCATTTGGTCGTTGATGCCATTATGGGGAAAGATCTTTCGGCATGGGTCTGTGATTATCCCTTTGGTGAATCAGGTCCAGATATCATCGCATTGGAGGGAAATCTGGGCGCCGGTAAAACCACTTTGAGTAAAATTCTCTGCGCCGCATGGGGCTGCCAGAATGAAGTAAGTTCACCCACCTTCGCTTTGGTGAACGAATACGAATCATCCATTTTCAAAGGCAAACTGTACCACCACGATTGGTACCGCGTGAAAGAAGCGGGGGAATTGTACGATGCTGGAATCGAAGAACTCTTACATGAATACCCCAGTAAACACTTGATAGAATGGCCCGAAATAGGCGATTTTCTTTTACTCGATTTGGCCGACAACTACAAAGCCAAAGTGCTGTGGATCAACATCGAACACAAAGAAAACTGTCGGGAATACCGCCTCAGAATCTTAGCGACCCAAACTTAACATTCAAACCCCAGGCTTATAACCAAGGGCTCATTGTAATAACTGAAATTAGAATACTGCAGGGATCAAATCAGAATTCAGGGCAAATCAATCCCCTCACTTTTTTTATCGGCACCGCCACCATCCTGAATCCCACATAAGAAG
>DDYM01000052.1:18505-33605 GCA_002347985.1 Bacteroidetes bacterium UBA2234
GCCGCCTCTGGTAACGTCCATGCTCCGCCTTTGATGATGTGTTCCTCTTGAGTATACTCACCAACGCGACAAACAACATTAGACGATGTCCACTCCGCCACATTCCCTTGCATGTTGTAACAGCCCGCATCGTTCGTGTAATAGGATTGAACAGGGGTAGAGTACATGGCGCCATCTTCGGCAAAATTGCCCGCTGAAGGACGGAAATTGGCGATATAAGCACCCTTACTGTTACGCATGAAATTGTTGTTAACCGGTGAGCCCGACGATTTCTTCGAACGCTTTTCAGCCACCACCGATGCCGCTCGCTCCCACTCAACCTCCGAGGGCAATCGATACCAAATCCGGTATTCCTCCTTCGCCTTTTTTTGTCCATCCAATGCTGAATACCACTGACAATACAGTGTAGCTTGCAAATACGACACCCCAACTACTGGATAATCGCTGTAAGCCGGATGAACAAAATAATAATCTCTCATCGGTTCGTTATAGCTCATAAGAAAATCAGAAACCCACACTTGGGTATTGGGGTAAATCGATTCGCCGCTGTAAGTGATTTTACCCCAGTCTAACTTGCGCATATATAACTCCCCCCAATTTGAAGCAGCGGCCGTTCCCGAGCTCGACTCCAACCATGCCTGAACAGCTTGCACATATTGCGGAGAATCCCATTTGTATTTCTGGACGATTTCTGCACGATTTTCCTTCATCCACTTTGCGATACACCACTCCACAAACTTTCTATACTCTCCGTTGGTTACCTCAGTTTTTACCACGAAAAATGCCGGTCCCTCCACCATCTCGCTCGATTCATACACCTCCGCAGCCGATAAGTGCGCATCAAGAAATTCAGAATCATGTTTATATGTCGGTTCCAACTCTTGAAAATTATTGACCCGCTTTCCAAATGGCGCTTCGGTGCCAATGAGATAATTCACCCGATTACTGTCGTTCACAGCCCGCTGAGCGCCTGTGATATAAGACCAACCCTTTCCCATATTAATATATACCGTTTGGGCATTGAGATTCCCTTGAACGGCAATGAAAACACCCATCAATAAGGCGAAACGCATCACATGACAATTTCTTTTGGTCAACTTCATCACCCTCTAAACGACATTTTTTTACAATTATTTGATGCTTTCTTTGGATATCGACGAGTCCTTGACAGACCTTTGAACGATAAATTCAAAATGAAGACCCTGAAAAATATCTTGATGTTGATTGTGCTATTAACAGGTTTCAACAACCATGTTTCTGCGCAGTACGAAGGAAATGAGAATGGAAATAATTCAAAAGTGGAGAAGCAAAAGGACGACAATGATGAAGACAATTCGAAACGAAGCGATGTCATCAAAAAATCCCTCGAGAAGAAAAAAGGAATCCTAATGGGCGATACCATATACTATCTGGGCCAAGCCAATTGCTTGTTTATTGTAGAAAAGAAATTCCTAGGAAGTACCATTCAAGCCACCTGTAAAGCACTAAATGGCAAAGAGGCATTTTGGTTGAACTTTCAAACAAACGATTACTTACCCGCGAACGACCCCAATCATAGGTATTACGAAATCGTGTTTGTAGGCAGCAATGCCAAAATCCATTATCGCGGAACTCAAAATGCGCTGATCAAAGACATCGCTAAGTACAATTTGTTCGTAAATGGCATATTTAACCCCGAATCGGAGAGGAAATTCTGTACGATGACCAATAGCACGAGCATCAGCACGGGCACAGTAGTCTACAACAACAATGTCAATATGAATAGCAACAATCCCTACGGAAAAACGGAGCGAAATCGAAACGGGATGATTGATATTCAAAGCAACCAAATCATCCAAGATTTCAAAACGATAGGGTCGTTCAACCAATCCAAACAAGCCCTCAACGGAACAATTCAAAACGAAATCACGTTCTATTTACCCAACGGAACCATGATTGCTCGATGCACTGCCTATGGAGCCACTTCCCATGATTTCACCGTGATTACCACCTTAGACAACCGAAGCATGCAAATCAATACGGGTATGATCACCGAAGCACAAGATTTGGCCCGCTACCTGGTGAACAACGGTTACATGTAATCTTAAGTTAAATGTTTCCTCCTTAGGGATTGAATATCATTATTTCTGGGTTCATTGTAACCTTGTCAACCAAGCTCATTTACCCGGTGGATACACAGTCCATTCTAACCCACCTTCGTAAACCTTCACCAACGGCAGCGATTCGCGGAAAAACGATTGTACCAATCGCCATGATTGAGCATCGCCTAGCGATGGATGTCCAATAGAGGACTGGCCGTTTTTCACCTTCACCTGCAAATGATCCCCAAAATCAATCCAATAGATTTTTTTGGTGGGCAAAAATGGAGCATCTCCTGGTTTCAATTGCGCATTCACTTTGGGCCAAATGGCATTCATCGAATCCAAAGAAAATCCCATATCCAAAAAATCAGGGTTGATACAATGAATTCTGCGCTCCAATGACCGCGGCAACAACAACGAATTCAACATCAACGACTCTCCCTTGCCAATGACTAAAGCAGAACCATCACTGGGTAATTGTGACGCAACCCACTGCAAAGCTTGATAGTTGGTCTGATGCCAATAATCGATCTGCATCGGATATCGCTGTATCAACTTGCTTCCCAAACCATTGAAATGCGTTTGTGTACTTCCCAAATATATCTCCGTTTTCTGCTGTGCTTGATTTTCTTGTCGCGATAAAAAAGCAAAAATATCGGGACAAAAAATACCAACTACTTGTGCAACCATCGCGAACAATGTCCAAAAAATCCAGAGTTTCAGGACTTTGATGTGAGGGATTAGATTTTCATAAATTATTACCCAACAACGCGTAGAAATCACAACAACCGGAAATAATAAAAACAGTGAATGTCGCCAAGCATCGTACATCACCGGCATTTTGATAAAGGCAAAAACGATATAACTGAGCAATAGCAACAGCAAAAAATTGGCGGTCGACAGTGTAAAAATGACCTTGCCCTTTCCCCATTGAATCAACGAAACAACGGCGCCCGTCAACAGCGGCAACAAGATCAAACCGCTCAGCGTAGTTACCATCCAACCCAATAAATACCATCTCGAAGGTCCCATCGAACCGAAAAACAGCGCCCCATTTGGCCAAGGATTATTGAATGCAAAACCGAAAACCTCACGGATTCCCGACAAACCCGTAAACCACAGGTAAGGATAACTGCCCACATAACCCGCCACAAAGGCCACGCCTCCCCATATCATCCAGCGGATCAAATCCCAATCCAGGGACTGCTTTTCCTTGAAACTCCGAAACATGGGCCATAGCATCGCCCATGCCAAAACAAACACCCCACCCATGCGTATCGTGGTCGCCACACCCAACAACCCCATCACACCATACCATCCCCGGTCCCACTGCTTCTTTTCCCTCCGCCAAACTTTATCCAAACCATCCACCACCAACAGCACCAACACAAAAAACAACGCGTCCTTGGTGTTGTAATGCGCCTCTGCAAACATCCTCGGCCACAATGCCACCATCAAAACTGGCAACATGGCCCCCCAACGCAATCTCGATTGTTGAACACCTGCCAACAAATCGGAATCCACCGTAGACCTAAGCCCAGTCAACCTCTCCATCCCCCAACCGTTATTTCGCAATCCCAGCAAATACAAGCGCCAGAGGCCAAAGACAAAAAACGACCACAAAAGTGCTCTTCGCAGCAACAACTTTACCCGCATCGGCTCTGTAAATACTACCTGCTCAGCCAAATAACTTAGGCTTTCCCAGACCGGACCAAAAAACTTGTGCTGCTCTACCTTATCAAAGTCAACCCGACCACTTAAAAATCGGTTGTTCTCCATCCCAATTGTGCGCTGTGTGATTTCATCCAGATGAACCCCAAAATCATCGAGGGTAAAAAAACCCCAAACCGCATAAAAAAGAAAGAACCAGACCCATGGTCCAGTTCTTTCCAAAATGCTATTTTTCCAGCGCTTGATCACGCTGTAAATATAATTCAAATTAATTCGATGCAGCAGCCTCAGCGTAAGCCTCAACAGGAATACAAGCGCAAATCAAATTGCGATCCCCTACTGTGCTATTCACACGAGAAACGGTTGGCCAAAACTTACCCAAACGAATTGAATCCAATGGGAAAGCTGCCTTCTCACGAGAATACTCGCGATCCCAATTGTTTGAAATTACCGCAGTAGATGTATGAGGCGCATGCTTCAACACGTTGTTGTCCTGAGAGTATTTGCCCTCCTCAACTTCGCGAATCTCTTCACGAATGCTCAACATCGCATCGCAGAACTTATCCAATTCTTCCTTGCTCTCACTCTCCGTAGGCTCCACCATCAAGGTACCCGCCACTGGGAAACTCAACGTAGGCGCATGGTATCCGTAGTCCATCAAACGCTTGGCGATGTCTTCCGCTTCTACGTGACAGGCCTTAAATTTACGGGTATCCAAAATCATCTCGTGGGCTGCAAATCCGCTGGCACCTTTATACAATACAGGATATTCAGATTCCAATCTCGCCTTGATATAGTTGGCATTCAAAATCGCATATTTGGTTGCATTTGTAAGACCGTCACCACCCATCATCTTGATGTAAGCATAGCTGATCAACAAAATACTCGCACTACCCCAAGGAGCTGCGCTCACAGCATGCATCGCCTTTTCAGGACCCATGTTCACCACGGCATGACCGGGCAAATAAGGAGCCAAGTGCTTGGCAACACCGATCGGACCCATACCAGGACCACCACCACCGTGAGGGATACAGAACGTTTTGTGCAAGTTCAAATGACATACATCGGCACCAATCATACCTGGTGATGTTAATCCCACCTGGGCATTCATGTTGGCTCCATCCATATAAACCTGACCACCATTTTGGTGAATGATATCTGTTAACTCAGTGATCGCCGCTTCAAACACCCCATGGGTACTTGGGTAAGTCACCATCAAACAAGCCAAATTGTCCTTGTATTGCTCTGCCTTCGCGCGAATGTCCTCGATATCGATGTTTCCGTTTTCATCACACTGCGATACAACAACTTGCATTCCCGCCATCACCGCCGAAGCAGGGTTGGTTCCATGTGCACTTGAAGGAATCAACGCAATATTTCTGTGAGATTCGCCGCGATCCTTGAAATACTCACGAATCACCATCAAACCAGCGTATTCACCTTGAGCTCCAGAATTTGGCTGCATGCTCATGGTATGAAAACCGGTGATTTCACTCAAATCTTTATTCAACTCATCGATGATTTCCAAGTAACCCTTGGCTTGATCCATTGGAATAAATGGGTGCAAGCTATTGAACTCGGGCCAAGTGACAGGAATCATTTCGGTGGTTGCATTCAACTTCATCGTACAGCTACCCAAAGAAATCATGGAATGACATAAGCTCAAATCTTTGGCCTCCAATGATTTGATGTATCTCAACATTTCATGCTCCGAGTGATAACGATTGAACACAGGGTGCAACATGAAATTGCTTTCACGCAACAAGGATGCGGGCAACTTATGAGAAACAGAACCTTCCGCTTTTGCCGCTGTATTTTCAATCCCACGAGCAAAAATGCTCACCAATTTTTCAACGTCGGCCATAGTGGTTGTTTCATCCACTGAAATTCCAACCATGCCATTTTCATATCTCAAATTGATTTCCTCAGCAAGTGCCAAAGCTTGAATTGTCTCAATACGTGGTACCTTGACAAAAATCGTATCGAAGAAATGATTGTGCTGTAAACTGTAATTGCCGTTGCCCGACTTCACGATGGCGTCTCCCAATGAAACTGCCAACGCATGAATGCGCTGAGCAATCTTTTTCAATCCATCTGGACCATGGTAAACAGCATACATACCCGCCATGATACTCAACAATACCTGTGCAGTACAAATATTGGAAGTGGCATTCTGACGCTTGATATGTTGTTCACGGGTTTGCAAAGCCATGCGCAACGCACGATTTCCTTCGGCATCAACTGAAACACCAATGATACGTCCTGGGATAGAACGCTTGAACTCATCCTTTGTAGCAAAAAATGCCGCATGAGGTCCGCCAAAACCCAATGGCACACCAAAACGCTGGGTGTTACCCACAACGCAGTCCGCACCAAATTCACCTGGAGGGGTTAACAAGGTCAACGCCATCAAATCAGAAGCAAAACAGGTTTTTACGTTCGATGCCTTACATGCATTCACGAAATTTCTATAATCCTCAACACTTCCCTCCGCATTTGGGTATTGAACCAAAGCACCAAAGAAAGACGCATCGGGAGCAAATGTTTTATAATCACCACGAACAATCTCGATCCCAATGGGCTCCGCACGGGTAATCAAAATATCTACCGTTTGGGGGAATACACTGTTGTCAACAAAAAATCTATGCGCCGCACTCTTCTTATCCAAACCATAGAACATATTCATCGCCTCCGCAGCAGCAGTTCCTTCGTCCAACAACGATGCATTGGCCAACTCCATACCCGTAAGATCAATAACCATTGTCTGATAATTCAACAACGCTTCCAATCTACCCTGACTGATTTCAGCCTGATATGGGGTGTACTGAGTATACCAACCCGGATTTTCCATGATGTTACGCAAAATCACACCAGGGGTGTGGTTGTTGTAATAACCCATACCGATGTAGCTCTTGTATATCTTGTTTTTGGATGCCTTTTTGCGGAGCATCGACAAAAATTCAACCTCACTAATCGCTGCTTCAACATTCAAAGGTTTAGGCAATCGAATATTGCTAGGTACAACATGGTTGATCAACTCATCCAAACTATTCACACCAATGGTGGCAAGCATGGCATTCAAATCACTTTGTCTTGGTCCGATGTGGCGGTCCGAAAACGACTCCGAATAAAGGGCGTTGAATTGGTTCATAAGTATGCAAATTTAACGTTTCCTCAAGAATTCAGAACCACTTAAACTATTGATTTGAACTTTTTTTTCATTTTTCCTAATCACTTTGAAAATTCAGATTTACAACTGATTCAAAGTTCCTTCCTCTGCAAAACTAAAATACCTCGACCCAGCAATTATCACATGGTCAATCACCAGAATGTCTAACAACTTTCCCGCATGCACAAATTGCTTTGTTAACTTACGATCAGACTCGCTCGGCGAATCGTTCCCCGATGGATGATTGTGACACATTATGATCCCAGTTGCCCTGAGTTCCAAAGCCCTTTTAAAAACGAGCCGAACATCCACAACAGTCCCCGCCATTCCGCCAATACTGATACACTCCAAACGCAACACGCGATTTGCCCGATTTAAATAAACAACATAAAAACTCTCTACAACGGCGTCTAAAAACAATGGCCGAAAAAGCGCCACCGAATCACTTGGGTTGCGAATCTGCCTGCACTTAGGCTCCTCAACCACCCGCCGTCTGCCCAATTCAAATGCTGCCGCCAATGTTACCACCCCAGCCGATCCCAAACCTTCCACCTGCAACAACTCCTCCATACTCATCTGACCCAAATTCCTTAAATCACCATTGCAATAACTCCACAATCGCTCTCCCAAATGTTGTGATTTCATCGTTCGTCGCCCATTCCCCAAAACCAATACCAGCAATTCGCTGTTATTCATTGCAGTTTTTCCATCTGTCAAAAATTTGTTTTGCAAAATTCGCAAATCCACCCCTTTTTCTGTGCTTTTTCTCATTGTTGATAAATTTTTAATCATATATTTGACAATTATATAAACAAGTTTGTTAGTTTTGAAATCAGAAAGAACATTTAAACGGATAATTAAAACATATAGTTATGAGTGAACAGCAAGAAAAAATGAAGGCCCTCAAACAAACCATTGAGCGTTTGGAGAAAACCTATGGAAAGGGCGTGGTGATGAAGATGGACGATACGCGTAGCGTAGCAGTAGACGTAATTTCTACAGGTTCCTTTGGTTTGGATTTGGCATTGGGAGTAGGCGGTTTTCCCAGGGGTAGAATTGTAGAAATCTACGGACCTGAAAGTAGTGGTAAAACAACCATCGCTCTACATACCATAGCAGAAGCACAAAAAAAGGGAGGTATCTGTGCCTTCATTGATGCAGAACACGCTTTTGATAAATTATATGCCGAAAATTTGGGGATTGATACAGCCAATTTGTTGATTGCACAACCAGATGATGGAGAACAGGCCTTGGAAATTGCCGACAACTTGATTCGTTCAGGGGCAATTGATGTGCTTGTAGTGGATTCTGTAGCAGCTCTTGTTCCTCGCGCAGAAATTGAAGGCGACATGGGAGATAGCAAAATGGGATTGCATGCCCGTTTGATGAGTCAAGCGTTAAGAAAGTTAACAGGTACAATCAGCAAAACAGGTTGTATATGTATTTTCATCAACCAGCTTCGCGAAAAAATCGGTGTGATGTTTGGTAACCCAGAGACAACAACCGGTGGTAATGCATTAAAATTCTATGCTTCTATCCGTTTGGATATTCGCAGAAATGCACAAATCAAAGATGGCGACGATGTCATGGGAAACCGTACAAAAGTAAAAGTAGCCAAAAACAAAGTCGCTCCCCCATTCCGTGTCGTTGAATTCGATATCATGTACGGAAAAGGCATCAGCAGAGCCGGTGAAGTATTGGATATTGCCGTTGACGCTGGGATCATTCAAAAGAGTGGAAGCTGGTACAGTTATGATACCACCAAACTCGGACAAGGAAGAGACGCCGTAAAGGAACTCATTCAAGACAATCCAGAAATGATGGCAGAAATCGAAGCCAAAATCCGTGCGAAAATGGCAGGTGGTGAAGAAATCCTTGCCGTACAAGCAGATTAATTTTTCTTATACAATTTACAGAAAAGGGCATGATGGCAAACCATCATGCCCTTTTCTGTAACGCAAATTTTTAAAAACCCATCAACAAATGTATTTTTACATGAGAAAACAAAACCTACCGCAGTGACCATTCAAAATATCATCATTAAACCCCTACAGAAAATCCTCCTCACCGGGTTAGCGCTAATAATATTTTTCACCGCCGTTAGAGTAGAAGCGAAACCTCCTATCCTCCTGAGTAAAAATAGCCATTGGTGGCAAACCAAATACCAACCCAAACCCAAACAAGGCTGGGACACCTTTACCGCCAACATCAAAAAATATCATCCCTACGTAAATCAACAAGTTGAAGAACATGGTTCTATCATGCTTCTAATAAACATGAGGGTAACCAAAAAAGGTCGAGTAGACTTTGCCGAAATTTGGGACAGCAATACAGCCGATAGCCTTCTCAAAGATACCATTCTTCAAGCCATCAAATACAATAGCTTTACTCCCTACCAATCCCACAAAGGCAAACAACTCATTGAAAACACCTTGGTTTTGATGGAAATCCCAGCAGAATTTGATCAACTTATTACCCAACCCCAAGACACAACCATTCCGAACAAATCTATCACCCCCGCCAGATTCCTCGGTGGTGACGCCGCATTTAGAGATTATATCGCCAATGAATTTGTCTACCCTTCCCGATGCTTGGATAAAAATATTGCAGGATACGTTAGAATGCGTTTTATGGTGAACCGAAACGGCGTTGTTACTCAGTGCAGAATCAAAGAAGGAACCAAGAATTGTCCTGAGTTTGGACTAGAGGCCGCAAGAATTCTCAAAGCTTGCCCCAAATGGGTTCCCGCAACCTACAACGGAAAAAATATCTCCGCTTGGTTTGAAGTGCCAATCAGTTTGAGTGTCAGCAATTGATCAAGACTTACCGTAGAATTTATCCTTGTACATCAAGGGATAAACGATGTATAACATCATCATTCTACTGTACCTAAAAATCAAAGGCACCATGATGATAATTGTGGTTGGTATCCCAACGATGGCATAATCAAACATACCTGTTATGTAGAATAAAATACTACAGGTAATTATCAATCCCACAATCAACGCATAACTGAAATACATCGCCCCATAGAAAAATCCGGGCTCTGGTTCAAAAGAAAAATTGCACGAAGGACAAGCATAACGGGTTTCCGCAAATTTCAAGGATACCAACCCATTGTTAAAAACGCTACCTTTTCCGCATTTTGGACATTTACACGCCAAAAATGGTACTAGACCGGGGCGTTTAGCGGGCATTTTTTTGTTTACGTTTGTAATTGTAAAAGAAAACCCCTGCCGTTCCCACCAACACATAAGGCGTTGCCAAAAGCATTAAAATACCTTTGTTGATACCATTCCCCACCACCGGCCTGTTTTTAGAGTGATCTCTATTCGATGTTAAAGCCGCCTTACACATCGGACACTGCGCATAAACAGTGATTCCAGAGAAAACCAATAATGCTATCGTCGCTAAAAATCGTTTCATATCAAAAGGGATAATATTTAAACGCATAATACGGCGCAATCATAAAGTAAACAATGACGCCCGTCACAGATACATAGAGCCAGATTGGGAATGTTACTTTAGCCCATTTCTTGTGCTTAACGAAGTTACCCGATGTGCTGTAATACATCGTATACAACACCATTGGTAAAACAGCCGCAGCCAAAATGATATGACTCGCTAGAATAATGTAATACGCGTATTTCACCGTGCCCTGGCCACCAAAAACGGTGTGCTCCGTACAAGTATGATAGGTCACATAACTCAATAAGAAAACCGTTGATAGAATAAAGGCAGTTAACATATACGCCTGATGCACACCTTTCTTTCCCGACTTAATCGCCATCAATCCCAAAACCAAAGCAATCGACACCAAAGTGTTTAAAGTAGCATTCACAAATGGCAATACCTTTGCAAATTCTGCCGTTGGTCGCATTTCTGCCGGCAAATATTGTAAAAGCGTAACCAAGCCCATCACTGCAATGGTGATGACAACTACCAAGCGGAAAAATCCCTTGTCACTTATCCAAGTCGTTTTTTCTGTATTCATATAGCAAATTATTGATATCGTCCTGTATTCTTTTTACTCGCTCTAACTTCTGGGTATAATTCTTACCCGATGTTTCCAAAATCGAGCGGATATGTCTACCCTTGTCTATGATAACCACACGATCGTCGTGAATAAAATCCTGACCCCTCTGTTCTGTAGCCAAAAGCAAATCATTGATCACCCAATCATAAATCTCACGCTTACTACCGGTAGCAAATGTCCTCTTGTAAAGGTCCGCCTGATACGCATCTGCATATTTGGCCAACACAGGAACTGAATCGCGTTCGGGATCAATTGTAACCGTTAGAAACCTTACATTAGGAAAAGGCCTAAATTCTTCCGCCATCACCTGAACTTGCTTGTTCATCGCAGGGCAAACTTCGGCACATGAAGCAAAAAAGATATTGGCTACGATGATGCAAGAATCAAAATCGTCCAAGCTGATGGGCTGACCGTGCTGGTTTATCAGTTGAATATCACTTACGGTGTGATACTCTTTTTTGCCATTTTCAGCAACCACAGTTTCACCCAGATATGGCAATTCCTGATGAACCCATTTTGCACGGGCCAACATCAAGATACCTACGATTGGTAAAATGACAATGGCCGCAATCGCGGCCATTTTAAATTTGTTGCCAATATTGCTCATGGATTACATCGACTTCATCACTTCCAAAGCAGAGCCCTCGTACAACAAGCCGAGAATCAATCCGCAAATGAAAATGGTGGGTACCAAAATAATCAAGGCCAAACTTATTTTCTCATGCTTCAAGTGCATAAAGGCACCCACGATAAAGTAAGCTTTAACCAATCCAAAGAAGATGAATATAAAGTTTCTGAAGCCACTTGCCGGCATCACGAAATAAATGATAAAATCAAAAAGGGTAATACCCAACAACAACCAGAAAGTCTTCCAAAGTTCCTTTGTACCATGACTTTCGGTATGAGGCACGTAATTAATCGCGTCGTATTCTCCAGGTTTATTATAGAATTCCATACTATGAATAATTTAAATTAAATGAGGTAAAAGAAAGTAAATACAAACACCCAAACTAGATCTACAAAGTGCCAGTACAAACCAGCCTTTTCAATCATTTCATAATGTCCACGACGATCAAATACGCCGCGAATGGTCATGATGTAAACAACAACGTTGATCACTACACCGCTGAACACGTGGAAACCATGGAAACCCGTTACAATGAAGAACAAAGCAGCAAATGGAACAGGTCCAAATGTTCTATCGCCCGTCTCCCATTCAAAATGACTTCCAAAACCTACACTATGCAAATGCTTGTAACCTTGCTCAGTAATTCCAAACGTATTGCCATCCAATCTCGCACCTTCGTGAATGAAAGTATACCATTCCCAAGCCTGACAGCTCAAAAACGCCACACCACCCAAGATGGTATAAATCATAAATTTCGCTACTTCTTTCTTGCTATTGCGATGTCCAGCTTCTACCGCCAATACCATCGTCACTGAACTCAAAATCAATATGAATGTCATCACACTCACAAACAACAATGGCAAATGAAAGCCATGCATGCCTGGGAAGTGATTAAAAATGGACGCTGGATCAGGCCATTTTGTAGTAATCGGGGTAATTACGTTCGAAAAACGCTGTGTACCATATTGTACCAATAATGATGAAAATGTGAACGCATCCGATAAAAGGAAGATCCACATCATCAATTTTCCATAACTCACGTTGAAAGGAGAACGACCTCCAGACCAAGTGGGTTGGTTTTCAAACGATGCTTGTGTAGTTGTATGATTTGCCATTGGGAAAAATTACCTTGCGAAATAAAGAAATAAATACAATATAAACCACAGAAATCCCACAAAATGCCAATAAGTGCTTGTAACTGACATAAATGTGATTTGTTTTTTGTGAATTTCTAATTTAATAGATTTAAAAAGTGCCACCAAAAGTAGGATGATTCCAGCCAAAATATGGATGAAATGCAATACCGTAATCACCCAAACATAACTGGCCGAAATGTCCTCAGGTCTGCGATTAACAAAAGTTAAATCCATGTTAACCAACTGTTTCCAACCCAAGTATTGAGACAAGGTAAACAATCCTGAAAGGACCAATGTTGCCACAATCATCCATTTATTCTTACTCAATTCATCTTGCTTGGCAGCGTTGGTAGCCATTTGAATTGTTACCGAACAAAGCACCGCAATGATCAAAGAATAAAAAAAGTAAATGGGCAAATCGAACGACGTCCACATCTTTTTCGCTTCCCCATCAGGCATGTGAACCACAAAAGCACTCACAAATGCGGCAAATAACATTGCACTAGCCAACATAAACAACCACAAAGTAAACTTCGCTGGCGGTATCAAAGGCGTTGGATCTTTGACCTTTTTATTGATGCTCTTTTCCATGTTAAAAAATGATATATCCTAAAAAAACCACAGGGGTGTAAACCAATGTTGCGTACAACAATTTTCTGGCGTCGGAAATCTCTAAACTCCGAAAAAGTACCGCAGATTTCACCAATAACCAAATCGACATTGGCAGAATCAATAGCAGCGATTTGGGGCCTGCCATCCCGTAATAAATCGGCGTCATACTGATAATTATCAATAAAACCGTATACGTTAGAATTTGAAATCCACTCTTCTTATCACGTCCTCCAGACGATGGCAACAACCAATAACCGGCCTTCTGATAATCGTCATGCAATAACCAAGCAATCGACCAAAAATGAGGAAATTGCCAGAAAAACTGCACCAAAAAAAGCATCATCCCCGGTTCATCAATTCTTCCCACAACAGCAGTATAACCAATCAACGGAGGTAAGGCTCCTGGAATGGCTCCAATCATAACCGACATATTTGTGGTTTGCTTCATCGGGGTGTAAACAAAAACATAGATTGCCAAAGACAAACCCGATAAAAATACAGCCACAAAAGGCGTGGTAAACGACAAAATAATAATTCCTAGAATTCCCGTAATCCAACAAAAAGTAATGGCTTGAGACAGGGAGATTCTCTCCTCTACGATAGGGCGTTGCGCGGTGCGACTCATCTTACCGTCGTTTTCTTTTTCGATGATTTGATTCAATCCATTTGATGCAAAAACCACCAACATACCTCCGAGCAAAACGCCAGAGAAAGTAACCCAATCAAACAACGATTTCCAATCACCATCGGCATTCAGCTTACAACCCAATAAATAGCCAAACACCGACGTAGCAGCAACGCTCGCTGTAAGTCGAAACTTAATCAATTGGGCGAAGGCTTTTACAGTGGCATTCATGAAGTTTTTGGCTGTTTTGAAAGGGTAGATAAATACACTGCAAAAATATAGGTAATTAGGGCGCTACCCACCACAACGTGACAAACTTGTGTCCAAGAAGGTATCACAAACCAAATATGTATCACACCCAAAGCAATCTGCAGGATACAGATCATCGAAATCACCCATAACGGTTTCTTCAATTTCGATATAAAACCATTGCTATCTTGGGTTTTCGGTTCTTTGCCAATCAACCACAACATCCAACCTAGGATTAAGAATGGAACATATCGATGCAAAGAAAATAACCAATCCATAGAAAAAACATCGAGCATGCCCCAACCTAAAAAGGCTGTTTCATCGGCATCAACGTACAACCGGCCAGCCAAACGCATTTGATCCACTTGTTCACGGCTCCAAGCACCCAATATCAAAACTACAAAAACGCAAACCCAAACTCCAAACCACTTCTTAGTCGATAAAATTTCGGTATGTTCAAAAAAGAATGGCTTGGCCTTGTGCATGGAAACCATATAAGCAAACAGGCAGAAAAAACTGATCAAAAAATGCAGCGTAACAACCCCTGGCAATAAATTGGTGGCAACTACTAAACTACCCAACCAACCATTGAGAAGCAAGAAAAACAAGCCCAAAATCGACCACCTCTTACCCGCGATCAACTTTCGATAACGCAGCATGATAACAAAGTAAATCAGAGCAAATAGGCCGCTTAAAACACCAAACAGACGATTGATATACTCAATCCATGCTTTTACGGGATGAAATTGCTCAGGTGTCTTCACCGATGGGTCCGTTAGCAACCGATGGGCCGCATCGTTAAATCCCATTCCATTCAACACTTTGGCAAATCTCTCCACTTTTTGCAAACGCTTTTGGAGATAGATTTCCTGATAATTCGCAGGCAATTTGCA
>DDYM01000052.1:33638-34948 GCA_002347985.1 Bacteroidetes bacterium UBA2234
CCCGTAGCTCGAACCAAACCGCCCAAAAAGAACAATAAAAAAACAGACGAACAGGTAAAGAAACCTATTCGTCTGTATAAATTTAATATATAATCTGAACTGCGTTGCATTAACGGCTCAAACCGAATACACGCTTGATAGCTGCAAAGAATACACTGTTTTCTGCGGGAACTTCTTCCTCTTTTGGCGCTGCTGGTGCAACCTCGGTTTCAAATACCTCTGGTGCATTCTCATCAGGCTCGTTTTGAGGGAAGTAATCCAATTCGCGGTCAGGACGACTGTATTCGTGAGGACCACGATAAACTGTAGGCAATTCACCAGGCCAGTTTCCATGCAAACGAACATCCATTGGTGAAGTCCACTCCAATGTATTTGCCAACCATGGATTTTGATCAGCTTTCTTACCTCTGAAGATACTAACGAAGAAGTTGTAAAGGAACAACAACTGAGCGAAGCCACCTACAATGGCAGAAACCGTAATCAATTTATTTACATCAGCCCAGATGCTGAAATCTTCCATCAAAGTGAACTGATAGTAACGACGTGGAACACCGGCCAATCCCATGAAGTGCATTGGGAAGAATACCAAGTATGCAGAGATAAAGGTTAACCAGAAGTGGAAATAACCCAAAGTGTTATTCATCATTCTACCGTACATGCGAGGGAACCAATGGTAAATACCCGCGAACATTCCAAAAATCGCAGCACTACCCATTACCAAGTGGAAGTGAGCTACCACGAAATAAGAATCGTGCAACTGAATATCCATAGCCGCGTTACCCAAATAAATACCTGTCAATCCACCAGAGATGAAGAAACTCACCAAACCGATAGAGAACAACATCGCTGGAGTAAAGCGCAAATTACCACGCCAAAGTGTAGTTAAATAGTTGAACGCCTTCANNNAAACATGTGGTGACCCCAAACGATGAATGAAAGAATACTAATACCCATCAAAGAAATAATCATCGCTGTGTAACCAAAGATTGGCTTACGAGCATTGGTAGAAATTACCTCCGACGTGATACCCAAAGCAGGCATCAAAATGATATATACCTCAGGGTGACCTAAGAACCAGAATAAGTGTTGATACAAAACTGGGCTTCCACCTACGTTTTCCAATGCGCCTATGCCCTCTAAATAAATATCGCTCAAGTAGAATGATGTACCGAAACTACGGTCGAAAATCAAGAACAAAGAAGCTCCCAACAATACCGGGAACGACAACAATCCCAAAACTGCAGTGAACAAGAACGCCCAAATTGTCAATGGCATGCGATTCATGCTCATCCCTTTGGTACGTTGGTTCA
>DDYM01000052.1:35008-40987 GCA_002347985.1 Bacteroidetes bacterium UBA2234
ATGGCAACCAACCACAATGTCATACCCAAACCTGATCCAGGCATGGCCTTTTCCAATGCACTCAAAGGAGGATAAACTGTCCAACCTGCTGATGCTGGGCCTGTTTCAACGCCTACGGAGATCAACAATACAACGCTCGACAAGAAGAAGAACCAGTAGCTCAACATGTTCATGAACGGCGATGCCATATCTCTCGCACCAAGCTGCAATGGAATCAACAGGTTACTAAATGTACCGCTCAAACCAGCTGTCAATACATAAAATACCATGATTGTTCCGTGAATGGTAACCAATCCCATGTAGAAGTTGGGATCCAATTTTCCATCAACGGCCCATTTGCCTAATAACATTTCCAATATACCGAACTGTTCATCGGGCCAAGCCAATTGTAAACGGAATAACAACGACATACCCATTCCGATAACCCCCATGATAATTCCTGTAATCAAGAATTGCTTGGAGATCATCTTGTGATCCATCGAGAAAACGTACTTGCTAATAAACGATTCCTGATGATGGTGATCGTGACCGTGGTGATCTGCTGCGTGTGATGCTGAAGTGCTCATATGAATATGATTGATTCTTTTTAAGATGAAAAATTAGTTAACGGCAACGGCGGGTACAACTGCAGTTGAATCAGACGCGGGAGCAGCAGGTGCCGCCTCAACTGGAGGAGCAACTACCTTGGCCTGCGCAGCCAACCATGTTTGGTATTCAGCTTCTGAACCCACTACAGTGATCTTGATTTTCATATTGTAGTGTGCCGCACCGCAAATTTTATTGCAATACAAATAATAATCGAATTTGTCGTTTCCTTTTGCCTTACGCGCCTCTGCGGTTGTCTTGATTGGCGTGAATGGGAATACAGTGCTCATACCTGGTACACAGTTCATCTGCGCACGGAACTCAGGCATATATGCAGAGTGAATTACATCACGTGCACGGAAACGGAACATATATGGCTTGTTTTTTACCAATACGATTTCAGTTGTTACACGATCATCGTAAGCAGATTTGTTAAATATTTCTGGCTTGCTCTTGAACGCATCAACACGTTTGATGTTGGTTTCTTTGCGTTTAATTTCTTTCTCCATCTGACGAACATAGGCTCCACTTTCAGCATCCAACACCTTTTCTCTCAAGGCTTTGTATTCTGAAACATAAGTATTGCTCAATCCAGTAGATTCCATTTTGTTCAACGCCGCTCTCCACATATTTGTAGAGTCGTTCGCTGATGCCAACTTCGCTTTGATTTCATCAATTTCTGTCTGCAAAGTAGCCTTCAATTTGTCAGCTTCGTCTTCAACAGCCAATCCCAAAGGATTTGTTCCGGAAATCATAACGAAACTATTCTCTCCCAATTGCTTGTCTTCACCCGCATAACGAGCCTTCCAACCAAACTGGTATGCAAAAACTTCAATTTCCTCCGCCTTATCGTTTGGTGTCTGTGTGATTTTTGTCCAAACGTTGAAACCACGCAAAACCAAGAATGTCAATACGATGGCAGGAACAATTGTCCAAATGATTTCCAATTTGTTGTTATGGAAGAAATAATCCGCTTTACGATCCTCACGGTAGTAGTAGCGAATCATAAAGAAGAACAACAAGAACTCGGTTAAGATAAACACAACGAAAGTAAATCCGAAGGTCCACATAAACATTGAATCCAACTCAGAACCATGCTCAGAGGCAGCGTCCCACAGCAACAAGTATTTGCCATGATAAGACATTTCATACCACACACCAACAAATCCCAAAATCAAAACAACCACACCAATTATCGCATTTACCTTATGAGGGTTTACAATTTTCTTTCCAGTGATTTTCTCAGCCAAACTACCAATGTCAAATGCACGGGCAATCACCAAAACAATCAATAAAATCAATGAACAAATCAAAATGTTCATCCAATTCCAGCTGCTTGGGTCAAATTCTTGTGGGGGTTGAATCACGTCACTTGCTGCTTGCGCAAAAGACATAACCGTGGCCATGCAAGCCATCAACAATGATAACAACTTCTTATTCAATAAGTTGAATGATTTTTTAGGTAGTGTGAGCATCATTTCTTGAGCCTTTTTAAGGATTTTCAATGCGCGAATTTAGAGTTTTTACTAAGGTTTTACAAAGTGCAAGTCGTTATTTTCATTACAATCTTACATTTTGCCTACGGGCAGCACACAAAAACCCCAATCATTCTGAGTTGACAAGAATTATTATGAATCAATCCAAATAAGAAATTTATTTGCTTTCCACCCATGATTTTGCCAAAAACAAATAATCCGAAACCGGAATTTGTTCGGCGCGCATAGCACCCCATTTTTCTGGCAACACAAATCTCTCGCGCGCCGAAGTCAAAGGTTTTAATGCGTTAGACAATGTCTTCCTTCGCTGAGAAAATGCCGTCTTCACCACCAACTTTAACGCGTTGTAATCGCAGTCCGGCAATTGGGTTTTTAACCGGCAGTCTATCACCCCACTTTTCACTTTGGGAGGAGGGTTAAACGAACCTTCATGCACAGTAAAAGAATACTTACAATTGTAATAGGCCTGCAACAAAACACTTGTAATTCCGTAGTCCTTATTGCCCTCTCCGGCACACAATCTCTCCGCTACTTCCTTTTGAAACATTCCTGAAAATTGCTCCACGCGCACTCCACATTCCAACATTTTAAAAACGATTTGGGTGCTAATGTTATATGGATAATTCCCCACGATGGCCATGCGCTTTCCTTCCACAACCCAATCCGCCGCCGGTGCCTGCAAAAAATCGCCCTTCCACACTTTCAACCCTGCAGCCCAAGCTTGATTTGCCAAATATTCAACCGATTCAGCATCGATTTCTGCGCAAAGCAATTTATCACCAAATTGATCAAATAAAAATTTCGTCATCACGCCCATCCCTGGACCAATCTCCACCACGTGCTCCATCTCTGCGTCTACCAAATTTGCAATTCTCTCCGCTATTGTGAGATCGTTTAAAAAGTGCTGACCCAACGCTTTTTTCGCCTTTACATCGTCTGGCTTGCCTTTTCCTTTTGATGCAGTTGCATCCTCGAACTTACTCGCCCACTTTCCGCCCCTCGGCGTATTTTGCAACTGATTACTCAATTGGGGACCCTTGCTGCTAAATTTATTTTTTCTCAAAATTCCCAATAAGTGATGTAAAATTTTGTCACAGTATCTTTCAAACTATCCAGATTATAATTGTCACTCGCAGCCGCTACATCAACTACGCTGCCATCCTTTTTCAATATTCGAATACCCCCGCCTTCACTGCGATACGCATCGTTCTTCAAAACCCCAACGTGCACGAAATAATCCAATATTCGCTCATCCGTAACGCCAAAAATCGACGCAGCTTGCGCGCGCAACAACTGCTTTACCCCAAAATCAATGGGCTCCAGTTGTACTTTGATCTTCGGCAATTGTCGTCTCAACAATCGCTTACTCATCTCGCACAAAATCGGATCCTCGTGAAACTGCCACTCTTTAATGGCCGACATGATATCGATGTCGTCTAGCAACACAAACAAATCCAAATCCTCTTCATTGAAATCATCTGGATTCACATCCTTGAATAAGAAATGCATCAGCGGATGATAGCTCCCAAGAGTTGAACCCGTTTTTGCCATTTCTCGTGCTCGCTTCAAAATTGAAACCAGCAAAGCATCGGCAGCAATTACCGTTTTGTGCAAATACACTTGCCAATACATCAAACGCCTGGCTACCAAGAACTTCTCAACGCTATAGATCCCCTTTTCCTCCACCACCAAATCTCCGTCTTTCACATTCAACATATGAATCAATCGATCTACGCCAACAATCCCTTCACTTACTCCCGTGTAAAAACTGTCGCGCATCAAATAGTCCAAGCGATCCATATCCAACTCGCCAGAAATCAACTGATGCAAAAATGGTTTTTTGTGATAATCGCCCCGAAAAATATCAATCGCCAATCGAAGCGCACCTCCAAATTCAACATTCATCCGCTCCATCAGCATAATCGAAATGTCCTCGTGATTCACCCCCTGGGCCAAAGTGTACTCCAGCGTATGACTATAAGGTCCATGCCCAATGTCGTGCATCAAAATCCCCAAAATCGCCGCTTCCTTTTCCTCGTCGGTAATATCAACCCCCTTGCCCCTTAGCGTATCTAACGCTTTGACCATCAAATTCATGGCCCCCAAGGCATGATGAAAACGCGTATGAGTAGCTCCAGGATAAACCCATTCGCTCATTCCCAGCTGACGTATCCTACGAAGTCGCTGAAAATAGGGATGCTGCACAACATCGTAAACCAATGCACTTGGCAAGGTCACAAATCCATGCAATGGATCATTGATTAACTTAGATTTATTGCCCGATGGCATGTTGCAAAGGTAATACGCAATTTACTGTTCAGTCCACACCAACTTTTGACCGCCCCTGGGTTGCTTCAAACGCACGGCATCCAAGAAGTCTTGTAGCTGAGGAACCAACGGATCTGCAGGCTGAGCTTGCAAATAATTCTCATAGCAATACACCATGTCGCTCCACTCCGTGGAATTAATCCCCATCGTATGCATTTTTCTTCGATACGCCGATGCCGCATGCAACCAAGCGCTTTGGTTGAATTCTGAAAATCGCTTCGACTTATCGATGTATCTGCGAAAAAAACCATAGGCCCTGTCGTATTGATCCTGTCGCTCGGCAGATATTCCAAAATACCAAAAAGTACCTGGATGCATTGAATCTTGAAGATATGCAACGCGCAACAGACTGTCTGATTCACCGTATCTTTCTTGCAAGATCAAGGAATGGCTCAGCATGTGCTTATATGTCATCGACTCCGGATTTTTCTCCAACATTTGTCGATACAAGTTCTCCGCCTCCCGGTATCGCTTGGTCCGCATCGCCGCAGCAGCCTTGGCTTGAGGGCTTACTTCATCATCAAAATCTTGGGCCAGTAAATTCCCTGCCATCCCGAATACCAAAAAGAACAAGAAGAATATCCTTTGCATCACTCGAATGTAGCAACAATTCAGCAACTTTGTATAAATTCACACCAATGAAACCGAACCACTTTCCAAAAAATCCTTGGTCCGTTCTGTTTTTACTATTGTTAAATTTCTGCTTCGGTACCAGTTGTAAAGACAGTGCAGAACCTTGGCAGTCTTTTGGGGAGATCACCACAGAATCGCGTATTTTGAGCGCCTTTCATGCGTTGGACGTAAATCATGATATCCAGTTGGTGATTACGCAAGACACCGCCATGCCCGAGCAAATTCAAATTACTTACGGCAAAAATGTGATGTCGGGTATTACCACAGAAATCCAAAACGGTGTATTGAATATTAAAAACACAAACAAGGCAAAGTGGCTCCGCAGATTAAATGTACAACCCAAATGTACCCTAAACCTGCATCAAATCTCAGACATTCACTTGGAGGGCAATGCCAAGGTAAACTGTAAAGACACAATCTATAGTCAGGCCATCCATTGCACCATCAACAGTGTAGAAGACCAGAATCTATTCATTTATTGCGGTCAGTTTTACGGCGGATTGATGAACAGCGGCAATGTGAAACTTAGCGGTCAGGCCACGATTTTTTCTTGGAGTTGTGAAAAGGGCGGCGGTTTGGATGCTTCTGAATTGCGAAGCGATGATGTGTATCTATTTCACTTTACCATCAAAGACATTTTTGTCAATCCCAGCAAGCAGTTTGATGTCCGCGTATTCAACAGCGGCAACGTCTTCTACTACAAAACACCCTCGTTTAAATTCGATCAGTACACCCAAGGAAAAGGGCAAGTACTATTGAAAAAGCCCTAACCATGAAACTCGGAAATTTCTTTGTAGAGTACCCCGCTTCCTATAGCTTAATAGGCTTTTTTATCTTGGTATTTTTTGCCGGGCAAAACGATGTAAGCCTTACCCACAGATGGATGTTGAGTTCATGGCAAATCAAAAACCGAAAGCAATATTACAGATTACTGAGC
>DDYM01000052.1:41025-46137 GCA_002347985.1 Bacteroidetes bacterium UBA2234
ATGGTGGGTTCAATTTTTACCTTGTTGATTTTTCTGATTTCTGTTTTGGGTGGGAGTCTTTTCTCCATTTGGATGCGCAGGAACGAATCGGATTATCAAGCGTTGGGGGCTTCGGGGGGCGTTTTAGGCCTACTCATGTGCGCAGTGATGTGGTTTCCAGAAATTCAACTCGGGTTGATGTTTATCCCGATCCCTATTCCCGGATGGATATTTTGTATTTTATTTAATTTGGGTTCGATTGTATTTTCTCAGACGGCCGATCGAAATAGAATTTCGCACGAAGGACATTTGGGCGGAGCGCTGTTTGGTGGGGTGATAGGGTATGCAATTTTGACGCTCTTTGCGAGAATCGGTATGGATGAAGCCTCTCATCCGGATGGGGCGATCATGACAATCCCTTTTGAATCATGGGGGCTGTTTTGGTTTGGGGTATTCCCAATTTTGTTGTTCGGGGTACTCAGTTGGATTCGGCCTCAGTGGCTTTATCGAAAATAAAAACCCCCCGCCGCGCTGCGCGCGGCGGGGGGTTACAAGTGCCCAGTACTGGATTCGAACCAGCACAACCATACGGTCACCACCCCCTCAAGATGGCGCGTCTACCAATTTCGCCAACTGGGCATTAAACGAGTTTTATTCAATGTGCCCAAAACAGGACTCGAACCTGCACACCTCGCGGCGCTGCCACCTGAAGACAGTGCGTCTACCAATTTCGCCATTTGGGCAATGAAAAGAACGGGTTGCAAATATACTCAATATCACGCAGCTGTTCAAATAAACACCGCGTTTCCGATGTCAATTACATAATCAACATCGCATCGCCATAGCACAAAAATCTATAGCCCTCTTTCATCGCTTCCTGATATACCTCCGTCATGAACTTATGGTCTGTGTAAGCACAAGCCATCATGAACAAAGGCGACTCCGGCTGATGCAAATTGGTAATAAATGCATTGGCAATATGGAACTCCTGTGGCGGAAACAAAAACTTATCCGTCCATCCCTCACTGGGATTCAATGTACTCATAGAACTTACACTGCTCTCCAATGCACGCATCACACTACCACCCACCGCTACAACACGCTTTTTATTGTTGATGGCATTGTTCACCACATCGCAAGCCGATTGTTCGATGCGATAGTATTCGCTGTCCATCTTGTGTTTGGTTAAATCTTCAACCTCCACCTCTCTGAACGCACCCAATCCCAAATGCAACGTAATTTCAGTGAATTGAATGCCTTTGATGTCCATTCTCATTTGCAACTCACGCGTGATGTGCAACTGAGCCGCCGGTGCAGCAACTGCCCCAACATTCTTGGCAAACAAACTCTGATACCATGCCTCATCTTCTTCCTTTACTCCACGAGTGATATATTTTGGAATGGGAGTCTCACCCAATTTCTTGATTACTTCAGCAAACTCCTCGTCCGTTCCATCGAACAAAAAGCGAATGGTTCTGCCCCTGCTCGTTGTATTGTCTACAACCTCAGCCACCAAATCATCATCCCCAAAATACAGTTTGTTTCCCACGCGAATTTTGCGTGCTGGATCCACCAATACATCCCACAAACGCAATTCATGATTCAACTCGCGAAGCAAGAACACCTCAATTTGAGCGCCTGTCTTCTCTTTCTGACCGTACATGCGGGCAGTAAATACCTTTGTGTTGTTCACCACAAACACATCATTCTCATCAAAAATCTCAAGAATGTCTTTGAAACTGCGGTGCTCGATACGACGTTCCTTGCGATGAACTACCAATAAACGGGCATCGTGGCGCGTAGCCAATGGCTCCTGAGCGATAAACTCCTCAGGCAAATCGAACTTAAATTGAGATAATTTCATGTTTGCAGTGTATACCCAAATTGGGGCTGCAAATATAATCAGTTTTTAGTAAAACCCGGCGCAACAATCAAGTCCTTGGTTCCATGACCGTAATCGTAGAATCCGCGACCGCTTTTTACACCCAAATCTCCAGATGTCACCATGTTCACCAACAACGGCGATGGCGCATATTTTGGATTCCCAAATCCGTCGTGCAATACCTTTAAAATAGCCAAGCAAACGTCCAAACCAATAAAATCTGCCAATTGCAATGGACCCATAGGGTGAGCCATACCCAACTTCATAATCGTATCGATTTCCTCAACGCCAGCTACCCCTTCATGCAAAGAGCAAATGGCTTCGTTGATCATCGGCATCAAAACTCTGTTTGCAATAAAACCTGGATAATCCTGTGTTAACGCGGGTACCTTTCCCAAGCTCTTACTCAATTCGATAATATCTGAAGTGACTTTTTTGTCGGTTTTGAAACCCTCAATCACCTCTACCAATTTCATTACCGGCACAGGATTCATGAAGTGCATGCCAATGACCTTTTCCGGACGCGTGGTTACCGACCCTATTTTGGTAATTGAAATACTCGATGTGTTGCTCGCCAAAACACAATGCGCAGGCGCCAAAGCATCCAACTGTCTGAAAATATTCAATTTGATTTCGATGTTCTCAGTAGCAGCTTCAACCACCAAATCCGCATTGCTCACGCCATCAGCCAATTGAGTATATGTTTTGATTCTACCCAAACTATCCGCTTTTTGCTCTTCGGTTAGGGTTCCCTTTCCTACCTGACGATCCATGTTTTTTGTGATGGTAGCAATGGCCTTTTCAAGCATTTCTTGCTTTACATCAATCAAATTCACGGCATAACCGCATTGGGCAAAAACGTGGGCGATTCCATTTCCCATGGTGCCACCACCTATCACTGCAATTTGTTTCATCGTAAGCGCAAAGTTAGGCAATCCCGCCCATTTTGCACAAAAACACCGCATTCCCCTTCATCCCATCCCAAGTTTTTACATGGTTGAAACGCTTTTTTAGCTCGCCCAAAAATAAAACCGACTCCTCTTTTTTGAGCATCGTATTGATGATTACACCCCCTTTATTTCCCAACAATTTGGATAAACTCTCTAAAAAATCACCTTCCAGAACCGCCGATGCAACCTTCGTCTCCGTAAACAAATCACAAACAATCAAATCATATTCCCATGACTGCTTTGCCGCCCTAAAAACATAATCCACAGCATCATCATGCAACAATCTAACCCCTTGTGTGTAGAAATACTTCTTTGCCAAATCAATCACCGCATCGTCCCATTCCACACCAATGATTTCGGCTTCTCTATTGATATCTTGGTGGACAATCTCCGCCGCACTGCCACCCCCATACCCCAACATCAAAACCCGCTCCGCTTGAACACCCCAAGCCACAATGTCCTTTATACTGCCCACCATCACGTCGTGCAAACTCCCAAACGAATAATTTACCTTGCCCGTGTCCAACACAAATTTGCCCTGCCAAGCAAGGACCTGCAATTCAACCCCTTTGGATGATTTTCTCTTTTCCTGCGGAATGGGAAGGACCCAGCTGAAAATCCTCTTCCAAAACGATGGCCGCTTTCTGACTTTTATCGGCTCAACCGCCTGGCGCATCATGGAATCTAAATCAAACACGATACAAATTTCGCAATTTCTCTACGCACTTTATCATCTTTTTAGAATTGACAACTCAACGATACCTTTGCCCAAGAAATGATAACAAAAAACCCAATTTCAAATTCTACAAGCACGTTGCCTTCTTTTCCCAAGTTGTTGTTGGCATCGAAATCGCCACGTCGACATCAACTGTTGCGCGATGCAGGGTTTGAATTTGACTATGTGGAAATTGACGCGGATGAAAGCTACCCAGAAAATTTGACCCCAGAAGAAATCTGCACTTTTTTGGCCAAACACAAATCCCAACACCACCAATCACCCATCCAAGAAAAAATCCTCGTCACCGCCGATACCATCGTCTTCATCAACAACCGCGTGCTCAACAAACCGGCAAACGCCACAGAAGCCGCCGAAATGCTAACCGCCCTCAGCAATCAAACCCATACCGTTTATACGGGCGTTTGCCTCCGAAACGACAACCATTTACATACCTTCTACGACAAAACCGAGGTCACTTTTCACGCCCTCACCGCCGCAGAAATCCATCATTACATTGAAAACTTTGCCCCGTACGATAAAGCCGGTTCATACGGAGTACAAGACTGGATGGGATATATCGGCGTTCAGGGAATCCGAGGATGTTTCTACAACGTCATGGGATTCCCTATTGCCAAATTCTACCGTGAACTTTCTGCGTTTTGTAACCGCAAATAAGCCCCGTTTCTGTACGAACTCAAATCCTTGCCCCAAACAACAATTGGAGCTAAAATTCTTTCTAATTACTTCACCAACAACATAGTAGCCATATTCAATGCCTTTTCCGCATTGATCAAACCACCTGTATTGCTCAAGCTTGGAAATCCAACCTTTGTCTTTTTTGTCCCAGGTAATACAACCTTGCTATCAACCAATGTCACCGTTGCCTCAATAATCATCTTCACATCCTTCGCAGTAAGTGAAGGATTCCTACTCCAAATCAACGCCGCCATCCCCGCACAAACAGGAGACGCCATACTCGTTCCATCAAAATAAGCATATTCATTGTTCGGAATTGTACTGTATATGCTCTGACCCGGAGCAAATACATCCACGTTGTGAGAACCGTAGTTACTAAAATCTGTTGCCAAATGCTTTTTCAACGGCTGAGAAGCACCCACCTCAATCCAGTTTTCTGCAAACATTCCACCACCCAAAGAGTCATTGGGATAGTTGGCCGTAACATCGTTGTCCTGAGAACTGTTGCCCGCCGCGTGAACCAACAAAACACCGTGGTCTCTCGCATACACAACCGCCTCGTTCACCGCGTCCTTGTCCCACTTATAACCCTTACCAAAACTCATATTGATAATCTTAGCACCGTTGTCAACCGCATAACGAATTCCGTTCGCCACATCCTTGTCGCGCTCATCTCCATCAGGAACGACACGAATTGCCATAATTTTCACATTGTCCGCCACGCCATCAAGACCAATGCCATTGCCACGAACCGCACCAATAATTCCCGAAACGTGTGTGCCATGCGAAGCATCCGGACCCGCTACATTGTTATTTCCATATCCAATTTCATGTGGATCATCGTAGTTGTCACCTACAATATCCCTTGGCTTGTAATCCAAATTGTA
>DDYM01000052.1:46213-54737 GCA_002347985.1 Bacteroidetes bacterium UBA2234
TCCTTGCCAACACGCGTTGCATAACCATGTAGGGTAGATTGAAATCTCTCTGTGCCCTTGTATTGTGCCTTTTGCGATTCAATGGCGGTTTCAATCTCAGTCTTCATCGACATATATTGAGCATAGCCAGGACGTTGGGTATCCTCCGCCGTTGGGTTTTTGAACTGCTCCTTCAAACGCAAATAAATTCGAATTTTTTCCAAATGGTCGTAATGCACCATGCTTCCATCTTTCCCACCAATAAAGTTCCAACCCACTGTATCATCCACGTAACCATTTCTGTCATCGTCGATGTTGTTGAATGGAATCTCATTCGGATTGTGCCAAATTACATCCTTCAAATCAGGATGATTGATATCTACACCCCCATCAATTACCGCTACAACAATAGTTTTCGATGGCAATTTTGCTGCCGGACTGGCATACGCCGCATCCAAAGAAATACCCATGTTTTTCTTCGATGGCTTTGAATGATACCAATGTTTGTCAGGCTTTTCACCCCCTTTTTGTGCCTGTAATACAGAACCTACGCCTAAAATAAGGCCCAATAAAATTGTCTTTTTCATAAAATTATTTTCCAAATGATTGTCAGATTATCAACGTATACGTTTGCAAGTTACCAAAATACTCACCGCTTTAAATGGTACTTTCGTTGTGTCTGCAGAAAAAACCCACCGACGTAAAAAATTCTGCAAAGGGGGCCACTTCACCACATCCATTGGAGCGGTGATATACTCAACTGTTAAAATTTCAAAACCATGCAACTCCAACAATTTGCAAATCCTGCGCTTTGTATAGGTTCTCGCATGCGACCACCTTTCATGCAATGGCCTTGGTAACCAACCAAAAAATGGAACGCGATTCCAAGGCAGCAACGGCAATTTCGCTCCATGGGTTTCAAAGATCCACCATTTGTTAGGGACTGAAATCGCTGCCAATCCACCCAGTTTTAAGCTCTTTGCATAATTGGCAACACCCTCCTCGCCCGGCAAATGCTCAATCACCTCAAAACTAATCAGTCGGTCCGCGGCTGGCTCAAAAGCCTTCCCCATGATATCCCAAACCTGAAATTCCGCATTCTCCACGCCCAATTCACGCTGCAAAGCATCAAAAGACAACCTATGCACATCCGCATATTCCAAACCCTTCACCGAAGCAAAATCCGCCGCCAAAGGCAAACAAGTATTGCCATTGCCACATCCGATCTCCACCAATGTTTTGTCCTTTCCTAAAAAGTCAAGACCCTTTACACCTATTAAGTCCGACATCCCTCGAACGAGTCTTATCCGACGTTTAACCAACAAATCATTCGCATCCGCTGGCTTACCCAAATAATGTCCGCCGTCTATCAACGATTTATCTACCCTGGATGTATTACTCATACCTTTTGTATTCTATTTATATTAAATGAGTTACGCTCAACTTTTACGTTTCCCCAACAAATGTAACTTAAACAACAACCTCCTGAAAAAAATCCACCCGTGGGCCAACAAATTTGGCAAGGCTCCGTAGTGTTTACTCAATACAGCGTATCGCTCTTTCCAGGCCTTTTGCGTATGCTGATAGCTGCTGCCACCCGTCTCAAAATCACTGAGTACTCGGTCTAAGCGCAATGATGGGTAACGCATCGACTTCATTGCGGAAATCATCCAGTCCACATCCGCTGCCAACCGGTATTGCACATCATAATCACCAGCTATACTCCACCTCACCAATACACTTTGATGACACACATTCATGCCAAAACGAAAGCTGTTCCCATTCAAGCGCTTCGGAAATGGCTGCGGCTTCAACTGAGAAATCAATCCCAATGAATGCCCCTCAGAATCTATGAACATCGTATCACCGAAAATCACATCCGGCAATATGCCCTTATGCGATTCCTCAAACCCTTTTATGCCCTCTAACACAGATTCTACCACCCCTTCATCATGCAACGCATCCCCTGCATTTACAAACCAAACATATTCACCCTTGGCAAGATGCAAGCCCTTGTTCATGGCATCGTAAATGCCCGAATCCTTTTCCGAAACCAAGACATCAATCCGATCTCCCAGTCCCCGCAAATAGTCCACAGAGCCATCTGTGCTACCTCCATCAATCACAATCCACTCAACCGAATTGCGCTGAGTTTGGACCAAAATAGAATCCACCGTGCGCTTCAACCCCACCCCATGATTGTAATGGATGGTGATAATCGATATCAGTGGATGTGCTTGCAAAATGGTTGTAGATTACCCCTCCGTCTCGTCCTTCTTCATTCCCAACTGTAGCAAACTACCCGCCACCAATAAAAGAATCAAAGCCGATGAAGCAACCTCAATATTCAACATCAAACTGCGATCAGATGGTTTGTAAACCCATACAATTTCATGATTGCCCGCAGGAACCTCAAGACCACGCAAGATGTAATTCACTCTCAACGCATTGGCCTCTTTTCCATCTACATAGGCCTTCCAAGCACCGTTTTTCTCGTTGTAATAAATTTCACTGAAAACCGCCAAACCTGGGTTAGCGTTGTTGCTCTTATAAACGATACTGTCGTTGCTGTAAAAAGTTTGTGCGATACCGGAAGTAGAATCCAAACTAAAAGCCCTCGGCTCCAACGTCATCCCCTTGGCACCATTCCCAGAATTGCCGGTGTAATCAGACTTTTCGATCACAGCATTCTTTTTCAAATCCAAACTGTTAATGGCAGACAAAGCCTCTTTCGCAGTTGAAGCTTCTTTCACCGAGTCCACAAACCAAGCATGACCCAATGCAGAATTCCTAGGCACAACAATCTCAGATTTCTGGTCTTGGGACAAGCCAATGATATAGCCACAATTCAACATATCTAAGGCGTGATTATTCATGATATCACCCGTACCCGTTGGGCCGGCAGCACTGATGCAATACGACATTACATCTTGATACCTACTCATTTTTGCAGGGTGGTATCCACCTACGTTTTTATGAAAAGCACCCGCTGTGTTATCGTTGAAAGAATGATTGATCCCACCACGATAGTCTATTACACGCTTTCCGTCCTTATTATTCGCAATGATTTGATTATCCACAGCCGAAGGCATAATCGCCTCTTCCGTTTCCTTATCCTCCCAATTGTCATCCGTTAAGTACCTTTTTGAAACACCCATCATATCAAACGATACCATTCCAATCACCAACAATCCTGTCACCAAAGCACTGATCTGTTTCTTCAAGATCATATAAATCAAGAACAACAAGGCGCCCATGAACATAATGCTCCGGAAGATGTCGTTCCAAACCAAACTGCTTCTCAACGATTTGATTTTCGTAACCGTTTCCATGCCCCCCTGTTCCGCAATTCGCTTGTCGGTATCCGCCGAACTGAAGTCTGTACCCATCGTAATTACAATCATCATTGCAACCAAAACAATTGATACAATTGCAGTTAACTTCATCACACGGGTTTTGCCTGCTTCACTTAATCCGTCTTCCGCAATCAATGTAATAAACCGATGCAATCCCAATAGACCAATCATCGGCACCACAACTTGCGCAATAACCAATGCCATCATTGGCGTTCTGAATTTGTTATAGTAAGGCAGGTTGTTGAACAAGAATTCATTCAATGGGAAATAACGACCCATACCCAACAACAAGGCAACAATAAAGGTAACCAAACCAAAAATGGCCCAACGATAGTTCAATACAGCCCCCTCACTTTGCGGCTTATCCTTTCGCCAAACAAAAGCCAACACCAAGCCAAATACAAACAAGAACATAAGCGTAGCACCCAAATAAACAGGGCCACTGGTAAACTGTAAATCACCAAAATACAAAGGCAATCGCGTTTCGCCAAAGTCAACGTCATTTACCATTTCATTTGAACTACCTCCTTTGAAACCGGGGACCATCAGGGTAAACGACTCGTCAACGCCATAACTCCAAGAGAAAGCATAATCCATATCCAACCCTTTCTTACCCACTTGCTTTCCTTTGCCTCCATTGTCGGCCTCAACCGCAGAACCACCGCGCATCGTTGCCTTCGCATAATCATTGGTATCAGACAATTTTCCGATACATGTTAATACCGCAAGTCCCATGGCAACTGCAGCAATACCGGTTGACATAAGCACGTGCTTGAAGTCTTTGTTTTTCAAAGCAAATGCCCATTCTACAACGAAGTAAACCGCCACCATAATCCCAGCGTAATACGCGATTTGATAGTGGAAATAGTTCACAACCATTCCAAAGAATAAGGCAGTAACCGCAGCGCCCAAAAGGTATTTACGCTGACTTAACAAAGCCAATCCACCCACTACACCCGGCATAACACCCATGGCTAACACCTTGGTGATATGACCTGCCTCGTAACTGGAAATACTGAACGTCATAAAGGCGTAACCCACCGCACCAGCAGCGGCCAACCATCGATCTACCTTCACTGATAAGAGGAGCACGAACATGCTCAACATCGACACAAATAAGAAGTTGAATGGTGATTTCACCAACCCAAATAACTCCGTCACTTTATACTTCAACAACAAACTGCTTTGTTCAACACCAGTAATCAAACTACCTGGCATCCCCGAGAACAAACGGTCGTTCCACTGCGGCAATTGTCCTGTGGTTTCTTTCACTTGCTCGGCGGCATAGCGCATCAAGCGGACCTGCTGCATATCACCCTGTTTTAGAACCATGCCATCGGACGGTGGTTTCAAATACATCAAAGTAATAAACCAAAAACTGATAATGAAGAGCAAGAATATCCCTGCTTGCTTGAAAAAATGCTTGTTCAAATTCATGAGATTATTAGGCGAATTTCAGCAATTTACTCGGAAAGACTGATAACTGATTGTAAAAAAAGCAAAACGAAGAATTAATATGGCAATTTTCCCAAAAAACAATCGCCACAATTTCTTTGATTGTACCTTTGCAAAACAATGCAAAACGATTCCATAGTCTTTGATTTAATTGCTCTCGAACGCCAACGCCAAACAGACGGTATTGAACTAATTGCCAGTGAAAACTTTGTGAGCGAGTCCGTAATGAAAGCCATGGGATCGGTTCTTACCAATAAATACGCAGAAGGACTTCCCGGAAAGAGATACTACGGTGGCTGTGAGATCGTGGATCAAATTGAACAACTAGCCATCGACCGATTAAAACAATTGTTTGGATGCCAATGGGCCAACGTTCAACCCCATTCCGGAGCACAAGCCAATGCCGCAGTAATGTTAGGCGTATTAAAACCCGGCGATGCTATTTTGGGTTTTGATTTGAGTCATGGCGGACATTTAACCCACGGTAGCCCGGTGAATTTCTCCGGCAAACTCTACTCACCCAATTTTTATGGTGTAGAAAAAGAAACGGGGCTGATCAATTACGACAAGGTGGCCGAAATCGCTTCGGATTGCAAACCCAAACTAATCATCTGTGGTGCAAGTAGTTACAGTCGTGATTGGGACTACGAAAGACTCAGACAAATTGCAGATTCTGTGGGCGCCTTACTATTGGCCGATATTTCCCACCCTGCAGGACTGATCGCCAAGGGCAAATTGAACAACCCACTGCCACACTGCCATATCGTTACCAGTACAACCCATAAGACACTCAGAGGTCCGAGAGGTGGCGTGATTATGATGGGACAGGATTTCCCCAATCCGATGGGTGAAACAAATCCCAAGGGTGAAATCAAAATGATGAGCGCAATCCTAGACAGCGCTGTTTTCCCCGGTACACAAGGTGGTCCTTTGGAGCATGTTATCGCGGCCAAAGCCGTTGCCTTCGGCGAAGCCCTCACCGATGAATTCAATATCTATTGCGACCAAGTGATTGCCAATGCCAAAGCCCTCGCAAATGCGATGGTGAACAGAGGTTATTCAATCATTTCCGGGGGAACCGATAACCACATGATGCTCATTGATTTGAGATCCAAAAGCGATGAATTGACAGGTAAATTGGCGGAAAAAACCTTGGAAAAATGCGAAATTACCATCAACAAAAATACCGTACCCTTCGAAACTAGAAGTCCATTTGTGACCTCAGGAATCCGACTCGGCACCTCCGCCATTACCAGTCGTGGTTTAAAAGAATCGGATATGGAAACCTTGGCCAATTGGATTGACAAAGCCTTAACCAATCATGGAAATGAGGAATTACTGCAGGAAATCAAAGGCGAGGTAAAAGATTTTATGAAGGACTTCCCGTTGTACGCCTAAACTTGGCTGCCCACCGACGGATTTCGTGGAAGAAAAACAACCATCCTACGCTTAGCACGTAAACAATACCGGACAAAATCAGTCCGCTAATTCCCTTCAAGCCGAGGCCATATTTTACCATTCCAAAACAAATCATACCAAACACAATTTGGTAAAATACGATCTCAAAATTTCTCCATCGCCAATCGTATCCACCCAGCTTTTGCGTTTTCACCAAACAAGCACCCGCAAAAACAAGTTGGGTAATCAAACAGCCCGTTGCTGCACCCAAAGCACCCACCTTGGGAATTTCTATGTAGTTAAAAGCGATGTTTACACCCACGCAAACAAAAGCCAATGTCGCCAACCATTTCATTTGGCCCGATGCCGTAACAAACGTACCAAATACGTGGACCAAACTCATCGGAACAAAGGCCAACATCAACACCTTGAAAATCATCGCAGCGTTGAGAATCTCACCAGAATACACTAAGTTTTGAGGTACATCAACCCCATTGTAGGTCAATGTGGCACCCGGCTGCATTTCTCCGTGATACAACCAATTGATGAGCGGTTCTCCATAAAACCATGCTCCCATCGCTGCACCCAACGACACCCACAAAACCAAGCGGAAACTCATCCAAATCACCTCTCCATTGTCCTCCCCCGATGCCAATCGCTTGCTGAATAGTGGCAATAGCTGCGTACTCAATAATGCACTGAAAATTAAACCCGCATCCAACAATCGATACCCGCGGGTATACAATCCGATTTCCGCATATCCAGCCGACAATTGCGCTGTGATTGCATCGGCATCGAGTAAATCTGCAACGCCTTCCAATTGGGGGGCCGACAACCACTGTATCATTTGAACGTCGATCCGAGTAAATATGCTCATCGCCAACGCCATCAAACCGAACCAAACCACTTCCTTGCTCCAATCTCCCAAGGATTTTGTTGTGGCCTTCATCTGCTTATCCGAAACCGCTTCCTCTCTTGCATCTATTTCCGTTGTGGGCGTGGTAATAGAATCTGTTTCGCGGCCATGATTGCTACGAGCAGACTTGCCTCGCCAAAAAACCAAAATCAAACCCAAAACCAAGGCCGTGGCATAGCCAAAAAACTGGGCAAACTGAAAATTCAAAACACCGCCCTCGCTGGCAAATTCCCCCACCGTAAATGTCCGAAGCATCCAAGTACAAATGCCCAACGCCACCATTCGATCGACAACGCTCAACCAACTATCCGATACAAATCTTTGTTTTCCCTGCAATACCGCCCTGAGCATCAAAACCACGGAGGCCAAAATTTGATTGATCAATGCGAAGAGTAAAAACTCCATTTGAATGCCCGATTGCACCTGGGCAACCATCAAAACGAGGCAAACGTAAACCAAGCCCAGACCCAATCGCAAAAACAGCATCCGCCGGGGATGACCCAACTTTCCGTTGGCTGCGATTTCTCGGGCCGCATAGGTATTCAACCCAGCATCCAGCAACACCGCAAAAAGTAAAACCAAGTTAAAATGCAGTGTATAAACACCATACCAACTGTCGCCCATGCGCAACTGAATCTCCCGCTCAATCCAAAGAATCCAAAGCGGTTTCACCAGCCAATTCAATAGCTGAAGCCACAAAAGATTTTTTAGAAATGCCCGTTGCATGTCATGCGAAGGTAATAGAAAAAAAATTGCCCGATTTCATCAAGCCCCCTACCACTCGCCACTTCACCCACCCTATCTTTGTGCCGTGCACGATTTAGAGCCCCATTTTGCATGGATTAACCTGTATTCCGCAGCCCAAGATCCAAGGTCGCCCTTTTTTGAAAGAGAATACAACGAATTCTACTTCGATAAGGCCGTTTACAACTACTATATCCACCCCCAATGGGACCATTTTGGCTCAAATACACTCTATATCAAAATTTTATTCGCCGATTACCAAGAGGGTTTTGCCATTATCGAAATGATCGGTGAATGGAACGATGCGCTGTATAACGATGTCATGAATCTGAAACGCGAAGTACTTGAAATCCTCATGCAAGACGGAATACAGAAATTTGTGATGATTGGCGAAAACGTTATGAATTTCCACGCCTCAGACGATGCCTATTACGAAGAATGGTTTCAGGAAGTGGAAGAAGGATGGATTGCGATGGTCAATTTCAGAGACCATGTGGTTCAGGAATTCCGACGAGAACGCATCGATTACTACTTAAATTTTGGGGGCGAGCTCGAGGAAATCGCATGGCGCACCTTGGGACCAAGGCAACTATTTGCGCTGGTGGATGGGATTCTCGGAAGGCGGTTGAATTGAGATTAATAATCATCTAAAGAATCAAGATAATATCCATCCTTG
>DDYM01000045.1:0-26468 GCA_002347985.1 Bacteroidetes bacterium UBA2234
ATCAAGATAATATCCATCCTTGGGTTCTAGCGTTCCTTTGTAGATTCGAATTACATCATAAATAGCCCAAATGAGAACGGGAATTAAAATCAAATCGATTTCCGTGATAACATAAACAACTGTTATCGCAAGCTGAATGAAACCGATTTTCTTGTATCCGAGGTAAAATCTGTGTGCTCCGAAAATTCCCAAAATGATACCCATTACAAGTGCACGTTTTTGACTTTTCCCTTCGCGCGGATCGTATTCTTTTTGATTGGCTTTTACACGAGGCTTTGAAGCGATATTAACTTTTGACTTTTTTGTTTTACTATGAGTTGATTTGACGATGTCGGCAGTTGATTTGAAATAGTTCTTTACACTCGTTCCATTTTGGGTAATGATGGAATTACCGGTCAACTCAGGATTTTGGTTAGTGGTATTAACGACAGCATTTTTTGAGGAATTGACAGACTGAACGGCTAACCTCTCTGCATTTTCGGTAACGATTACATTTTCAGTTTTGGATTTAATTTTTTTTGGCAATTGTTTCACGGTATTGTTGTTGGTATTCGAACCACCACCTCCCCAAGCGATATTAAAACCACGGTTGTGATAGCGTTTTGTAAATGTCGCATTGGTACTACAAGAAGAAATAAAAACTGCCATCGCAGACATCAACAGAACGAGTTTAGACGTAATCGTTTTTTTCATATTATTTTCAAATGGTTTTACGAATGTAACAATATTGGTGAAAATTCAAAACCCACCAACAAAATCGCATTTGGATTCCATCGAAAACACTTAATTTTGCGATTCAATTCGTTATAAATCATGAGAGAAATCGCCTTCAGAGAAGCCCTAAGAGAAGCAATGCAAGAAGAAATGCGCAGAGATGAGAGCATCTTTTTAATGGGAGAAGAAGTGGCCGAATACAACGGTGCATACAAAGTAAGTCAGGGCATGTTGGCCGAATTTGGCGAAAAACGTGTGATCGACACCCCCATCGCAGAGTTGGGTTTTGCCGGGATTGCTGTAGGTGCCGCAATGAATGGCCTCCGTCCGATTTGCGAATTCATGACCTTTAACTTTTCGTTGGTAGCCATCGACCAAGTGATTAACTCGGCCGCGAAAATCAACAGCATGAGCAACGGTCAGTATACTTGTCCGATCGTCTTCCGCGGTCCAACAGGTAGTGCCGGTCAGTTGGCTCAGCAACACTCTCAAGCATTCGAAAATTGGTATGCTAACACCCCGGGTTTAAAGGTGGTTGTGCCCAGCAATCCTGCCGATGCAAAAGGTTTGTTGAAAAGCGCCATTCGCGATGAGAATCCTGTGATTTTCATGGAAAGTGAGCAGATGTATGGTTTCAAAGGAATGGTTCCTTCTGAAGAATATTTGATTCCGATTGGCAAGGCCGACGTGGTTACTGCGGGTTCAGACGTGACCATCGTGAGTTTTGGAAAAATGATGTTGCGTTGCCACGATGCCGTTGCCGAATTGGCGAAGGAAGGGATCAATGCGGAACTGATCGATTTGAGAACTGTTCGTCCGATCGACTACGATACTGTGATTGAGAGCGTAAAGAAAACCAACCGTTTGGTGATTGTGGAAGAGGCTTGGCCATTGGCTAGCATCAGCTCTGAAATCAGTCATATGGTTCAACGTCGTGCCTTCGATTACCTCGATGCGCCCATACACCGCGTAACCACACAGGACACTCCACTGCCTTATGCCCCAACCTTTGTTGAGGCCTTCTTGCCTAGCGTGAAGAAGATCATGGATGCTACGAAGTCGGTTCTTTACCGCGCGTAATTTTCTCCATTTCACTTAAACGTGTAAGTTTGGTACCCGTTGGACTTTGTTCCAATGGTATCCTCTTTTCTATTTGAATTCTAGAAATAAATCAGATAACGGACAGAATTTTTCCGTTGGGGAGGGTTTGTAATTCCACCATTTCTCCGATGGTTTGATGGAAACATTGGGCCGCGCGCAGCGCGGCCTCCACTTCACCCACAGAGTCAGCCCCCACACTCAACAACAACCCCCCACTGCTCTGAGGATCCACCAACCACGCAAATGCCCCCGCATCCTGCATGTCGATTTCCCCCTCATACGCATTCCAATTTCGCATTGCATTGTCGGGCAAAACAAACTGTGCCGCGAACGACATCGCCTGTGATATTTTGGGTAAATTGTTTGAATTCAACACCGCACCCAATCCACTCGACTTGCAGAGTTCTAGAAGGTGTCCCGCCAATCCAAACCCAGTAACATCCGTCATGGCATGTACGCCCGAAATCCCGCCTAAAATGGAACCCACATGATTCGTTTGTACGATCCACTTGTATAAAATTTCATCTTGCTCCGTGGAAGTGAGGCCGCGCTTATGCGCGGCCGAAAGAATCCCCAAACCCAATGGCTTGGTCAAAATCAAAACATCCCCAACCTTGGCACCCCCGTTGGTCTTCAAATTCGTTGATTCAACCAATCCTGTGACACTCAAACCAAACATCGGCTCCGGACTGTCGATCGTATGTCCACCCGCCAACGCCACACCCATAGCATTGCATACTTCGAGAGCGCCTGACATCACCTCGCGTGCCATCGATACCGGAAGGACATCCACCGGCCAGCCCATCACTGCATTGGCCATGATCGGCTTACCCCCCATCGCCCAAGCATCACTCAGCGCATTGGCCGCCGCCGCCATCCCAAAAATCTTGGCATCGTTTACCAATGGGGTAAAAAAATCAACCGTCTGCAACAAGTATTTGCCATCGCCCAAATTATAAACGGAACAATCATCCCCCCCTGAATTGCCCAAAACCAAATGGGGAAATGAAGCAGCATTCAACGTGAAACCCTGCAAAATTTCTTGCAATACCGCGGGCTGAATCTTGCATCCGCATCCACTGGCTTTTGCATATTGGGTTAGAGGCTTAATCATAATTGTGTTACAAAAATCGCAAAAGGTTGGCACAGTTTTGGGGGAATCGCAAAAGAATCGTGTTAACAGCCAATATCAACGTACCTTAACGCAAACAAACCTATACAATCATGAAAAAGCCCAACCTCGCAATCATCGCCATCGGTGCTCTTTTCGCAAGCCTTGCACTGAGCAGCTTTTCTTCACTTCCAAATGTAATTCTTGGTAGAAAAGTGGCCAACAACGCCTACCAAACCGGCGAAATACTCAAATATCGAATTCACTACGGACCCGTTAATGCTGGCCTCGTTAGCATGTCGGTCCTCCCCCAAAGTACAATCATCAATGGCAAAAACACCTTTGCCCTCCGCGTGGAAGGCGAAACCCTCAAGAGTTTTGATTGGGCCTATAAAGTGCGCGACAAATTTGAAAGCTGGGTGGATCAAGAGTCACAAGCCCCGCTGAGATATGCCAAAACCGTGAGAGAAAACAGTTACTTCCACCAAGACGTGGCGATTTACGACCACGACAATAAAAAGCTTCGCAACAAACAAGGCGAATTGACCATCCCCGCCTATACCCAAGACATCGCCTCGGCCATTTACTACTTAAGAAACCTCGACTACACCAACGCCACCATCGGAAAACAGTTTCCAGTGGATGTGTACATCGACAACCAAGTTTATAGCTTACCCATCACCTACAAAGGGAAAGAAGTGATCAAAACAGATCTCGGTAAAATTCGATGCATCAAAATCAAACCCAAGTTGGTGGTGGACCGAGTATTCAAACACGCCGATGCCCTCACCGTTTGGGTCACCGATGATGCCAACCACATCCCTGTGCGCATCGAAGGAGAAATTTATGTAGGCTCGATCAAAGTTGATTTGATCCAACACCAAGGCCTCAAAAATGCCTTTTCTTCAAAAGTGCTTTAATGATTTTAAGTTTTGTATCATTTACAAAACGTAACCCATAGCTTCTCTTCCATTTGCATAAAATGCCAAGGTCTGAAAGCCCTTGGCATTTTATTTTGTGGTAAAGTTGATAAACCACAAGCCATGATCCAAGAAATTCACTTGCTCAAACAAAACAATACACGTATTTTTGAAAAAAACACACGTGCAATGATTACGAAACTCACCCTTACCGTTGAAAAGTCGGTTATCGACCAAGCCAAAATTGTGGCCAAAGCGAGCGGCCGATCCCTCTCCAAAATGGTGGAAGAATACCTCGTTTCCCTGAATCGCGCCTCTCAAATCATACAAGAAGACGAAGACGACCTAAACGGATTACTTGCACTTCGAGGCTGCATCAAACTACCCAACAACCTCGATATCGATGATTTACGATACCAGGCCATCATGGAAAAACACGGCTAAATATCCCGTATGATTCGCGTACTATTAGACACCAACATCATCATCGATTTTTTAACAGATCGACAACCGTTCTCGCTACACGCTGTCGATATCTTCAGACAAGGACGTAAAAAATCTATCGAGCTTTTCACGAGTTCACACAGCTTTGCCACCACCCATTACATCATGAAAAAATTGCTGCCAGAAAAAGAACTGCGCTCAGCCCTTACCAAACTCAACCAACACATCCGAATACTCCCCGTCACAGAAAAAGAAATTCAGCACGCGCTGTCATCTAGCCACCAAGATTTTGAAGATTCAATCCAAATTTTCACCGCACTAAACGGGAACATTGATTATATTGTTACTCGTAACATCAAGGATTTTCAAAAATCACCGGTAAAAGTAAACACACCAGACCAATTGTTACAATCACTGAATCACTCCTCCACGTAAACACGCGCAACGCGCTGAGAAACTGAAGTTAACACCTCATAAGGAATCGTATTACGTCGTTGAGCAATGGCCTCAACCCTCAAGTGATTTCCAAACAATTCCACCTCATCCCCGGGCTTACAATTCAATCCGGTAACGTCAATCATGGACATATCCATACAAATGTTTCCAACAAATGTCGCTTCCACGCCCCTCACCCAAACCCCCGAATTGCCCTGTCCGTCCGCACGCCATAAACCATCGGCATAACCCGCCGCGATCACCGCAATTTCGCGATCCATATCAGAAACCCCATGCATTCCATAACCCACACCTTCACCGGCCTTCACTCGCTGAACCTGTGAAATTGTGCTAATCATGCGCGTCACCGGTTGCAACGCCACTTCTGTCAAACCGCCGCGAGGGTCTACCCCGTACAAGCCAATTCCCAATCTCACCATATCAAATCTCGAATCATCGAATCGCAAAATGCCTCCCGTATTCTCTATGTGCTTCAAAATTGAACGGCCCAACATCCCCTCCAACTGCGATGCCGCCTTCGAAAAAACATCCAATTGAACCCGCGTGAAATCGTCCGAAGCAGAAGATTCACTGGCTGCCAAATGACTAAAAACAGAAACCACCTCAAGGGCGGATTCAGAATCGCGAAGGCGAATCGACAACCGATCTATATCCACAGGGGAGAAACCCAATCGATGCATGCCCGTATCAACCTCCACGTGAACTTTTAATCCCTGAACACCCGAGCGCAGCAATCCCTCCAACGACTCAAAACTATATATTACCGGTTCTAAGCGATACTCCTGCATCTGCCAAGCTGCACCGGCATCGGCGTTCATCACCATAATTGGAACCGTGATTCCCGCATTTCGCAAAGCAATGCCCTCGTCGATATAAGCCACCCCAAGATAGTCAACGGCCAGCGCCTGCAAGGCGCGGGCCGACTCAAAACTACCACTTCCGTAGCCAAAAGCCTTCACCATACACATCACCTTCTTGCCCTCACCAACGCGCTGCTTGAAATACAAATAGTTGTTCTTCAACGCGTTCAAATTGATCTCCAACCGCGTTTGATGCAATCGAGACTGCAAACGACTTGCAACCCTCTCCAAGCCGGAATTGCGAGAGCCCTTAATCAAAATCGACTGCGATGCGATGCCCGATAAAACCGCCGAATCCAATAACGCAGCAACAGAATCGAATTGCCAAATTTTACTCAAACTCGAACCCATTGCGCGAGATAATTCTACACCCGAAACCCCTGAATTAGTCATGCCCGAACCAGCAACATCCAAAACCTCTCCCACCAATCCCCGGTATTCCTTGCCCACAAAAATTGCCTGACCAATTCCGTAATTTGATAACATCCGCAAAATATTGTCGCGCAAGTCCGAAAACTCCATTCCAGTTTGTTCAAAAGAGCCCAAAATCGACATCATAGGCAAATTGGGTGACTGTCGTTTCAGCATATCCAAAGCAACGCCGAGACTCTCCAAATCCGCCGAATAACTGTCGTTCAAAATATAATTCCCACCCCTTCCCGCAACAAATTGCAATCGATTTTCTAAGTGAGGCAATTGTAAAAAGCGCGACAAATGATCTGGGTCCCAGCGCTCCAAAGCCTGCAAAACACACAAGCAACTCATCGCGTTGCTCACCGACGCTGAATCCATAAATGGAATATCCAATTGATGCGATGTCCCACGATGCACAAAATGTATACGCTGTCCGCCAGCCTCCGAAATTGGATTTAATCCTGAAACGCCAGCCTCGGAAATTGGGTTTGATCCTGAAACGCCAGCCGACAATTCAGCAGCAGATAAAACACCAGCCGACAAATCACCAGCCGACAAAACCTCTACCTCCGTGATCCGAAACTGCGCACCCTCTTGCCAGCCCCAATGAATTGTTTTCATCATCGGATTGCGAGATTTCAACTTGGACACCTCAGTTCTAACCAGTTCTAAATCAAAAGGATAAATCACCACATCCGCGCCGTCGGCCAACGAAACCTTGCACCTTGCCTTTTCTTCTATCGATGAAAAACCTTCCCTATGGGCATCCCCCAAATGGGTGATCACCGCCAAGTTGGGCTGAACCATGGCATGCAAAGACGACATATCGCCGGAACCCGAAATTCCAACTTCCAACAGGGAAAGTTGCGTACCAAGCGGAATATCCAACAAACTCAACGCTACCCCCAACTGAGAATTGTAACTCCGAGGACTCTTTGCCATCGAAAAATCCCCTTTAAATAAATTACCCAACCATTCCTTTACGATGGTCTTGCCGTTGCTCCCCGTGATGCCAATCACAACCCCTGAAAGCGCCTTACGATGCCATGTAGACCAACGCTGAAGCGCCAGCAAAGTATCGTCCACAACCAAAAACTTCGCATCGTTAAATTGCAATATCCAATTGGAATCAAATCGAGAAACCAGAAAAAATCTCACTCCTGAGCGATAGGCCTCCGCAATGAAATCATGACCGTCCCTCACGGCAACAAGCGCAACAAAGAGGGTGGACTTGGTATCCGACATCCACAACTTGCGCGTATCAAACACAACAGAACGAATTATCGCACCCGTGCCCTGCTCCACACTAGCCTCAGAAGACCCCTGTACTTTGCCTCCGGTAACCTTTACGATATCGTCAAAAGCAAATCTCACAATTATGAATTTCGCAAATTGATTTCAGCACTGTCGCCAATATTCAGACTCGAAGCCGCGCCCACCAAATTTGCATCAGAACCAATCAGTGAATCTTCCAAAATTGCATTGTTCAACTCCGCACCCTGCCCAATTATGCTATTCTTGAGCATCGAACGAACAATCACAGCGCCGTCGCCAATACTTACATCTGGACCAATAATGCTATTCTCAACCTTCGCCGTGGGCGAAATATAAACGGGTGGAACAATAATATTCCCCTTCTCAAACTTAACAAACAATTGTTGATCTACACGTTTCAACAAATTTCGATTTGTCTGCAATATGATATCCTTCTGACCGCAATCAAACCAAGTATCCACCGTAAACGTGGTAAAACCGATGCCTTTGTCGATCATACACTGCAATGCATCCGTCAAATGATACTCATTCTGTGTACGAATTTCGTGTTGAATATTATAATCAAGACACTCAAACAAATCAACTGACTTTTCGATGAAATACAGTCCCACCAGCGCCAAATTCGACTTCGGAATCAATGGTTTTTCACTCAGCCGCAGAATCTGTCCGTTCTCTTTGAGTTCTGCCACACCAAACTGACGTGGATCTTCAACCTTGCGAACCCCCAATGAATTACCCCCTTTGGCAAAAACCCCCGCAAAATCGGCTTCAAAAATCGTATCGCCCAGAACAATCAACAAACTCTCATCTGCCTCAAAAACGTCACGTGCCAACCAAACCGCATGTCCAATTCCCTTTCCCAGCGTCTGAATTACAAACGTCGACTTATACTGCCCATATTGCTCCGTGATATACTGTTCGATTCGGTCGCCCAAATATCCTATTACGAACACAAACTCTGTAACACCCGCCTCCACCAAACGATCCATGATATGTCCCAAAATAGGTTTTCCCGCCAAGGGTATCAAAGATTTGGGCTGGGTACGGGTATGAGGTTTTAAACGACTCCCCATGCCAGCCAATGGTATAACGGCTTTCATTGTAAAACAAAGGTATAATGATTGAATGAAACTTGTTGCTTAATTATGAAACCAACGCAAGCGCCAACAATGCGTATCCAAATCTCCAACACGAAATAAATTGGATCGCTTCACATCAACCGCGCACAAAACACCCTCAGAACACGTCATCAATGCCACATATTCCTTGGCCCAGGGTTCTATTTTTTGATTCACAAAAACATCACTCAACTTCTGCGTAACACCGCCAAACCCAACAATTGAATCCCCATTTACCCAAGAACGAACCACAACCGACCTCCCCGCCAATTCCTCGCCAAAGTACAATGAATCCGCCTCAAACTCTCCCACTGAAACCCTTTCAATCACCAAACGTAAATCACCCCATTGCCACTCACCCGCGCCCCATTCAAAGGCAATTGCACTCGGCGATGCAAGTAATTTTGACATCACAGACCATCCCATTCTACCCACCCACAAAACATACCCAAGTGATTCAAAACGATTTCCCACCTGTTTCGATCCCAATGCCTGATCCACCTGAGAACCCGAAAATCCCAAACCCATCAAATGTTGTTGCAAATGCCTGTAAAATGGATTTCGATTCCCCGATCCGCTACAACGACCTATAAAAACACTAGAAATCCAACCCTCACTGCATTCCTCCAACCAAACCGCCTCTGCGAGCAACTTCCCCTCCATGTCCAGCGACTGTACCTGCTGTGAAATTTGATAAAACTCGTCAACAAAGTTGTCCAAAGTCGACATCAATCCATGTCGTATTTTATTTCGCAAATAATCAATCCCTTGATTGCTCCTATCCTCCCGCCAACCCCAACCCTGTTCCTGGGCCAAAGCAACCAAAGCTTCTTTACGATAACCCAACATGGGTCGAATCACATCACCCTGCTCTGCCCAAATTCCGCGCCAAGCCACATCCATATTACCGCGATACAAATACACAAAAAAATGTTCCAAATTATCATCCGCATGATGCGCCGTTGCCAACCTTTCAATCCCTCTCTCCTTCATCACCCGTCTAAAAAATTCGTAACGCAAATCCCTAGCAGCCATCTGCACAGATACCCCATTTCTCTTTCGATAATCTTTTACATCACCTTTTTCTATCACACAATCTACCCCCAACTCATGGGCCAACAACTGCACAAAATCCGCATCCTCAGCACTCTCTCTGCCTCTCAATCCGAAATTCATATGTGCTATCACAAAGGGAAAGCCTGAAAGCGCAAATAATCTGGCCATTACAACCGAATCTACACCGCCGCTCACCGCCAACAACGTCGGACATCGCTCCAAATCCCATTTCCGTAGATTAACCGCTGTTTGAAACCCTTTTAACACTTACTTTGCAAAGTAATTGCACAAAGACGAAACTCCGTGGGTTATTTCATTCATAGAAACAAATTTTCCCAGTGGTTGCACCACCAAAACAGGATCTCTGTCCTTGTATTTGTGATTTCCTTTTTCGCCTGCCAATTTCTGATCGCACAACCCATTACACTACAAGCAGGTCGCATGAAATCGCTAAAACGCGATGGCAAAACCGTCCAATGGCTCAAAGAAAACGTGCGATTTGAACAATCGGGCAGCAATGTATACTGCGACGAAGCCGAATACGACCCCCAGACGCAGGATCTACTCGGTCGCGGTAACATCCGCATTACAAATCCAGACGGCGCAATCGTAACTGGCAAAACCCTAGAATACAACAATGCCACCCATACTGCCAAGGTGATTGGTAATGTGAAACTGATCGACGGAACCATGGAACTCTCAACGCCATGGATTGAATACAACACACAAACCAAGGTGGGATGGTATGGTGCCGGCGGGAATATCATCGACAAAGAAACTACACTCAGCGCGAAATCAGGCAGTTACAATCCCAACAAAAAAACCCTGTTTTTCAAGAATAATGTTGTACTCACAACGCCTGAATACACGGTTAAAACGGACACGCTTCAATACCGAACCGATATCAAAAGGGCCCAATTTTTCGCCCAAACTCAGTTGGATTATCAAAATAAAATTGTGGTTTTTCAGCGTGGGTATTATTTAACCGACGAACAAAAAGGCGAGTTTTTTGGCCAGGTGGCACTGTTCGATCAAGGAAAAACGGTGGTTTGTGATACCCTATATTTCAATAAAATCAGTCAGGTGGGAATGGCGCATGGAAATGTCTACATTCAGGACAGCATCGACCAATGGAAAGTATGGGGGAAGCATGCGCAATACAATGGTTTGGCAAAATCCATCAAGGTATGGAACCAAGCACTAGCGTATCAAGGCGATGCCAAAAAGCCTTTTAAACTTAAAGCAGATACATTGGCCTATAACAGTGATTCAACACAACCTGTGGCTCTCACTGCAACTTATAATGTCGCATTTTCGCAAGAAACCACCAGTGGAAAATGCAATAAACTTACTTCCAAGCGCAGCGATTCTACATTTTATTTCAGCGGCAAACCTGTGTTGTACGATAGTGTTTCTCGAGTGAGCGGCGATTCCATTGAAATGCGGGTAGTGGCCCAAAAAGTGAAAGAACTCAAGAGTTTTAAACATGGTTTTGTAGCCATCCAAGAAGATAGCATTCATTTCTCCCAAATTCAAGGCGATTCGATTCACCAGTGGATGGATGCAAATCAAAAAATGGAAAAGGTTCGGGTCGTAGGCAATGCCCAAAGCATCTATTTTTTACGGAATGCAGACACGTTAGAGTCGGCCAATACAGTCACCTGCAAAAGCATGAAAATCGGATTTCAAAAAGGGAAAATCGATCAAATTACCTTTTACGAAAAACCTGTGGGCACGCTCTATCCCATCGATCAACTGCCCGCGGTTGACAGCAAACTCAAGGGATTTGTATGGGATATGCAAAACAAACCCGCAGAAAAATTGTTCCTCCCTCCACATACTGTGAGTATCCCAGAGTTGCCCTATCCCAAAGGCGAGAAATCAAAAAAGAAGAACAAAAAAACCAAGTGATGCTGAGAAAAAAATCGCTGCTACACATCTTATTGATTTTGTTTTTGGGATTTCAGTTTACCCCAATACAAGCACAAAAAAGAAACGGCAGTTATATCGTTGGCATAGTGGTAGATACGGCTTCTTCCCCTATCCCAGTGGTTCAGATTTTTAATCGCAACGGAGCAAAAATGGGACAAACCCGATTGGACGGCTATTTTGACCTTCGATTGGAACCCGGATCTTACAATTTAATATTCTCTCACCCCAATTTCAATTCCGTTGAAATCCCTTTGATTGTAAAACAGAATCAAAACGACACGCTCAATATTCGTTTATCGCATCAAACAGAAAAAATCGGGGTTGTAGAAATCCATAAAGAATACAAGGATCCAGGGCCGGAATACATGCGAAAGACCATTGAAAAACGCGAATATTGGCACAATCAGATTCCAAACCAAAGTGCTACGCTATATATCAAAGCATTTCAAATAAATACCAATAAAAACAAGTCAAAAGCACCCAAAAGCTTACCCGCGGAGTCCGACCCCTCCTCGCTTTCCTCTTCAAATATTCCAGAAAAATCGAAGTTCCCCGACGTGGCCCATGATACAGGTCCAATTGCCAAGGCATTCGTGGAAATCGTGATGCAAAGAGATGCTACAACAGACGGAAAAATCAAAGAGATTCGCGACGGTGTAACCAAAATTGGATCACGTGATGATTTGGTTGGTCTGTTTTATTTAACAACAACCGATGGCGATTTCAATTTGTATCAAAACCTCATCCACGCCCCGGCTCTCTCAGGCATGCCCATCATGTCGCCCCTTTCCAACTCCGCTCTCTTGGCCTATCGATTTCGATATTTGGGGAGCTATCAAGATTCCACTTATGGCAGAATTTTGCGTATCGGCGTAAATAGCAGACAAACGGCCAACGCCACTTTTACAGGGGAGCTGCACATCGTAGACTCCGCTTTTTGGGTATATAAATCACTGCTCAAATTCCCCAGACACTTGATGGGGGAATACGACGAAATGCAGATCAATCAATATTACAAATTGGATGATTCATTGCATTTATTGATTGATTCCCAACGATTCAATTACGTTGCCAAAATGGGTTCCTCAACAGAAAGAGCAACCACTTTTGTGCGATATAAAGACATCAAAGTTCTTCGGGCTTTTCCAAAAAACCACTTCGGTATGGAAATCAGCAAAACAACGCAAGAGGCTTATGAAAGGGATTCAAGTTATTGGAAAACACAACGTAGTATACCTCTGAACAACAACGAAATCAAGTTCATCAATCGAACCGACAGTATAAGAAGAGTACAAACGTCAGACAAATACTTGGACTCAATTGAATCCAAAATCAATAAAGTGACATTCAAATCTCTTGTAATTGAAGGTCAAGGTTACAAAGACAGAAAAAAAGGGCTGGAAATGCAGTTTGCCCCATTGTGGACAGGTTACCAACCTTGGTGGCCGGGCGGACCAAGAGCAGGGTTGATGTGTGCCATCAAAAAAACACTGCCGAACAAGGAGGAATTGGAATTTAACCAGAATTTATCTTTTGGCATCAACAACAATGATGTTCAAGGAACCGTGAGCTTTGGTCATCTTTACAATCCGATCAAAAGAAAGCGATATAATATCGTTGTCGGTAAGCAATTTGGATTTATCAACCCCAATGCTGCCTATCTGGATGTTTTTAGGCGGGATAACATTTATGTTGAAAAGAGTATTCTGGGGGCTCACCGACAAGAATTGGTGAATGGATTATACCTCCGGATTCAGGGACGATTGGCCTATAGGAGCAGCATCGAAAACTTCCATTTTAGCGCCGCTGGCGACAGTCTTTTCGAAAACAATGTACCCCTAAAATTCGCCTCCTCTTACACCTTTAACAATGAAATTGGATTGAGTTATACGCCGTTTCAACGATACATCCTGGAGCCCCGACAAAAAATTGTGCTCGGATCCAACTGGCCCACGTTTAGCGTGAATTACAGGCAGGCCATCCCTGGGATTTTTGGCAGCAAAATAGATTTCAAATATTTGGAATACCGCATAGAGCAAGAAATACCCTTGGGGCTTTCGGGAAAATCCACCATCATTGCCAACAGCGGCGCCTTTTTAAGCCAAAAAAACGTAAGTGTGATGGATTACCGATACCAGAGACGGGGCTACCCCGGGATTTTCAGCTCACCCCTGTACAATTTCCAACAATTGGATTCCACATTTAAAACCTTTCACCGCTTTGTTGAACTCCACTACCTCCATGAATTCAATGGTAGCTTAGTTAATAAAATCCCCTTCCTGAAATTGCTAAAAATAACCGAACGCGCTGGAGCCAATTTCCTCTATGCACCAGAACGAAGAAACATGTTCTATTACGAGGGATTTATTGGCATTGACAAAGCCTTTCGCATTGTGCGTGAACGATATAAAATTGGTTATTACTTAACTGCTGGCTATTCCAATATCTTCGAAAAGCCACGTATTGGATTTAAAATCAACATACAAGGATACGACCGCTATAACAACGTTTGGCGATAACAATTAAGCTCTATGCGTGAGTTACAGAGATTAAATCCCTGATCAATAAAATTGAAGATTGGGGAAGAATAAGTATTTCAGATCCTCTAAAATATCAGTAAATAAAGGGGAACCAGATTTAGGTGGAACGCTTTACTCCACGGTTACCGATTTGGCCAAATTGCGAGGCTGATCCACATTGCAACCACGCATCACAGCGATGTGATAACTCAGCAATTGCAATGGCACAGTGTTGATCAAAGGACTCAAGGGTTCAATGGTTTCAGGAACTTCTATCACATGGTCAACCATCTTATCCAAATCGCGATTTCCTTCGCTCACAATAGCAATTACTATCCCTTTTCTAGCCTTTACCTCCTGGATGTTGCTTACTACCTTTTCATAATGTTCTGAATTGGTCGCAATCACAACCACTGGCATCTCTTCATCAATCAATGCAATCGGACCGTGTTTCATTTCCGCTGCAGGATAACCCTCCGCATGTATGTAACTGATCTCTTTCAATTTCAAAGCACCTTCTAATGCCACAGGGAAGTTATATCCTCTACCCAAATACAAGAAGTTTCTGGCATCTTTATATTTCGACGCCAATTCGATCATCTGATTGTTCAACAACAATGCCTTTTCAATCTTCTCTGGAATGGCTTCCATTTCCTCATAAAACGATTTGATTGCTACCAAATTCATTGTACCGCGCAACTTTGCCATACCCACCGCCATCAATGCCAATACCGTTACTTGAGCCGTAAATGCCTTCGTACTTGCAACCCCTATTTCAGGCCCTGCATGCGTATAAGCACCGGCATCACTTAAACGAGGAATGCTCGAACCCACCACATTACAAACGCCAAATACACTCGCCCCTTTGCGTTTGGCCAAATCCATTGCCGCCAAAGAATCTGCAGTTTCACCACTCTGAGAAATGGCTATTACCAAATCATCGGCATACAATACAGGATTGCGATACCTAAACTCAGATGCATATTCCACTTCCACAGGCACACGTGCCAAATCTTCAAATAAATACTCCGCTACCAATCCAGCATGCCAACTCGTTCCACAGCCAATCAAAATCAATCGCTTGATTTCCTTCAAACGCTCCGCATAATCCTCCATGGACCGCATGTGAATTTGGCCAGTATTAGAATCGAAACGACCTCTAAAACTATCAAAAATAGAACGAGGCTGTTCGTAAATCTCCTTCAACATAAAGTGAGGATATCCGCCCTTTTCCAATTGCTCCAAACTCAACTCCAACTCCTGCACATAAGGCACCTGAACTACATTTTCGATGCTCTTTACAATCAATTCTTTATTCTCAACGATCGCAACTTCGCCATCTTTTAAATAAATCACCTTGTTGGTATATTCCACAATGGGTGTTGCATCAGAAGCAAAGAAAAATTCTCCCCTATCGTGACCCAATCCCACAACCAAAGGACTTCCTTTCCTTGCAGCAATCAAATGTTCAGGATGATTTTTACTCAAAATCACAATTGCATAAGCGCCCACCACTTGCTTTAACGCGGATCTAACGGCATCTGCCAAAGGCAAACCCGAATTCAACATAACATCTTCAATCAAATGCGCCAACACCTCTGTGTCAGTATCCGAATGAAACGTATGCCCACGTTGAATCATACCCTCTTTCAAGGTCGCATAATTCTCAATGATTCCATTGTGAATAATCGCCAATTCCCCACTCTCACTCAAATGTGGATGTGAGTTTCTATCATTGGGTTCACCATGCGTGGCCCAACGGGTATGTCCCATCCCTATGGTACCCGTAGTGTCATGACCGGCCGCCGCCTCTTCCAAGTTTGAAACCTTACCCTGTTTCTTGAAAACGCGCATTTCACTATCCAACAACGCCACTCCCGCACTATCGTATCCTCGATACTCTAAGCGTTTAAGGCCCTTGATGACAATTTCATACGCCTGTTTATTTCCGATATAGGCTACGATTCCACACATGGTTTAGATTGATTAATTGTAAATTCTTTCGGCTGGTTTATAGACCAAAAACCGACTTTACAGCGCCCACAGCATTGGTTTCTTCCCAAGGGAACAATTTTACCGAAACCTTTAACTCGTTTGGCTTTCCAGCGTTAAACACTTTATCTACTGTTTTGCACTCACGACCCATATGTCCGTAAGCCGCAGTTTCTAGGTAAATAGGAGTACGCAATTGGAAACGCTGCTCAATGTGGTAAGGACGCAAACTAAATTCAGGCATAGCCAAAATTTTCGCAGCAATCTCGCCATCTGTCATTGAAACTTTCGCCGTACCATAAGTGTCAACAAACAACCCTACTGGCTCCGCAACACCAATCGCATAACTCACCTGAACCAAAGCTTGGTCGCAAACACCAGCCGCTACCAAATTCTTAGCGATATGTCGGGTTGCATAGGCCGCTGAACGGTCTACCTTGCTAGGATCTTTTCCAGAAAACGCGCCACCGCCGTGCGCTCCACGACCACCATATGTATCAACAATGATCTTACGACCTGTTAATCCTGTATCGCCGTGTGGTCCACCAATCACAAACTTTCCTGTTGGATTGATATGATATTTAATGTCGCTTCCGAACAAAGCTTGGATGTGCGCTGGCAACTTGGCCTTCACCCGTGGGATCAACAAATTCACCAAATCGTTGTGAATCTTCTTCAACATCGCCTCGTCCTGGTCGAAATCGTCGTGCTGGGTAGAAATCACAATGGTATCAATATTCATCGGCTTATGATCATCCGAATATTGGATTGTAACCTGACTTTTCGCATCGGGACGCAAATAGCCAATCACATTTCCTTCTCTGCGCATTGCAGCCAATTCTTCCAATAAAAGGTGAGCCAACATCAATGGCAATGGCATCAATGTATCCGTCTCATTGTTCGCATAACCGAACATCATACCTTGGTCGCCCGCACCCTGATCTTCAGGATTTGCACGCTCAACACCTTGGTTGATATCTGCACTTTGCTCATGAATTGCACTCAAGATTCCACAACTGTTGGAATCAAACATATACTCACTCTTGGTGTAACCAATTTTTGCGATTACATCACGCGCGATTTTTTGAACATCTAAGTAAGCGTTTGACTTTACCTCTCCGGCCAAAACAACTTGCCCGGTGGTTACCAAAGTCTCACAGGCCACTTTACTGCTTGGGTCGTAAGCCAAAAAATGGTCGATCAACGCGTCTGAAATTTGGTCAGCTACTTTGTCTGGGTGTCCTTCCGACACGGATTCTGAAGTAAAAAAGTATGGCATAAGTTTAAACTACAAATATACAACCCAAACTCATTCAATTGAGGGGTTTCCTTAAAGGGCGGATAAAGTTCACAAATTGTGGTTTTTTTTGGTTAACGACAACCCTATCAGCGATGAAATAATTCGCCAACCTGCAGTTCCGATACAACGAGTTTATGATCCGATGGTACCTCTTTGATGCTATGATAACTCACAGCCCTCATCGGATTGTCGAACAAAATGTAATCAATTCTAAAACTTGGCATAGAACCCTTGTATGTCGTTTCCACACCGCGACCCGCCTCAACAAATGCATCCCTCATCCCTGCGCTGAGCTGGCGGTAGCTGTAACTAACCGGAATATCATTAAAATCTCCACAGATCAATTTGGGGAAATCACAATCCAATATGCTCTGCTTTACAATTCCAACTTGCTCCGCTCTTCGCTTGTAACCCAATCTCAATCGTGTAATGATTCCTTTTGATCCTTCCATGTCGATTTCCTTCTGCTGCGTTTGCTTTTGCATCACTTCGTAATCTTTTTTCGCAAATCGAAAGGACTGCAGATGCAGATTGTAAACCCGGATTCTAGCATCCCGTAAGAATTTATACTCCGATGGAATCACAATATCCACCCACATCGCCATGTTGCCCGTGTTTGGACCCAACGACAATGGTTTCCATCGCTTAATCAAATACTTACTTAGGATTATCATTCCGTAAGGTCGCCTATCGCTCAAGGTATACGTTTGAGAGTAATCAAATCCTCCCTCTGCCTTTAAAAACCTCGCCAACGCCTTCAATCCGCCCGCTTTAGCATATACTTCTTGCAAACAAACAACGTCCGCGTTTTCGGCTTTCAATACCCGAAGAAAAGAGTCCATCGCTGGCATGTATTCCGTATTTACGATGTCAACCGACGACTCACTTTGATATAAGCCAAATAACTGTGCATTGTAAGTCATTACCTTCAAAAGCTTGGCGTTCAGGTTCAAGAACTCGGCGGAAGCACCACCGTCAGACTCCTTTGCTTCCTCGGCGATTCTTCTTGACTCTATACTTTCGGCACTCAAATCGTTCCATTGTATATATAAACTCGCCTGCCCCAAATTCAACAATAGACAAGAAAGTGCGAATAAACTTCGCCATTTGGCTTGAATTAACCAGTAAACAAATGCCAAAACCATCAAAACGAAAAATACCGGAAACGCCAAACCCAACAGGGGCAACCAAGAATTGGTTTCCGGAGAAATCGTAGGGACTATGCCCGATAACATCAGCAAAATAGCCAAAACCACTGTGGCAGGAAATGCGATGATGTTGATCAGCTTCATTGGTCTTGACTGGCTTTGAAGAGTGTTTCCTTTTCCTTTTGGGTGAGGTTGTTGTACCCCACTTGTGATATTTTGTCTAAGATCTCATTCACCACTTCCTCCGAGAGATGATTGGATTTTCTACTTTTCGAATCTACAGAATTGGCTGATTTATTTACCCTCATGGAAGGGTTTTTCCTGTTTTTTGTGGTAAAAAACGATACAATTCGATCGCTAAAGTTCGAGAACGCCAACATTGTTGACTGCAAAAAATCACCCTTCAATACACCGTATGCATAGAGCGTTCCCCACAATAAACCACCCAAATGAGCCGCATAACCGCCCGCGTTGTTGTTTCCAAAAATACCCATCACATCCAATAAGACTTTCACCAAAACAATCCATCGGATTTCAATCTCAATTAATCCAAACAAAAAGAGTCGATATCGCGGCGTAAAAATCGCAGTTGCCAGAACCACTGCAGATACACCCGCCGAGGCACCCAAGGTGTTTTCAGGAAAAAACAGTACACCCTCATTCCCCATGAAAACTAAGCCTGAATAAAAAATTTGGACGAACAAGGCACCAAAAAGTCCTCCCCAAATAAACAATTTCCACAGGTGCTGCTTGCCTACCAGGTCTTCCAAAATGGAACCCACAAAATAGAGCCATAACATATTCCCCAGGAGATGCCATACATCAATATGGAGAAACATGTAAGTGAAGGCGCTGAAAAATTTATACCCTCTGCTAAGCTCAAAAGGACTGAATTTTAGCCAATCCAAAATTGCTTGAGAAATCCCACGATTCGATGCAGGATAAAGCGTAATCAAAATGAGAAACCACGACAACAAAAAAACCAATACACAGGTTGCGATGATTTGCTGTACCGCAGAACGACTGGGTCCAAACCATCTCACAAAAAATGTATCGAGCGCGTCTTTTATCATCTCAAAAAACCTTTCCCATCTTACGCCAAGCGAAAATCAACAGAAATCCAGTCAATGCACCACCAATATGCGCAAAGTGAGCAACGTTGTCGCCCGAGAAACTTCCCAACCCCAAAAGCACATCCAAACCCACCATGATGGGAACTAAGTATTTGGCTTTGATCGGATAGGGAATAAAGAGGAAAACGAGTGACTCATTAGGATATAGGTAGGCGAAGGCAACCATCACCCCATAAACCGCCCCCGAAGCACCAATCATTGGACCATAAGGAACCGCTTCAAATCCCGCCGCATGGTTAGGAAAAAGGGTCCCTGTATGAGAAAACAGCGTATATCCCATTTGTGAAAAATGAACCAATACTGCGCCCAAGGCAGCCACGAAAAACAGTTGTAAAAATCGAGATGTCCCCAAGCGATATTCTACAATCGCCCCGAAAGAAAACAATGCCAATCCATTGAAAAGCAGGTGCCCTATGCCGCCATGACAAAATATATGGGTTACCAACTGCCAAATTCGGAAATATTCACTGTCGGGATAAAACAGATATAAGGTCTCCACATCAAAGCCCGTCTTTGGCAAAGCCACTTGCGCAAAGCTCACCAACACCATAATAATCAATAAATTCTTTAACCCCGGAGGCAGTTGTGCAATCATGTTCTTTGTTTTTTGTTCTGAAAAGTATCGTAAATGAAGGCGGCAGACAATTCGATAAAAATGGGTTTGCCATCAAATGTATGCGATGGGTTACTCAACGCAAACAGTCGTACCACCAATTGTTGTAATTCCTCTTGGGTCTTTCCCATTCCGCTGCGGATCACCGCGTGCCTTGCCATCGACAATGCCATGCTCTCATATTTCCCCAATTTCAAATCCCCTTGGGTATTTTGATAATCTTCGATGAGGTTTTCAATGAGTTTTTGCTCATCGCCTTGTGTCAGCAAAGCGGGCAATCCATTCACAATCAATGTATTACCTCCAAAGTGATTAATATCAAACCCCAACCATTGCAATTCTTGCAACAACTCCAAAACCACAGGAATTTGGGCGGGTGGCAATTCAACGGTTCTAGGGAAAAGCAAATGCTGACTTTGGCCGGCATGGGCTTGCAATTGCTTCAAATAATCGTGATAGAAAACATGTTGCTGAGCCAATTTCTTGTCGATGATGGTTAGCGCCCCACCCCGATTGACAACCACATAGGCATCGGACAAGGCAAACAATCCTTGAACGAGGGCATTTGGCTCTGCGCCTGTATTTTTCAACCCAGAATCGCTGTACTCATTGTTTGGGCGAGACAGATCAGATGACTGCGTATTGAATGCACTGTTTCGCTGCAAAGTGTGCATTCCCGTTTGTTCCACCGACCCCAGTACTTTTTGCCAATCTTGGTTGCTGGACCGTTGATAACCGCCGCCCCCTTGCTCACCAAAGGGATTGTAGTTGGGATTGCGTTTTTCGGTAAATGAGGAAGGATCCGTTTTCCATGGTTGGTTGTTTGGACTTCCCTGCGGCGATAAGGGTTGATTGATAAAATCACCCATGTGCGTAAAATCTCCCAGTGATATCGAGGGCTGTACAACAAAATTGCCCAAGGCCTTACGAACAGCGGCTTTTACCAGATTATAAATGTGTTTTTCGTCTTCAAATTTCACCTCCGTTTTGGTGGGATGCACGTTGACGTCGACTTTTGACGGATCCACTTTGAGATACAAGGCGAACAAAGGAAATTCATCACTTGGAATCAAACCTTCGTAGGCAGCATTCACGGCGTGTTGAAAGTAATTGCTGCGAATAAACCGACCGTTCATGAAAAAGAACTGTTCGCCTCGAGTGCGCTTTGCAGAGCCAGGAGCCCCAACAAAACCGGTAATTTCCACGATATCGGTATTTTCCTTAACTTCTAAAATCTCCGTATTTAACTTCTTTCCCATCGCCTCCAAAACCCGATCTTTCAGGGGTTGCGATTTGAAATGATATACCAATGATCCGTTGTTGTGATATACAAACTCAACGGTTGGGTTTGCCATGGCCTGTCGCAAAAATTCCTCTACGATGTGCTTGGTTTCTACGGCAATGGACTTGAGAAAATTCCGTCTTGCTGGCAGATTATAAAACAGATTTTTTATGGCGATATTTGTGCCTTGGGGCGCCGCATCAACCCGCTGTTCTAGTACTTCACTGCCTTCGATGCGAATAAACTGCGCCACTTCATCATCCACCCTCCTCGTTTTCATCTCTACTTGCGAAACGGCCGCAATAGAAGCCATCGCCTCACCCCGAAATCCATAGGTATCCAGTTTAAAGAGGTCTTCCGCTTTGCGAATCTTGGAAGTGGCATGCCTTTCCCAACAGAGACGGGCATCCATTTCACTCATCCCTTTGCCATTGTCGATGACTTGCATCAAAGTACTCCCACCATCCTTCACCAGCAGGGTGATTTTTGTAGCACCAGCGTCTAGACTGTTTTCTAATAATTCCTTTACCGCATTGGCGGGACGCTGCACAACTTCTCCTGCAGCAATCTGGTTGGCTACCGCATCGGGCAATAATTTAATTACACTTGTCAAGGGAGGGGAAGTTACGAAATTGCAACAAATATCGGTGCAAAGATTACTTATTTTCAAACATCATCATCACCCAACCGTCGATGATTTGTGTTTGTTGCAACACTAAATTTATGTTTTGCGATTTTTCCAAAATCAAGGGGACATCTTCTTCTCTCAAGCCGCTGAGGAGAAGATTTCCAGAGGCCTTCAGCACTCTTTGATATTCAGCCATATCCGCCAAGAGCACTTCGCGGTGGATGTTGGCCAAAACCACATCGTAGTATCCGTTTTGGATCTGGCTGATGGCTCTCACATCACCGAGGATCATTTTGGTACGGGTGGTTTGGTTAATTACTAGGTTGTCGTTTGCGTTGTCTACAACCCAATCATCGATTTCCACGCCCAGGACTTCGGTTGCACCCAACATTTCTGCTGCGATTGCCAAGATACCTGTCCCGCTGCCCATGTCCAGTACTTTCGAATTCTGCAGTGTATCACCCAAATCTTGCAACGCCGTAAGCATCAATCGCGTAGTACCGTGGTGCCCCGTTCCGAAGCTCATGCGCGGTTCTATCGTGATGGCGCGGCGCCCTTCGGGCGCCGGCTCGTGAAATGGAGCCCGCACAAAAAATTCTCCCACCAACAGGGGATTAAAAAAGTTCTTCTCCCACATCGCATTCCAATTCTCCCTCTCCACAATGCTCCATGAAAAAGAATCGATAAAGTCCGAAACACTCTCCTGAATTTCAATATACTCCGCCGGAGAAATATCGTTCTCGTCGGCAAACGCCTTTACCCAACCCCTCTCTGTCTCAAAATGTGTAAATGGAAACTCTCCCAAAAATGCAGTGACGATATCCGCCCGCTCCAACATCAATGCCTCATCCACACCCTCGCCGTTCGCAGATTTTATCTCATTCCAAATGGCATGGAAGCAGACAAAATTGCTCATTTCTTGGTGCCTAACTGCAAGTTACACTCGCCAAATTCCGCGTTGTATCCAATGGTGAATGGCAACTTGGCCGGCTTCTTCGCCAAATATTCATCGCGCATGTCCTTCTGAAAATAATTCTCGAACAAATGAATCGTCTTGCTGTATTCACCCAAAAGTTCGGTGTTAAATCCTGCGCCAACCATCGCCTGCATCGGCATGCCTGAATCGTCTTGAAGAATGATTTTGGACTGACCTGTCACTACCCCAGCAATGTCCGAGAAATAGTCTTTATACATCAAATAACTTGCAGCCTTTAAGAATGTCACCACAGACCCGCGATGCTTTAAGTAATTGATGACTCCTGGTGCTTTTTTATTTCCTGTGTTGCTTATGTCTTGACTGATGTATACCAATTGCTTCACCGACTTATCGTCTTTGCCCGAGTAACCAATTTTGATACCCTTTGGTTCAGCACCCGGCTCCACTGCAATCTGATTTCCATTCTGATCCAATGAAAAATACTCTACATAATGAATTCCAAAACCATTCCGGGCTAAGTAAAACAAGAATGTATGCAACGTACCGTTCATCAACTCATGAGAAAAATCATCATCCATACTTAAGGTACGGAAGAATCCCAACTTGTGGGGATAGAACATGCATCGATCCAAAACGGTTAGGTAATCTTCCATTTGCTTTGGCGCCACGGCGGAGTCCTCAAAACCAGTACCCACTGGCTCCAAACCAATCATAATCACCGTATCGCGGTTGGGGTAAAACAAATTGGCATAGAAAAAATCACCCCCTGCAAAAGGATATAACAAGGTTTTCGGTGCACTAGCCGACAAATACTTCTTTTCAGTCACCCACGTAGCTATAGGTGTACCCACCGTTTGCATCAACAATCTCCAACGCAAATCCGTCTTGGCGGCATGCATTTTCCAGTATTCGCGCTTCTCTAAACTATCGTTGTTATCGTCGTGAACACCCGCCATATAACGAGCAAAAGCCGTCCACTTTGCATCCAAAGGAGTCCTTTGATCTACCACAGTGGCAACCGAGTCTTTTTGAGGTTTTTTCTCAGTATTCTTGGGTTTGCAAGATGGAATAACCAAAACTGTGAGTGCCAAAATGGACAGCCAAAGGAATTTTTTCATGGGGCCGCAAATATAGCACACGAAAAACTCAGAATAATGACTGTGGAAAATCTTTTTTTACTTCCAAAATGGCACCTTCCACGTTTCTAAACCCCCGAGAATTGTTGAGCCAATCCCCCACTTGATAGGCTTTTATTAAATCGTTATCGCAAGGTTGTAAAATGGTTTTTCTTTCCGCCGCCGATGCCCGCAAATACAATCCTGCATCTGCCCCCTCCAAAATCACCGGCATCCGCTTTTTCACATTGTGAATTTCTTGCATTAAGGCATTGGCCTCGGTGGTCACAATGGCAAAGGTCTCTAGCAACTCGCCCGTTTCGGGATCCATCCACTGACTAAAAATCCCGGCCATCAGCATCACAGACGCGTCTTTCATCTGAATGTAGTGGGGATACTTCTTCTTGTTCACTTCTTTCCATTCAAAAAAGCCGCTGGCGGGAATCAAACACGTTGATTGTTTCCAAGCGTCCCGAAACATGGGTTTTTCTTCGATGGTTTCTGCCCTTGCGTTCAAGCCATAAGCAAATAATTCACGGGCCTTGTCTGTTGATTTCACCCAAGACGGAATCAACCCCCATTGCATGGGCTTTAGAGAAACACTTGTCTGACCGTTGCCCCGTTCTGAGGTATCGCCAACCAAAACTGGCAACTGTGGCTGATCAAATCCAGAAAAAAAATAACCCGGTTTGGGAATCGATGCGTCCCAGTTCTGTTGATCCAAAAAAGTCACACGAGCAAAGGGATTGCTAGGATCCAAAGTGCCCGCATCGCCCAAATCCAATTTGGATTGCAACGATTGAGCAGAGAAATTCACAGCGTAGGAAAAGCACATCGCAGCGCAAATATCATCGATCCGGTTGCCAACTCAAAAGATGAATCGCCAAATTAGTTTTTTGTGGGTTGCCTTAAATATTTTGTTACTTTGAATTGTGATAATTGGACTTTCAAGAGAACGCAAAAATCCGCCCGACAATCGTGTGGCACTTTCCCCCATTCAATGCCTTGCTTTGCAGCAGCGATATCCCCAAATTTCTATCATCGTTGAATCCTCGCCTACGCGATGTTTTTCCGATGCTTCCTATGAAGAACTGGGAATTCCTGTGGTAGAGAACCTCGAAACCGCAGATATCATTTTAAACATCAAAGAGCTCCCCGCCGATTCTTTGCTGGCCCATAAAACCTATTTCTTCTTTTCACATACCATCAAAAAGCAACCCTATAACAAAGGCATGCTTCAGTCGATTTTGGCCAAAAATATCAGACTCATTGATTACGAAGTGCTGCGATACGAAAACGGTCAGCGCGTCCTCGGTTTTGGTCGTTTCGCCGGACTTGTAGGTGCCTACAATGGACTTTTGGTTTACGGGAAAAAACACAATTTGTTCTCCTTGAAACCCGCCAACCAATGCAAGAGTTACGCCGAAGTTTTATCGCAACTCACTTCCGTTCAACTCCCAAATATGCGTATCGTTATCACTGGCGGAGGTAGGGTTTCACAGGGGGCGTTGGACCTTTTGCGGGCCATCAACATCAGAGAGGTATCGCCCAATCAATTTTTGCATATCGACTACGAAGAACCCGTTTTTGTTCAACTCAATTCGCCAGATTTGTATGTTCACCCTACGCTGAAGGCCTGGGATACAAAGCACTTTTATCAGTTTCATCACGAATATCAGGGTCAGTTTAGCGCTTATTGTGGGCGGACCGACCTATTGATCAACGGCATCTATTGGACAGAGGATCTTCCGCGTTTGTTTGAAATTTCTGAAACCCAACAAGCGGGCTATGTACCCTCAGTTATAGCCGATATCAGTTGCGATGTGGAAGGCAGTGTGCCGATTACTTACAAGGCCACCAGCATCGCCGATCCTGTGATAGGTTGGAGCAGAACCAAGCTCGAACCCTGCGATCCTTATCAGGCCGATAGCATCGATGTTATGTCGGTTGGAAACCTCCCCAACGAACTTCCCAAGGATGCGAGCGAAGAATTTGGAGAGATGCTTTCATTGCATATCATTCCGGAGTTGTTTGCTGCGCATTCGCGGTTGTTGGAGGAAGCAACCATCACCGATGGCGGAAAATTGACCGCACATTTCGAGTATTTGAGCGATTATGTGCACGAATCTGACTAAGATTCACGAAATTTGCGCCGATTTTAACACACATGGCAACAAACCGCACTTTCACAATGATCAAGCCCGATGCAGTAGCAAACGGCCACGCAGGAAAAATTTTAGATCAAATCATTCAAGCCGGCTTCAAAGTCGTTGCCTTGAAATACACCCAGCTTAGCAATGAGCGCGCCGGTGATTTCTATGGTATCCACAGAGAGCGTCCGTTCTTCAACGACCTAGTGACATTCATGACCAGTGGTCCGATTTACGCGGCCATTTTGGA
>DDYM01000045.1:26512-42401 GCA_002347985.1 Bacteroidetes bacterium UBA2234
GCAGACGAGCGTTTCTAATTATTAATTGATTTCATCGCGTTTGAGGCATTCCAATTTTTTGGGGCACCTTGGGCATCTGATAAACCCTTTTCCGCAGCCAAGTCTGCGACAAAAAGCCCCGGCTGCGCCGGGGCTTTTTTATTGATATGGGTCGAATTTAATTGACCAAACTTCCGACTTTGGCAATGTTCCACTTCCAACTTGGGCAATATTAAAAGCCTAATTTGGGCAAAAAAACATAATACACCACGGTATTTCAACTCAAAAGTGGAAGCCAAAATAGGCGGCAAATCCAATACTACAAAGATTTTGCAAGTATGAAAATAGTTAGTACTTTTGTTATCGCAACCATCATTACGGTAATCTGCATTACGATAAATCATGAAATTCTACAATCGCGAATCAGAATTGGCTCAATTGAAACAAATTGAGGACCTATCGCATCAGTCGGCCCAAATGACCTTCGTCATTGGTCGCAGAAGAATTGGCAAAACCAGTCTGCTACTTGAGGCACACAAAAATAGTCCTTGCTTATACTTTTTCATCGCCAAAAAAAACGAGGCCTTGCTCTGCCAAGAATTCGCAGAAGAGATCAAGCAGAAATTGCAGATACCCCTGTTTGGCGAACTCAAAACCTTCAAAGTCGTGTTTGGCTTGTTGCTGGAAATCGCGAAAACCCGACAGTTCACAGTGATCATCGATGAATTTCAGGAATTCAACACGGTGAATGCGGCGACATATTCAGATATGCAAAACCTATGGGATGCTAGCAAGCGCGACGCCAAAATCAACTTGCTGCTCTGTGGATCTGTGTATTCCATGATGACCCGCATTTTTGAGAATGCTAAGGAACCCTTGTTTGGTAGGGCCACCCACAAAATACATCTGAAATCATTTGATGTGAGCACGTTGAAAGAAATCCTCACTGATTATCACCCCCAGCACAGCGGGGAAGACCTGCTCGCCTTTTACCTGATTACCGGCGGCGTAGCGAAATATGTGGAATTGTTGATTTCACAAAAGGCGTTCACAAAGACCGCCATGCTCGCCCAAGTACTGCGTGAGAATTCGCTCTTTTTGGAAGAAGGAAAAAATGTACTGATCGAAGAATTCGGCAAAGAGTATGGCAACTATTTCTCAATACTCTCGTTGATTGCCACAGGCAAAACGTCGCGCGTGGAAATTGAATCCGTCATGGAAATCCAAACTGGGGGATTTTTGGAACGACTGGAAAGCAACTATGGACTAATCCAAAAAGTGCGTCCCATCTTCGCCAAGCCCACCTCCCGAACCATCAAATATGCAGTTGCCGACAATTTTCTGAGCTTCTGGTTCCGCTTCATCTATAAATATAGAAGTGCCATTGAGGCAGGTAACATCGAATATATAGCCCAAATTGTGGATCGCGACTACGACACGTACAGCGGTAAAATTTTGGAAAAATACTTCATCGAAAAACTCAAACGCGAGAAGAAATACAACCTCATCGGCACGTATTGGGAGAGGAACAACGAAAACGAGATCGACATTATTGCGGTGAACGAGATTGAGAAGAAAGTCGTTTTTTGCGAAGTGAAAAGGAAAGCAAACAACATCGACCTAGGCAAGTTGAAGGCCAAATCAGCCAAACTCCTCCCCGATTTTCAAGGATATCAGGTATCCTATCAAGGTTACTCTTTAGACGACATATAATTTCCGATATTTGAAACCACCCAATGANNAGAAAAATACCAATACAATCGCAACAACGACCTTCGCATCTACCAAGGACCTAGAAGTCGATTCGCCGAATTCACCTTCGCCCTCAGCGTATTCTTTCAATTTATCAAGGGATTCAGAAGTCTACACTTTCAAGGACCGTGCATCTCCATTTTTGGATCAGCGCGTTTTCACGAAGACAACGAATACTATCACCAAGCACGCGAAATGGGTGCGCGAGTGGCAAAAGCCGGCTTTAACGTGGTTACAGGCGGTGGACCTGGTGTGATGGAAGCAGCCAGTAGAGGCGCAAAAGACGTCGGCGGAACAGCCATCGGCGTAAACATCGAACTTCCCTTTGAACAAAAACCCAACCCCTTCCTTGATGTTTGGGTGGATATTAAGTACTTCTTCGTTAGAAAAGTTCTGCTTTTTAAATACTCCGTAGGATTTGTGATCATGCCCGGCGGTCTGGGTACCCTCGACGAACTCTTTGAGGCCTATACTTTGGTTCAATGCGATAAAATCCCCCAATTCCCCATCGTCCTGTTTGGAACCGAGTTTTGGAAAGGCCAGATCGATCAGCTCAAAATGATGGAAGCCAAACACACCATCTCGCCTGGAGACCATGATTTATATTTGGTTACCGATAGTTACGATGAAGCCATGGAATTTCTTCTTGCAAGAATTCACCAATACGCACCCAAATACAAAACCTTCCGCAAAAAATGGTGGTTGGGTGAGGGCTAGTTCCAAGCAAGACTTCCGAGCATCCCAAAAATCTTCACTATCTTTGTGCCTTTATGAAAGGTCCAATTTCTCAATTCATCGAAACGCATTACTTGCATTTTAACGCAGCGGCTCTTGTTGATGCTGCCAAAGGCTATGAAACCCACCTGACCGAAGGCGGAAAAATGATGGTGACTTTGGCGGGTGCCATGAGTACTGCCGAATTGGGCAAGAGCTTGGCCGAAATGATTCGCGCCGGCAAGGTCGATATCATCTCTTGCACCGGTGCCAACCTCGAAGAAGACATCATGAACTTGGTGGCCCACAACCACTACAAGCGCGTTCCCCATTACCGCGATTTGAGTCCGCAAGACGAATGGGACCTCCTCGAAAATCACTATAACCGCGTAACCGATACCTGCATTCCTGAAGAAGAAGCTTTCCGTCGTTTGCAAAAGCATATCGAAGGCATCTGGAAAGGCGCCCAAGACAAAGGAGAGCGATATTTCCCACATGAATACATGTACCAGATTTTGTTGAGTGGTGAGTTGGAGCAATACTACGAAATCGATCCAAAAAACAGTTGGATGCTCGCCGCCGCAGAACGCAACCTTCCTATCGTTGTGCCAGGTTGGGAAGACAGCACCATGGGTAACATCTTCGCGAGCTACGTGATCAAAGGTGAATTGCAAGCTTCAACCATGAAAAGCGGTATCGAATACATGACATGGCTTGCCGATTGGTACGTGAAAAACAGCGATGGCAAAGGCGTGGGCTTCTTCCAAATTGGTGGAGGTATCGCCGGCGACTTCCCCATTTGCGTGGTTCCAATGCTTTACCAAGACATGGAAATGGAGAACATTCCTTTCTGGAGCTATTTCTGTCAGATCAGCGATTCAACCACCTCCTATGGCAGCTATAGCGGTGCGGTTCCCAATGAGAAAATCACTTGGGGTAAGCTCGACATTCACACGCCAAAATTCATCGTGGAAAGCGACGCTACCATTGTCGCTCCGTTGATGTTTGCCTACATTCTAGGCTGGTAATTTCACCTGTAACTGCAATTCCATGAGGTCTTTGCGTGGGTTTTCAGCTATCGTATTCGCTTGTGGTTTGGGGCTATTGGGGTCCTGTAAACCAGACTGCCTCCTCGTTCCTGATCCTCCATCGCCAAAAATCCTGTCATACGATGAGGTTCATGCCTGGGACATTTCAACTTATGCGGCCCAGCAAGATCAGTTGCCCTCGTTTTTTGATTCCTCCGGCGCGCCGATTAACATTTTCCAGTTCATGCGTTCCAATGGCGTGAATACCATCCGGTTAAGAATCATCCATGGCAAACCGAGTTTCCCTCACCCAACCCTAGACCAATTGCTATGGGTGGCCAAAATCGCACAGCAACAAAAACTCGCTCTTTGGTTGGATTTCCACTACAGCGATGATTGGGCCGATCCCGGTCGTCAAGCCACTCCCAACAACTGGAAAAACCTTTCGATTCAAGCACTGCGCGATACCGTTCAACTGTATACTTATTCTGTTGTTGCCAAGTTTTGCGCCCAAAACACAGCCCCCGCCATCGTACAAATTGGCAATGAAATCAGCCCAGGAATGCTATGGCCACTGGGGAATTACTCGGGTTCTGAATCCCAGGCCCAAAGCACCGCAACCCTCTTCAATGCTGGGGCCAAAGGCTGTAAAGAGGCATCCCCTAACACCAAAATCATGCTTCACCTAGCACCGGATGCTACCTTACTGAATACGGGGAAAAATTTCGCCAAGTATATGCAATTCGACCTATGGGGATTTTCTTATTACGGCAACTGGCATGGCTGCAACGACTCCCTCGTGTTTAACAATTTCCAAGCCCTGAGCGATGTCAATCAGAAACCCTTTATCATTGCCGAAACCGCCTATCCTCACACTTTGGGCTGGCTCGATAATACCAACAACGTATTTGGGATGACCTCACAACTCTGTCCGGGCTATTCCGCATCGCCCCAAGGTCAACTCGCATGGCTCAAAAAAACTTGGAATCACGCCAAAGCCAAACCCTCCTTTCAAGGCATGGGAATTTGGGAACCAGCATGGGTAACATCGGCTGGGAAATCAGGGAATCAAGGCAGCAGCTGGGAAAATGTATGTCTGTTTGATTTCAACCACAAAGCCCTGCCTGCCGCGAGTTTTGGTTGGTGAGTTTTCGGAAATTCGGCAACGCAAATGATTTATCTTTGTATTTATGCGAATTGCCAATATCATCAGTATTCATCTCGGAATCATCGCCTTAGGGATTATACCGGTAAGCCTTTCTGCCCAGTCTTCGTCTAGCGAAAATTCGGCGGTAGTTACAAAACCTACCCCTGCCAAGGACATACAAGCCTATCAGATCTACACCGCCAAAGGCAAGAAAATCAGCTATGCGCAATACATCGAAATGATGGGCAGCAGCATCGAAAAGCAAGGCGAGAAAGATGGGCATCCCGCAACTGTGATTCTCTTTGGGGAATTCCACGACAACCCCATTGCGCATTGGTTGCAACTCCAAACCACGCAGGATATCTATGCTGAAATGAAGGAGGAATTGGACGAAATCGCTCCTGAAAACAACAGCGGAAAAACTGATATTGCAGCCACCGGACAAACACCCCGGGTTCCTTTGGCCTTGGGCGCAGAAATGTTTGAGACCGATCAACAAGCCGCATTGGATGAATACCTCAACCCCACGGATACGAGCGCCAAAACCGAGACCGTTGTTACCCCGATGGGTGCGATGATGGGAGGCGATCCAGCCTACGACAAATTGAAAAAAGCGGTTAAACTATGGCCCAATTTCAAAACAGATTACAAGCCATTGGTTGATTTTGCGAAAGACAATAAACTGCCCTTTATCGCCACCAATATCCCCAGAAAATACGCCAGTTTGGTATACCGTGGTGGATTGGCGGCCTTAGATACCCTTCCTACAGATAAAAAACAATTGTTCCCCGCCATGCCCATGCCCTACGATAGCAACTTGAACTGCTACGCAGAAATTTTCAGGGCAACCGGTGGACATGGCGGTCAAAATTTGCCGATGTCGCAAGCCATCAAAGACGCCACCATGGCCTGGAAAATCTATGGCAACCTTCCAGCAGTACCTGAAAAATATGAAGGTGGAAGTGTTTTTATTCACTACAACGGCAGTTATCATTCAGACAACCACGAGAGCATCGAATGGTACATCAACCAAGAAGAAAAAGCCCGCTGGTCGGTGTCGAGATTTGCAGTACCCCCCCAACCTACCAAGGTCATCACGATTTCTACGCGCACCCAAAACAATGTAACCACTTTGGAAAAGGAAAACTTGGGGATTGCAGATTTTATCATTGTGGTTCCAGAAAACATGACCCGAACACATTAATCCAATGGCGGACAATCTGATAGAAAATTTCAAACGCGTAAAAGCTTTCATCTTTGATATTGATGGAGTGCTCACCAACGGACAGGTGTTAGTAACCGAAGAAGGCCACATGCTCCGATCCATGAATATTAAGGACGGCTATGCTTTGCAACACGCGGTGAAACAAGGATATCCCATTGCCATCATTTCTGGCGGTAAAGGGAGTGGAATCCTCGAGCGTCTGAAAGGACTGGGAATTCAATACATTTACTTGGGCCAAAGTCATAAAATGGAAGCCTTTGAAGACGCACTTTTTGCTTGGCAACTCAAACCTGAAGAGGTGGCTTATATGGGCGATGATTATCCCGATCTACCTGTCCTAGCCCGCGTTGGATTGCCCTGCTGTCCGGCCGATGCCTGCGGTGAAGTGAAACAAATCGCCGCCTTTATTTCCAACGAAAAAGGAGGAATGGGCGCTGCGAGAGACCTCATCGAAAGGACCATGAAAATCCAAGAGACTTGGGACCGCGAGGATTCGCATCATTGGTAAATTCCTTACATTTGTAATATGATCGCCTCACAACTCATCAACGAGCAACTCAGCCCACTTAGAATCAGCGATTCGGTGGATGCCGCACTGTCGTTTATGATCAATCAAGGGGTGACAGAACTGCCTCTGATCGACCAAAAACAGCTGTGGAACTATGTTCGATTGCAACAGTTAGCGACGCTTCCAAAAGAGCAAAAATTGGGCGAAGCCATTGCTAAACATCCTTTTCCGCCTAGCGCAAGGAGCAATCAACATCTATATGAATTGGTTCCTATTTTGGCTGCAAACGAGTTGTCTATCATTGCCGTTACAGACGCTGAACTGAATGTGATCGGGATGATTGAGCAAAAAACCATCAACAAGGTGATTGCCGAGAGCTTTACCTACCGCGGTATGGGTGCGATCTTGGTGTTGAAAATGAGCGATCGTGATTTTGCCCCTTCACAACTGGCCCGATGGGTTGAAGAAAATGGAGCAAAAATTCTGGGATTGATGATCAATCATGCAGATCAGGGCATGCTTCGAGTGAATATCAAACTCAATACAACGAGCGTGAAGAATATCCTAGCTACACTTTCCAGACAAGATATCGAAGTAGAGCATGTGTTTATGGCCGATGATTACGACGAAAATGATACAAAAGCCTTTGATATGGTTTTCAAGTTTTTAGACCTCTGATTCATTGATGTTGATATAAAACAAGTTTTTTTAACGCATCACATAGAATTTTAAGCATTTGACTGCGTTTGATTAGTAATTTTGACCCCAATACGATTGATTCAACTATGACGTCCAAAGCAAACAACAACGAACTGATTTCAGCTGAAAGTATCAAACCCCTTAACCTGGCCGATGTAATCAATTTTTTTTGGCGTTGGAGAAAGGTGCTCATGATCTCTTGTGGAATCGCAGCCGTTATTGCAATCGTTGTTACCATGCCTTTCATTACCAAGCCCAAGTATCAGGCAACGCATATTTTTTACCCCAGCAAAAACAATTCTATTTCTGAAGCCCTTCTTTCCGATGCAGGTCAACGTTTAAAAGACCCCTTGGAATTTGGAGAAGAGGAAGAAGCTGAAAAAGCGATGCAAATTCTACTTTCAGGCGATTTGATCGGTCGTTTGGTTAGAAATTTCAACCTTTATAAGCACTACAACATCAATCCAACCACTGAGAAATATCCAAAAACAGCGATGGATTACAAACTGAAGGAAAACATCAGCGTTACCCGGACTCGTTACTTGAGTGTAAAAATTGAAGTGTTGGATGAGGATCCTCAAATGGCGGCTGATCTTGCCAATGGAATGGCCCTTCTGTACGATTCGATTACCACGGAAGTGCAAAACCAAATCGCGATTCCCGCATTGCAGATTGTAGAGCGTGCCCTGCAATCAAAAAGAGACAAAATTCAAGGCACAAAAGACCAAATGCGCAAACTTGGAGAAGAGGGTGTTACCAACTACGAAGAGCAAAGTAGAGCACTGGCCGAAGAAATTTACAAAGCACAATCTTCTGGTAAAGTGAGCGAAATGAAAAAGCTTCTTGAAGAACAGAAAACACTTGTAAAATCCGGGGGCGACTTCGTGGCTTTGCAAGAGTTGATTAAATTGGAGGAGGAAAAAGAAAGCGATTTGATCGCCCAATACGAAAGAAGGGTTGTGGATGTGAATGAAAAATTATCGCACAAAATGACCATCGAAGCCGCATCAAAACCGGAAATGAAATTCTGGCCAAAGCGCTCATTTGTGACCATCATTTCAGTGCTAGCAACCTTCATGGCCACCTCTCTGATTTTGGTGTTTTTTGAATTATACAGCAGCAAATCCCAGTCTTAATTCTCTTGTTACCCAAGATCACAACCAAAAAAGAACGCAATGTCCTTTGGCTGATAACCGGGTTGATTACGGCTTTACTAGTTATTGCCACACTGTTTGAATTCTACTATTTGTTGCTTTTGCCGGTTGCCATCGGGCTGTTGCTCTTGGCATTTCTTTACACGGAAAAAAGCTTGCTTTTCTTTGGGGCACTTGCTCCGTTGAGTATCAACTTCGACAATGTAGGTGGCGGACTTGGGTTGGCCTTGCCCACGGAACCCCTGTTTATTTTGATGTTTTTATTCATCACGTTTCGATGGCTTATCAAACCCGATTTTAGATTGGAAATGCTCAGTCACCCCATTTCAATCGCCATTTTGGCCTATTTGCTTTGGATGTGGATTGCTACCATTTTCAGTTCGATGCCCATCGTAAGCATCAAGTTTGTCCTCGCTAGAACTTGGTACATTGTTCTTTTCTATTTCACCTGCCTTGCGATTTTCAGCAACTTCAAAAACATACACTGGTTCTTTAAAGCCTTTACAATAACTACCCTTGGATTGGTGATTTTCACCCTTACCAAACACGCAGCAGATGGTTTTATTCGCAGCAGTAGTTATGGAATTTCATGGCCATTTTTTCCCGACCACGGAATGTATGCGGCCGCCATCGCATTTGCTGTTTCAATCTTGTTTATTTATGCGTTTGCAGGACGACATTTTGGGATTTCGCTTCCATTTGCTCCCATTCTCGTTTTTCTGTTGGCGATACTTCTGTTTGGAATTGTGGTGAGTTATACCCGCGCCACTTGGTTGAGTTTGGTTGCTGCCATCGGCGTTTATGCGGTGCTAAAAATGCGCATCAAATTCTCTTGGGTTTTATTGGTGTTGTTTGGGGCTTTCCTGTATGGAATTATCAATCAAGATCAAATCATGTACGACCTTGAAGCCAATAAGCAAGGGAGCAGCGACGATATTGAAGGTCACGTAAAATCCGTATCCAACGTCACAACAGACCCATCCAATTTGGAGCGAATCAACCGCTGGAAATGTGCGGCAAGGATGGTTTCGGAACGTCCCCTATTCGGTTTTGGACCAGGAACCTATGTCTTTCAGTACAGTCCATTCCAGAAAAGCGATGAAATCACCTTGATCTCTACTTTCGCCGGCGATATGGGGGATGCCCACAGCGAGTACTTTTCTGCCATGAGTGAATCTGGCTATTTGGGACTGATCACTTGGCTCGGCATCGTGCTCACTACCCTGGGGGTGTCATTTAAGATTTTCTATCGCGAAAAACCAGGAAAAGTAAGATACACCTTGTTGATGGCGATGCTTGGTTTAATCACTTATTACGTGCACGCATTTTTGAACAATTATAGTCAATACGATAAAATTGCCGTCCCCTTGTGGGCCTTTACTGCTGTGATTGCCGCGTTAGATTTGTATCACCGAGAGAATCCCAACGATGTTACATCAACTGAAGAAAAGTAAACTCTTTCTCACCGGTGCAATCCTTTGTGGAATCCTGGTGGTTGTAGGTATCTTGGGCTATGCAATCACAACGGATCCAACTCCAAATGCAAATCAAATCGTTCCAGAGTGGTCCAATCTCGCACCCGGAACAACCGTTTACTATTCAAACGAATCCAAACCTAAACCCTCCAATACCACAGATTCTGTAGAATCGCAGGTTTCCCATTTCGCTGAAACTCCAAGCTATTTATTTTGGGCCCTTGGCAATCCCAATACGCCAAAAATCATTCCAACCCTTGGCAACCCCGGACAGGGTATGAATACCGATGATTCCTTAAAGATGGTGACCGCAGTATTTCACAATCGTACCTTCTGGCTGGGATCCGATCGTTTTGGTCGCGACATCCTTTCACGGATGATTATTGGTGCCAGAATCAGTCTTTCGATTGGTTTTTTTGCCATGATTGCTTCCTTGATCATTGGTGTGATCATTGGCATTTCCTCGGGATATTTCGGTGGCAGGATAGACAGCTTTTTCTCTTGGCTAATCACCGTTTTTTGGTCGGTCCCAACCCTACTCATCGCATTGGGGTTGAGCATGGTCTTTGGCAAAGGCTATTACCAAGTTTTGCTGGCAACAGCACTCAGTACTTGGGTTGAAGTGGCCCGTGTAGTGCGCGGTCAAACCCTACAACTCAAACAACGCGAATTCATTTTGGCAGCCAAAATCACGGGTTTCTCCAACGCCAGAATTATGTTCAAACACATTTTGCCAAATCTCAAAGGTTCACTCACTGTATTGGCAACTACCAACTTCGCCTCGGCCATATTACTTGAGGCGGGATTGGGATTCCTCGGCCTCGGCGTAGCCCCGCCCACCCCTTCTTGGGGCATGATGGTAAAGGAAAATTTGGGATACCTTGTTCTGGATAACAGTTACCTCGCCCTTGTACCCGGCATCGCCATCATGATCCTAGTAATGGCATTTAATTTAATGTCGATGGGCCTCCGCGACGCCCTCGATCCTTACACCAAGGACTGATAAATCACCGCAGCAGTGCGATCAATCGAGCGCAACAATTTCTCATCTTGTATGATGGAATGCAAAAGGATATCAAGTTCCAACTCAAAACCAGCGTCGTACAAAGCATCTTCAATATCAAACAAAGTCCCAAAATTTGCTTTCTCTCCATAAATCACCAAATCAACATCAGAGCCTTGCTTGTGTTTTCCTGTTGACCTAGAACCAAATAGCACAACCTTTTCGATGGTTGGGTACTTTTCGAAAACACGTAAAAGCATCGACATTTCAGCGGGCGTTAAACCTGCGACTTTTTGAACCACCATGGATGCAAAATTACTGAACAAAAATGGTTACTGGGTAATAACCCATGTTGCCCATGATATTCAAGTAATACAATCCACTGCGCAATCCTGCAGGTACCAAAATTTCTGAATCTCTCACAGCAGACTGGCCTACATTTCTACCCAAAGCATCCACCCATTGAACCTTGCAATCAGCCAAACCGTCTAGACGTATCATTTGACCTGCTGAAGTAGGATTTGGATAGGCAATCAAGCGCGTTTTTGCAATGTTCTTTACAGCCGTATGATCAACCAACACGGAAATATCGGCAGTGTCCTTACATCCGTTTGCATTGCTCGTAGCGATCAAACGAACGGTATAAGTTCCAGCTTGGGTATATTGGTGAACCCCTGGCAATCCGGTTTTCTTTGTTCCATCGCCCCAATCCCACTCAAACGTTAATCCCGTTGTAGAAATGGGAACACAATTCAATTTTAATTGCCAAAGCAAATTCCATGTAAAGCCCGCAGCAGGTCTTGCCTTCACAACCACCGTAACTGGGGTGCGTTCGCTTCTGCAACCATTGTTTTCTGTCTGATACCATGCGGTTCTATTGCTCAGCATCAAACCCAAATCATAGCTCGACCCCACAAACAAAGGATCAGTGGCCACTGAATCCTCATACCAATATACATTTCCAAAAGGAACTTTGGCTGTCATATTTCCCAATGATTTCGCACAAACCGATGGCGCCGTTACTGATGTAACCTTAGGAATGTCGTTAATTACAACCTCCACACTATCAAACTTCGGGGCAAAACAAGCACCCTCAGAAGACTTGTAATAGATCTGGTTCTTTCCGCTCAATCCGGTAATCAAGGGAGTTTTACCCACATAAAAAGGCGACGCATCGCTGCGCTTATAATACCAATTCAACTGACCCCAAGGCGTGGATCCAAACAATCGTGCCGTATCATTAGAACAGGCTGAATCACCTACAGCGCCGAATACACTGGGGTAGTCTTTGATCGTAACCTTCACCGCTGTTCTTCCGCTACCGCAGATACCATTCCATGATTCCAAGTAAACATATCCATCACCGCGTTTTGTTCCCGTGAAAGTATATGTGCTACCCTTGGCGAGGGGGCTTCCACCGGTTGCATCTGCAAACCATCGCAATGTATCAGAAGTCGAATTACTGCTGGCCGTAAGCTTTACAGAATTTACACCCCTTGCGCACACAAAAGTATCGTTAGGAGCCTTGGGTGCACTCGGTGCAAAACTGCTTCCTACAAATGCCTTTACCAACTTAGCACCACCAGCATACATACAGCCCTTGTTGTTGGCTATCACATAAAACGATGTGTCCGATTTCAATGGACCTACCGTTAACAGATTTCCCGTAAACTGCAGCGTTCCACCCTTCGCTTTGTCGTACCAATAAACACTGCCGTAATCCGTAGATGCCTGCAAGTTGGCCGACGCACCCGCACAAATCGAATCGTTTTTGATTGTCAGTTTCGTAGGATAATTGTTCACCGTAAATGGCACCGTAAGCCATCCAGATTCACAAGCATTATTGATCGCTTTAACGAAAAAAGTATCCGTCTTTTGGCAATTATAAATCACCAACTTATTCCCTTCAAAAAATGGTTTCGCATCTGTCACTTTTCTGAACCATTGCACCGTAGAACCCGCATCAGCACCCGCAATGATCGTAACCGTATCGCCTTTGCAACCCTGAGCCGCCTGATTTAAACTCGGCGTACCAGGCCTAAAATAAATCGTCTTCACAACAGTGTCAGAACAATAATTTCCTGTATAAGGGTATACCGTAGTAATCAATTCAACCTTCAAATTTCTTTTCGACGATGGCTTATATTTTCCATCCACCGCATTCATATACAGCATATTGTCGAAATTCCACCGATGAGAATACTTCTCCCAGTTATAGTAAACATAGTAATTATAGAAAATACTACTTGTAACCGTTTTCTTACTTTGATTTTGAAAATACAACGTATCCAAATTGGGATAACAATTCTGCGTTGTAGTGAAATCCGTCCCCAACTTATACCCAACAAACGGATACATCTGCATATGGCTGTTGAATACCGTTCCGCTAATATTTAAACTCATACAACGGTACCACTTGCCACTTACCGACCCCACACAAAGATTCCTCTTCTTACCATCTCCGTTGGTCCAAGAATTACAAACCAATGCCGCCAAAGCCGTTGTACTATCCGATTCTACTGTGATGATGTAATTTCCATTCACCGTAACTGGCTTGCCAAAATCTGCATTCAATGTAATCCTACTCAATGGAATACTGCTACCCATCACCGTGTCTACCATAATCGTGTCAGACGCAATGGGACTGCCAGATGGCAAAGAATCCGCACCCGCTTTGTATAAATTACAAATCAAATTGATCTTCACCGACTTGGCCGGAGTGGGCGTAACAGAAAATCCAAAGAATCTAAAGCCCGACACAGTCATCGTCTGTGGGGCATCAAAAAACTGACCCAAGGAACTTCCCTTTTTTACTGTGATGCTGTTATACGCCGTACTTCCATAGGATGGAAACATACTCGTATCACCGTCGCATTTCGTTGGCTTAGAAGCACTTCTACCCTTGATCACAGGCTTCGCGCCAATCGCTGGAATGTCGTTTACAATGTTATGTGACGTGCTAACCAGCTGAGCAAATGCGGCCGTCGACATCGCCATGATAATTAAAAGTATGAGTCTTTTCATTTAGATTCTAATTTGGGTAAGGTGAAATAAAAGAAATTAACGCAGATTGCCAAATCTAAAGGCTACTTTCGATACGAAAAATGAGTTTCTGATGACCAATTCACCCGCTAAAACAGAATTCCAACAAAACACGTAAATTTGTAAAACCCAAAAATTATGTCGAACAACTTATTAAAAGGAAAAAAAGGAATCATTTTCGGTGCCTTGAATGAGCAATCTATCGCATGGAAAGTGGCTGAACTTTGTGTAGCCGAAGGCGCGCAAATCGTACTTACCAATGCCCCTGTCGCCGCCAAAATAGGTCAGACCGAAGCCCTTTCACAAAAACTCAACGCCCCTCTCATCTATGCAGATGTGACCAAAATGGAAGACCTCGAAAATTTGGTTTCTGGCGCCATGGAAGCCTTGGGTGGAACCCTCGATTTTGTTCTTCACTCTGTAGGAATGAGCTTGAACGTTCGCAAGAAAAACCCTTACACAGATAGCAACTACGAGTTCATGCACCAAACATTCGACATCTCTGCGATGTCGTTTCACCGTTTGATGCAAACCCTCATGAAAAAAGACGCCATGAACGAATGGGGTAGCATTGTGGGATTGAGTTATATCGCCGCCCAACGCACTTTCCCTGATTATGGTGAAATGGCCGATGCAAAATCTCTGTTGGAGAGCTTCGCTCGTTCTTTTGGATACCACTACGGCAAGAAAAAACACGTTCGTGTAAATACAATTAGCCAAAGTCCAACCAAAACCACTGCCGGTTCAGGCGTTGGAGGATTTGATGCTTTCTACAACTACGCTGATAAAATGAGCCCATTGGGCAATGCAAGTGCCGCAGACTGCGCTCAATATTGCGTGAGCTTATTCTCCGATTATACCCGCATGGTAACGATGCAAAACCTTTTCCACGATGGCGGTTTCAGTTTCACTGGAATTTCTAGCGATTTGATGGACAGCTTCCGCGACGCAGCTGGAGAATAAACCTAGTGATATATAACCACTTGTGTGGTCTGAAGTCTCTGTTTTTCCGATTTTAATACCAACCAATAAAGTCCCGATGGAATCTGGGAAACATCCATTTTGATTTGGTTTTGTCCGTTTATTGGAAATTCAATGGGCAATTTTCTACCCGTAATGTCAATCAGATAAATGGTTGAAATTCTGTCTGCTTTTCTCAAGATTTCAAGGGATAGTTCATCACCAAAAATGGGATTGGGATGAATGCGAAACCAATGATCATTGTTAACAAATTCCGCCAATGCAGCCGCACCAAATTCGTGCGCTCCTATATCATATTTCCCATTTACGGGAATTGATCCACCCCAAAAATCTTGAGACCCAACACTCAGTCCAAATTCCTTAGACAAATCCAATCCTGCGTCTTTTGCAGACGAAATTGTTGTGATTTGAAATTGGTTTAACGATGAATTTGTACTCGGGTATAACAACTTTGGGGTAGCTGTTAAACCCGTTAGCAAAGGGTCCGACTCCAAACCAACATTTGAACCATTGATTTTTTCATTTCCCGTAGATCGAAACGCGGAGAGACTGCTATACTTTGCACCATAATAAATGTTAAAATCGCCGCCTGTACTGCAATACATATTACCTCCCCAAAAAGGGTTTTGAGGTAAAAAAGTAGATGGCACATGCACTAGATTGAGCGGTCCACTGGCACCGGATCCTGACACCTGAAAAATATTGTTATAGCATTTCACACCCGACATATTGGTTCCATAATCTGTCATCTGAAAAGCACCGAATGTTGTGTATTTGTTCTTGGTTGAACCACTCACATACACCGTATTGTTGTAAAAATTCAATCCGTTCCATGTAGTGTTGGGTGCAGTAAAAAGAGTAACAGCACTGTTATTTGTGCGGGCATCATTGATGCTAATATTGTATCGNNGCGCCATCGTTATCATGAGAGTAACAATATTGAACAACCGAATTGGTTACTCCCCCATCCAAATCAAACCCCAAGCCATCGCAACCCGTTGATGTCCCTGAGGAATTGTGGTGCGATTCACAATATTGAATGGTAATATTATCGGCAGACCAAACCCAAATGCCTCCCGGTCCACCGCAAGCTGAATTCATTGTACCTGTATTGTAGGCAACGCATCGCTCAATGAGTGAATAATCAATTTGAGAAAGCACAATACCACTGCCTTTGTGACT
>DDYM01000045.1:42597-43715 GCA_002347985.1 Bacteroidetes bacterium UBA2234
ACATTTGTTAGGGCGATATTCGATAAATAACCAGCTGTTTTATCTGTAAAAAACAACACCCCATCAATATCCTTTTGCGTGCCATTTCCAGGACCCTTGAACACCAAATTACTGATATGCACACCTTGTAAATTGGTGGCTTTGAAACCACATTTATTAGTAACCGTGGTATTGATGGTTGCTCTACCAGACCCATAAGTAGAAAATACGACCGGCTGCAGGGCAATATTTCCATCCAAGGCATCCAATTCGATATTCCCTGTAAATGTCTTGCCACCTTCAAACAAAACTCTATCGCCGGGTTGAAACACTTGCGAATTCACCTTTGTTAGAGAAGTCCAAGCGGTAGCTACCGTCAATCCATCCGTGTTATTACCCGTAGTATTCACATAATAGGTTGTGCCCTTTTGATTGGATGTACCCTCATTGAACACCTCCAACAAACCTTGAGCATACCACCTGGCCAAATAATCATTTGGATGTAAAGAATTCGATGTACAATGTTTAGCGCCCTTTCTGCGATAGATACTATCACTCATTGTTGTCATATCCATCACAACAATTCCGCTTGCTTCCAATGATTTTAATTGCGATAAAAAACCATACATCAGTGCGTCTCCGTTGGCGGGAGAACCTTGAGAATTTACATCAGGTAACATATTACCAACCAGAATAAATTCCGCATTGGGGCAATCTTTTTTTATCTTATCAATACAAGATTGCATACTGCTTTTAAACGCCGCATTCGTTGTACCCCAAATGTCGTTCATTCCCATATCCAAAATCACCAAATCGGGATTATTGGGGTTGACCATACTTTTGCAGTATTGATCAATCCAAGCAACGGTTTTTCCGCCACATGACCCATTGATCATCGTGATGTTGCCACCGAACTTAGCCAACAACCCTTCACCCAATAAATCTACATAGCTGTGCATGTATGGCTTGGTTGGTTTGAAATTTTTATCATCACCAGCAAATCCACTCACATTCAATCCGGCGGTAATACTCATGCCATACGCCTGTATCACCAAAGCTTGTTTGTTCTTCAATTTAGACATCGTCTTGGGCAGCTTATCACCCTTGTAAGAAAAAATTGAATTCCCTCCCCAATCAGA
>DDYM01000047.1 GCA_002347985.1 Bacteroidetes bacterium UBA2234
CCCGCCACCAATCGCGCCTTGGTATTGGGTTCGCCGTTTTTCGCCTCAATCATCGTTCGGAGCGACTTTGCTGTATCGCATACCCCAAAATCGTAGCCAACATCGTTCAAGTCTGTGTTCGCCGTTGTCCGAATATCCAACACATGATCCAACCAAGCCAAATACCCATCGCTACCGCCGCATCGGAACTGACTCTCCAACGCCATTTCGTGCACCTCAGCGCCTTGCTTTTGGGCCCATTCGCGGATCGATGCCTTTGAACCGATGTCCTTCAGCGTCACCCGTTGGTTCTCATCCACAAAAAACACCGAACACCACGCACTTTGGATGATTTCCAAGATTTGGTTTTCGCCCAGGTTGCTGAACAGTCCGCTTTTTTCGTTGAGGCGATGCGCTTCGTCAACCAGCAAACACGCAAACTGATTGGGCCTTTCGCCATGGTATTGTCCCGAACCCTTGAACAGGTTGTCGATGCTAGATTTGGTGCGATAGCCCTTTAACTTTTCGGCGTATACGCTTCGGGGGGCACTGTTTTTACTCACATAATGCACCAGTTTTTGGTTGCCGGTGATTCTTGCCAATAGGTTGATGGCCACCACGCTTTTTCCTGTGCCGGGTCCGCCTTCCACAATAAATACTTGCTTCTTTCGCTCAGTAATCGCCCGGTCTACGAGCTGAAGCGCGGTTTCAAAAACAATCTTTTGGTCATCGATGAGCGTGAATTCCTGCTTGCCATTGAGCAATCCCACCACAGAATCGGCCAGGGCCTTGCTCGGACGGATTTCGCCGTTGTCGATCATCTCCATGATGTTCTGCGTATCGCCATATTTCACAAACCGTTTGATGAAATCGGCCAGGGCTCGCACATCGCGCTTGAAGAAAATGGGCGCTTTGTTGATATGGGTTTGGTAGAAGGGCAGGGTGAGGGCAGTGCGGTCTTCGCAGTTGTGGAGGAAGGCGCAGGGCGACAGTTGTATTTGGTTTTCCTCTACCGAGCGATTGAAGTTGGTGAGGAGGTCGGCGTAAGACCAAGCTTGGTAGGATGGGTGGGATGTCTCGCGTTTACCGCCTCCCAGTTTTGTGATCACAACGGCGTCTTTGGAGGTGGCTTCGGCTTCGCTCCACTGCTTGAGCTCAATGATCACGGCGTTGGACTGCTTTTTCTCGTCGAGGCCGGTAAGGATGAAATCGATCCGTTTCGATGTTTGCGGAATTTGACATTCGATGGTCACCATGGCATCGCTAGGCACTTGAGCCACTTCGAGCACATTTTTCATGTACTGCATGGAGTTTGACCAGCTCTTTATTTCATTTGGTGAAGTGCTTCGGTTTAGTTTGGTCTTAAACTGATTAAGTATTTGCAAATCAATGCGCGAGTCTTGCACATCGGCCATGAAGGTCTCACAGTTTTGCTGGTAAACGATCATAGTTCGGTGTATTTTTTGGCACTGCCTTTGGCTTTGTCGGCCGGATACTTCAGGGCATTCTGCGCGATTTTTTTCATTACGATGTCGTCTACGTTCAGTTCGTAGTGTTTGGCAATGAGCAGCGCATAGGCAAAGACATCGGCAAGTTCTTCTTTTATCTTTTCGATATCGGCTTCATGGGGCTGCTTCCAAAGGAAATTCTCCAGGAGCTCGCTGGCTTCCAAACTCAGCGCGATGGCCAAATCTTTGGGGTTATGGAACTGCTCCCAGTCGCGTTCATTTCTAAACGTGATGAGTGCTTCGGTTAGTTTGTCGGTGTTTGACATACCCAACAAATATATTGATTCGAACTTTATATCGTGTAGGAAAGAAAGGAATGGTTTAATGAATCCTCAAATTCGAAACGAAGCCCACAGAAAATGCCAATTGGATTTACTTTGAGGTTATAAAAAAATGACCAAAAGGGCTATTACAGCTAGTATTAAAATTAGAAAATACAAGGAACCCAAAACCAAGCCAATGATTGCCATGCTCCTTGAATCTGAATTCAATCCGATAATGCCCAATGCAATGGCCGCGATGGCAAATATGAATGAAAGTCTGCCAATGAAAAGTACCCCTAGTAAGCTGAGTACACCAAAGACAAAGGCCAGTTTGCCGTATATGCGATCTACTTGGTCGTTTTTCGCTTCGGCGCTTCTCGCAGAATTATTGACAGAAATTGGATTTGAATTGGTGTCCTTGACCACAGAAATTGTTTTCTGCCATACCGCAGTTGGTTTTTTTGCAACTTCCCGATTCGCGATGTTGTCGTTAATCAATGCAATGTCGGGGTGGATATCAACTGTGTTTACCAACACTGAAGGGGATGATGCAATTTCATCGTTAATTGGGGTTTCTGATTGTTTTTGTAGGGTTGATTTTTTTGAGCGATGACTAGTACCATCTGATTTTGATTTTGGATGAACCTGAGAAATACTGTTGCCCCAGTCAAAGTGAAATCCTCGGTTGTGATAGCGTTTTTTGAATGTAGTATTTGTGCCACATGAGCTTAGGAGAATTGCGGCAATGGTAACAATCAAACCCAGTGAAGAAGTAATTGATTTTTTCATATTATTCGTTGTTTGTAGTTGTATGTTTTTTGGCGATTATAAATTTCCGAACACTAATTACGGACAATCAAAGTTAAATACCATAATTTCACTTGAATACGGAATATCGCAATTCCTCAAAAATGTTTTTACGGATTATCGCAAAATTGCTGTTGATTTTACCTTGTAGCTCTGTACCTAAGAATAGTAAGTCATAATTATTCTGATGTGTTCTTTACACCCTCGCGAAGAACCCCGTGGAAACTCCTATTTGGAAAGCGAAATTGAAGGCGCTACTTTTGAAATATAACCAATGATTAATTTTTTGTTTAGAATGATGCCAAAACTACCCAAAATCGCAATTGCATTTCTTTTCAGCCTCGCTTTGATGACAGGCAAGATGAAGGCCCAAAATCCGGGCGATACCATCCGGGTGAAGACCTTTCATTATGCCACCAATACCAGGGATACCTTGGCGTACTTTCCCAGCGGAAATCTAACTTTTGAAAAGATCATTTTGCGATACAATTTGCGTTGTAAAAATGGCTTGGTATCCGATGGGACCAATCGCAATAAGGGCTGCGGAGAATGGGATTATTCTTGCAATACGTTTGTGGTGGACTCCTCCAAAATCGAGACATTGGCCCAAAAAGCGCCCAAATATGTGATATCCAATTTCTCAGGGACAACATTCAACTATACCACCAATCCGGTGTCGGATTACTACGATTATAACCTGAAAAAAGTGACCGTAAATTCTGTGTCCAATGAGGCCAAATACACCGTGGGCAAAGGAAATTTGGGCATTTATTATGCACTGAACACCGCCAAGCAATCCGGCAAAACCCAACTATTGTATCGCGCCAAAGAATTGGTGGATGCAGGGTTTTC
>DDYM01000041.1 GCA_002347985.1 Bacteroidetes bacterium UBA2234
CTCCAACGAAAGAGGGGGGCGCTGCGCGCCCCCCTCTTTCGTTGGAGTAATCTATATTTTAGAATGACTCGGTATTCGAAATTCTGTGTGGATTATTTCAAATCCAATACAGTAGAACCCATTTTATAACCTTCAGAGTAAATTTCTACGGTGTATTTACCGGGCTTTAATTGTTCGGTTGGTTTCCATACGGTGGGTTGTACTGGCTTGGTTTCGTTTTCAAAAACGGTCGACATTTTATAAGTGTATTTGCTAGACTTTCCGTCGATGTCGAATGTGCCACCCTGACCGCTATTGGCAAGAGTTACACCTTCAGGGCCGGTGATCTTAACGTACAAGGTTTTATCGCCCGCTTCAGCAACATTGTTCTCGTTGATGCTAAAGCTGATTCTAAATGCCTCAACAGCATTGGCTTTCAAAGTTCCAGTTTCTTTGCCAGTGAGCCATTTTTTCTTCAATGTTTCAATTTTAACGGCGCTGGCTTGAAGTCTAGAGGCTAAACTCTTCAACTTCGCTTTATCGGCAGAAAGTGACGAATTTTCCTTGCTTAAATTGTCGTTCTGATTGGTTAAAACCTCATTCTTTGCCATCAGTTCTTTATTCTCCGCTTCTACCTGAGCCAAACGGGCCGTTAGATCTGCCAATTGCTGGTTTAAGCTGTTGATTGATGCTTGGCTATTTGCTTTGTTCGATTTAAGGTCAGCTACCAATTTGGCGATTTCTTTTTTACGACTCACCAATTCTTCAGAAAGAATTAAATTGTCGCCCGCCAAAGCCAAACTGTCTTTCTGATACTGTTCCAGAAGCAATTCTGCTTTTACAAGGGCTTCTTCTTTGCCTTTCAAGGTTTCTTCAACTGCGGTTTTTGCTTTTTCCGTGTTGTCTTTTTCAACGCTTACATTGTTTAACATGTACAGAAGCACGGCGATGATCACTACCAAAATCGCGATAATGGTGTAGAGCAGCGGCTTGTTGTTGGATTCGTTTTGGTTTTGCATATTGCTAAATGTTTAAAAATCTTGTGCAAGTAAATGACAAACTTCTTGCCAAAGCCGATTTTTGGGTAGTGATTTGTATTTACTTATGCGCATAACGGAATTGTTGCCCAATTTATTGCTCATCGAGCCGAAGGTTTTTGAAGACCATAGAGGTCATTTTTTTGAGAGTTTTAGAGAAGATGTTTTGAAAGAAAATGGATTAACTGCGCCATTCGTTCAAGACAATCAGAGTTTATCGCATCGCGGAATTCTTCGAGGGTTGCATTTTCAAAAAACACCGCATGCCCAAGGGAAGTTTGTTCGCGTGATTACTGGGGCTGTACTTGATGTGGCATTGGACATTCGCAAAGATTCACCCACATACGGTCAGTTCGTTGCCGAGGAACTCACGGCTAGCAATAAACGAATGTTATATATTCCGCCCGGTTTCGCGCATGGTTTTGCAACTCTGGAAGACAATACCATCTTTACATATAAGTGCACCGATTATTATCACCCAGAATCTGAAGGGGGCATCCTATGGAATAGCCCTTCGTTAAATATACCTTGGCAATTGGAAAATCCTGTTTTGTCGGCCAAAGATGAACAATTGACTGACTTTGCTCATTTTATTACACCGTTTTAATTGTCAATTTTGAGGAATTAACCATGGAACAATCACAAAAAACTGAAAAATTGATCGCAGAATTGAAGGCGAAATTTGAAGCCAGCGGTCAGAATATCAACGATTATCTGGAAGGGATGCTGGTGGGGAATTACGAGCCCTATTGGCGATATATCGCAGTAGACGCTTTGCTTAGCTTGCAGCAGCCCAAGACCGATGTGCCTGATGAAATGATTTTTATTGGGTATCATCAGATTACAGAGTTGTATTTCAAATTGATATTGCATGAATTGGATCAAATGCGGGATGTGAATTTGGGTGCCAAGCGATTTGCAGATAAGCTCAGTAGGATTCGTAGGTATTTTAACAATTTGATTTATTCGTTCGACATCATGATTGATGGAATGGAAAAGGAGCAGTTTTTGAAATTCCGTATGGCTTTGTTGCCAGCCAGTGGTTTTCAAAGTGCCCAATTCCGTCTGATTGAAATGGCCTTTACGGATTTAAATAACTTAGCATTGGCCGAGCAACGCGAGGCCTTGACAGGTCAGAACCTAGAAATGCAATACAATGCCATTTATTGGAAACAAGGTGCCGTGGTTGCTGAAACTGGTAAGAAAACACTAACATTAACGCAGTTTGAAGAGGCCTACCAAGATCAGTTTTTGGCGTGGGCTGCCAAGTGGGAGCAAAATAACCTTTGGAAAATGGCGCAAAAACTGATGTCGTTGGGAGAATTTACAGACGAGCTGCGCGAAGAGTTTCGCATGCTAGATACTTGCCTAAATGTCAATTGGAGATTGTCGCATTACAGATCTGCCGTTAGATATTTGGCCAAATCGGAGTCTGGTGCGGATGCCCCCGCAACGGGAGGTACCAATTGGCAGAAGTTTCTGCCGCCCCGTTTTCAAAAAATCGTTTCCTTTCCTGGACTTTGGAGTGAAGAAGAATTGCAAAACTGGGGTAAAGGTTGGGTTGAAGAGCAATTGAAAGGGTAATCTTATTTTCATGCTGCACGAACCGCCACAATCCCATGCGAATGAATTGCCCGAGATGAGCGATACCACGAACCCGTCCTCCAACGCGATTACAATTGGCGATGCACAGTCGTTGGTAGACAATTGGATTAAAACAGTTGGTGTTCGATATTTTTCCGAACTCACCAATACCGCCGTTTTGATGGAGGAAGTGGGTGAATTGGCTCGACTGATGTCGAGAAGCTATGGTGATCAATCTTTTAAAGCTGGAGAAAAACAAGGAGTTGAAGCATTGGGTGATGAAATGTCCGACGTGCTTTTTGTGCTCATTTGTCTTGCCAATCAAACTGGGGTAGATCTCACAGCCGCCTTTCAAAAGGGGATGGAAAAGCGTACGATTCGGGATGCGGAACGACATAAAAGCAATGCCAAGCTAGGTTGATACCGCCGAGCAAAAGGAAAACAAAGCGGCGATTTAATCGTTAACTTTGCATTGCCGTGACAAATTCTACCATTAGCTCCCGAAAATTAGACCATATTCAATTGGCATTTGAAGCACAGTTGAGCGACGTGGATCGACGGTTTTATTACGAACCGATGCTGGCTGCTCATCCTAGTTTGGATGTGATTCCCAAGATTGAAGTGGCAGGCGCTATGATGCTTGCTCCCATTTGGATTAGCAGTATGACCGGCGGTGCGGAGTTGGCAGGTAAAATCAACCTTTTACTGGCCGAAGCATGTAAAAATCATGGGTTAGGAATGGGATTGGGGTCGTGTAGACCTGTTTTGGAAAATTCTACCTATTCGAACGATTTTGATATTCGCAAACACATCGGTGATCAACCGTTATTCGCAAATTTAGGGATCGCCCAAATTGAAGAGTTGATTGCCAATAATCAATTGCAGAAACTTATTGATATGGTGGATCGCTTGCAGGCCAATGGTTTGATAATTCATGTCAACCCACTGCAAGAATGGATGCAACCCGAAGGCGATCGCTTTGAATTATCACCCATAGAAACGGTAAAGCGCGTTTTGGATGCCGTGAAGTTTCCCATCATTGTAAAAGAAGTGGGTCAAGGCTTTGGACCAAAGAGTTTGGAAGCACTGCTTCAATTGCCCTTGGAAGCCCTGGATTACGGCGCTTTTGGTGGGACGAATTTTAGTAAATTGGAGAATTTGCGACGTGAATCATTGGAGAGGGGTTTGCTCGAGCCAGTTCAGCATGTGGGACATACCGCAGAGGAAATGACGCCTTGGGTGAATTCAATAGCCAAGAATCTGGGCAGTCGCGTTGCTTGTAAACGCATCATTGTATCAGGTGGGATTTCCAATTTTCTGGATGGGTATTACCATTTACAGAAATTACAAATGTCGTCTTTATACGCCCAAGCCTCCCCATTTTTGAAATACGCATTGGAAGGCGAAGATGCTTTAAATCAATTTGTTGAGGCCCAAATTAAGGGGTTGGCATTGGCATACAATTATTTAACTTTGAAAGAGAACGCATGATAAAACCCGTCAAAGGATTTAG
>DDYM01000014.1:0-12383 GCA_002347985.1 Bacteroidetes bacterium UBA2234
ACCCTCTACCAAAAACAATTCCTCACCAAAGAAAGAAAAGGTACCCACCACCGAATTGTGGCGCAATCTATAAATTTTGCTCAATATCAAACCAAACTGCATCGGTCGATTGGGACTCAGAGCGACCTACGTATTTGGCTCGATGGACCGGCCGACAACTATCAATTCCACAGAAGCCAAATCTTACATAAACACAATTTCTTGGACATACCCCCTGCAGATCATTTTGAATCCCACGGACCAACCCTACCCTTCATCGCAGAAAAACTCAAATCGCTTAAGCCCAATTCTCAAGTATTCCTCGGGGTTCAATCGGGAAGTCAGCCATGGCTCCTACCCTTGATAGAATCGCATTTCAAATTCACATCGAGATACCCATCCTTGTTTGGTGAAGACAAATCTCATTTTCCGTTTCAAATTGATAATATCACGGAAGACATCGACATCGATTATTCCCAATCGCCTGATAAAATTAGTGCTCAAGAAAAATTGATTGGGGGCGAGTGGTTTAGTTTAGCTGAACCCAAAGAACCGAATTTCAACCCCGAAGATTTCCATCTACAGAATGCAACTTTCATCCAAAACACGGCTGATACAACATTGCTTTCAGGGCTTTTGACACTCGATGAATTCAATCCCAAACCCAATGATGTAATCCTAATCGTGGTGAAGGTGGAAGATTCGGAAGGTGAAATTCAAACATCGCTTTGGAATCCACGTGAACCCAGAAAACACGATTTTACGAAGGAAATACTCGAAACTTCCCTGCAAATCGATTGGCGCAGCACCAAAATTGCAGATTTCAAAAATGCGGGATTCAATTACGCCTTGCACGCCATCAAACTCGCCGATATCCCCGGCTGGGAAAGCTATACCGAGTTACGAATTCAAATCACCGTTGCAAACCGATGTATGATCGGTCTTTACAAAGGAAACCCGAGTTTATATGGGGTCTATTTAGAAAAGTGAGACGGGTCCACCACCGTAAACACGCGATGTAAATTGAATCCCAATCGCACACCGGCTGTGTTCCACTGCGTTGTATTTCTCGAAATAAACAACGATTCATTCAACCCGATACTGTTGGTGAAATCCACCTGAAATACGTGTCCGCCCGTTTCGATATCAAATCCAATGGAAAAACTGTTGCGGAAATCGCCACGACCTGTGAGCACAGGGATATACTCTACATTCAGCGATGTACGCGTTGTGATTTTGTACCGCATCCCCAATCCAAGAGCCAATTGAAATTGCGACACCCCCGAATTCACCATCATCGCACTGCCGCCTTGCTCACCCGTTTTAATGCTTGTAGTAGAGTCAAACCCAACCCATTTGCCTGATTTCGCTTGCGCCAAAGTGGTCGCAGTGCCATAATAAACAAACGTAGGAGAAACTTGCCACGAGAACTTGTCATTCTGTTTTCTACCCACAATCACCTGTCCTACATACGACATTCGCTGAGGCATGCTCAACTGCCAAAAACGCGTGGGATCTTTTGGGTCGATGGCTTCTCCAACCGCCAAAGTCCTCGCATTGTCGAATTGATACCGCGTATTCTTGTAATCCACAGCACCCAACAACAAAACGGACAACGGATTTTTATTGTCGGTGGTTTGCGATATCAACTTGTACTTCACATATGCGTCAACGCCTTTCTCCGACTTCACATTGTATCTTCCTAAACCCAACATGGCACGACGATTCAAGCCATATTCTCCGCCCAATCGAATGGTTGCTACATCCAATCCAAATGCATTGACCGCTCCAGAATTCACGGCGCCAAAACGATGGCTCATTTTAAAATCAAAAACCCCAGCATCAATCAATTCGATGCTTTGCAAATTCACAACTTTGGTTGTTTTGAATGCATTTTGAACTTCTTCTCCTTGCGGAACCGCAGGCTCGTCGAGCAAAGAAAAACTTGTATCATCCTGCGCCATCAAAGTTGAAACCGATGTCAACAAAACCGCCAATAACAATCCAAACCGACGACAACTATTCAACCTTACCATCTCCTTACGATATTAAATCCAAAACGAAAATTCTTAAATGCATTGCCCCCATTCTCCCCTACCATATAGTAGGTTTCATTCATGGATTGGGCGTTGCTCACACTCAACTGAAACATGTGCTTGGCTGTGAAAATCTCAAATCCCAACCCCAAATATGGCGATGCCGGACGATTTGTATTCTTATACCCACCAATCACGTTGTAAAACTGATCGCTCATGGGCTTTTGTACCTCAGCGGTTAATGCGTAACGATTGCTCAATTTCAATCTTGTGTACCCACCAATAACGGGAATATCGTTGCTTGAAGTGGTTGTATTTGCCAAATTGATGTGAATAAAACTCGGTGTCACACCAATCAAAAGTCGATCGCCGAAATTCTTCGAAATATTCAACGTATTGATAAACCGCAAGCGATTGGAGTAATAGAATGGCTCGCCGGCAATGGTAGCACGATGATTCGTATTTATGGAAACATTGCTGTACCAAGAGGCAGTCCAGGACTTCGACTTCATAGGGATTTCCCACTTTACATAAGCATCCGCGATTTTATTCATGCTGCTTCGAGATGCACCTGTGGTAATTCGCTTACCCAAACCATAGTCCAAGCCGATGCGCATGTAACTTTGATCAAAACCATACCAGTTGTAGGCACCATCACCAAACGTACCAAAGCGGTGTTGGATGAACATTTCCCACTGACCTTTGGGCAAACCCACGGTTCCGTGCATATTGATGATGCGCAGACTTTTTCTCTCCAAAGAAACTGCGGGTGGCAGGTATGTAGTGGCTAAAGCAAAGGACGACATGGAGAAAAGCAATGCCATCGCTAAAAGCGATTTGAAATTATTTTGGCAAACCATTTCTAATCCATTTATTGACTTGATTCAGCTTGCAATTGTCGAGCTTTCCACCTGGAGGCATCAACATATGACCGCCTGTATTATTCATCGTGCCCACCAATCGTCCGTTGTTGGCCGCCAATGCTACTTGATCATAACCAACCAGAGAAATTCCGGCGGAAGGCGAACTGCTGCCGTGGCATCCTACGCAATTGGCGTTGATGATTGGCTCGATGGTAGTGGCAAAAGTCACGTTGCTTGAATCGCAACTGCCATACAATTCTTGTTTGTTGTCGTAATAACAACCGGTAACTGAGGCCAGCAACAATACTGCGCCTGCAATGATCACTGATTTCATGAAATTAATTGTTTGGTGCACCTGCGTTAATCCAGTTCTTTACTTGGTTGATTTCACAAGCACTTAATTTGTTGCCCCCTTTGGGCATTGGGTAATAACCATTTTGATTGAGCGACATCAACAGACCTTGGTTTTGGGTGATTGAATTCTTAACCCCTGTATAGGTCGACAAATCCACATTCCCAGAAGCATTGCTGCTACTATGACAGCCCACACAATATTTGTTCATCAAGGGCGAAATCACTGCAGAGAATGTAAATTTTGAACTATCACAAACCGAAGCGCAATTGATTCCATTTTTCGCACCGTCTGCAATCCAATCTCGAATCAAATTAACCTCATCGGTAGTGAGTTTTGGGCTTCTCCGAGGAGGCATTTCCCCATCTATGATGATATTATACAACTTAGATGATGAAGGATGTCCTTTGGAAATTCCGCTACTGATGATATGCTTGTAAGAATCTAAAACATACCCTTCGGCCGAGGAATTTGCATCATGACAACCACTGCTAGCGCATTTGGAGTTAAAAATGGGCAGAATGTCCCTTTCAAAGCAGATTCTCCCGTTGGGGTCGCTAAATACCTCATGGGCACATGACTGCATCGCTGCAATGATCAACAAGGTTGCTAAAACCAAATACCCAAACCGCTTCAATTTATTCATGATTGGATCTATTAATTGTGAGAATTATTTTGCCAAGGGGCAGTCAACTGTAATGTCGATATCGTCAGAAACCGAAGCCGCACTCGCTGCTGGAATCTTGATTTGATAGTCGGAACATTTGATTTTAAAGTTGGCCTTCAAAGTCACATTTCCGCCTTTCACAACGATTTTGCCAGGGACTGTAATGTCTTTTGTAACACCGTGCATGGTCAATTTTCCAACCGACTCAACTGCATATTCACCATCTCTGGTAAAGTTCACCGCTGCGATGTTTGAAATCTTACCTACGAAATTGCTGTATTGGAAACGCGATGTTTCCATGTAATTTTCCTGAAAATGCTTCTGCATCAGTGCAGACTTGAATTGAAACCCATTCACAGGCACACGGAATTGCATTTGGTTTTTGGCTGGCGCAATGGCCGCCTCTACTTGTGCATTGGTTGCGCTAAACTCTTCAATGGCAGTTTTGCTTTTGAAAGAAATATTACCGGCAGAAGTTTTAAATACTTGTGCTTGAGACAAACCCGCAATGGCTGAGAATGCGAAAATTAATAGTGACTTTTTCATATGAATGTTATTTGATTGAATCTGAGTTTTCATGTTCAACGGAACGACTAACATCGCTCTGGTGTTTTTCATGTTTTAATAAATCGCAACGTGACAGGTCGATTTTCTTTTCGGCAAACAAATCATCGGCCGACATTGGAACAACCAAACCATCACAAACGCACTGTACTGTTACCATATCACCCGCCACAACACCACTCACCGCTGAATTCATAGAAGCGTGGAAATTGGCATTCACCATAAATCCTTCAACGCCTGATTTTAATTGTAAAGTAACACTTGAATCTCCCAAAACATCACCCACTTCGGCTGTCAACTTGACTGATTTTCCAACAAAAGTGGAGAAGGTCTTGGCCGCAGCTGTATCCGCATTTAATTCTGTCACCCACTGATTGATGTCCTTTTCAAAATCCGGGGTTCCAGTAGATTTATTTTCTGATGGTTTTGTATACAAATAGTATCCGATACCGATTCCCAAAATGAAAATTGCCAAAAGTGTGAGTAGGATGTTCCGTTTGTTCATAATATTGGTGATTTTTGCAAATAACAAATGTTGATTTGCGATTCTTGTAACAACAAATGTGCCATGAACCCCCAAACAATGAAGCAAATAATTTCTTTCATCACACTCAATATCTTAATCATTCTTGGCATATCCGCTCAGAATCAAACAGATACAATCATTTACAAAGCGAAAAAAATATATACGGCCGACACTGGTTTTACCGTAGCCAATGCCATGGCAGTATCAAAGGGTGTGATTCTTCATGTGGGTTCAGACAAAACGGCCGATTCACTTTTTCCAAATGCCAAGGTGGTTCATTTCGACAACGACATCATTTACCCTGGTTTCATTGATGCGCATTGTCATTTCCTCGCCTACTCCAAAGGGTTGTCGCAAGTGGACCTTGTGGGTACCAAATCCGAGCAAGAGGTAATTCAAAGAGTGAAGAAATACCTGAAAAAGAACAAATCCAGATATAAAAAAACCAAGCCAAATCAAATCCAATGGATCATTGGAAGAGGATGGGACCAAAACGATTGGGAGAACAAGGAATTCCCAACCATGGCCAACTTGAACAAAGCCTTTCCAAAAATCCCTGTTTGCCTAAGCAGAATTGATGGCCATGCCGTTTGGATCAATGAGGCAGCTGTAAAGGTTCTACAATTGAATCCCGACACCGTGATTGAAGGAGGGGAATTTATATTTAACAACCTGCCGCAAAGCAGCGAGAATAGTCAAGGAAGTGGGACCAACAATGCAACTTCCACAAACAAACATTTGGGCCAATTTTTCACAGGGATTTGCATCGACAATGCTGCAGAAATCGTGAAGAACCAAATCCCAGAAGTACCGCTGTCTGTTTGGAAACCGTATTTACAAACTGGGCTAAAAAATTGTCATTCCCAGGGGTTAACACAATTGGTGGAGGCCGGCATTCAGGTGTCTGACATCAATTTAATTCAAGACCTGCAGTCAAAAGGGGAATTGCCCATGAGAATTTATGCGATGCTATCGTGTAGCGAAGAAAATTTGGTTTATCTATCCAGAAACGGAATGACAGCCACGGATATGTTAACAGTGAGGTCGATGAAATTCTATTTGGACGGCGCACTGGGATCCAGGGGCGCACTGTTGAAGGGAGATTATTGCGACCAATTGGGTCACAAAGGGTTACAATTGATGACGATTCCCACGTTTGAAATGTATCAGCTTCAGCTGCTCAGCAAAGGGTTTCAGGTCTGTGTTCACGCCATAGGCGACAGCGCAAATAGCATCGCACTTAGAACCTTTAATCGCAACATTCCTGAGGGATACGATGCCCGTTGGAGAATCGAGCATGCCCAAATCGTGAGTGGCAGGGATCAGAAATTGTTTTCAAAAAGAAGCATCATTCCAAGCGTACAACCCACACATGCCACTTCGGATGCCGCTTGGGCCGACAGTAGATTGTGCAACACCGCAAACAAAGGAGGCTATGCCTATCAAAATTTATTGAGACAATCAAAAATAATTGCTTTGGGGACGGATTTTCCCGTAGAGGGCATTTCTCCCATTCATACTTTTTATTCAGCCACACAGAGAATGGACGCCGAAGGCAAATTGTTAAAACCCTTTATCGGAGAGCAAGCGTTAACCAGAAAGCAGGCGCTTTGGGGAATGACATTGTGGGCGGCTTATGCCAATTTCGATGAAACGCGCACCGGCTCTTTGGAGGCAGGTAAACTGGCCGATTTTGTTGTACTCAACACAGACATCATGACCGCGGAGCCGGAGAAAATTCTAAAATCAAAAGTGAAGGCTACCTTTTTGGGCGGATTAAACGTTTACAAACGTTGATGAAATTTCTTTCGGAACATGATAACCATCATCAATCCTAGCCAACCCTCGTATTACCTTTGTATTCAATGAAATACTCTTTCATCATAGTAGCGATTGCCATGTCGTTGTTTTCGGGGTGTGGAAGCAAGGAAAAAACGATTCACCCTGTCATCAAACCCATCACCGAATCTGTGTATGCCAGTGCCACAATTCAGGCCGCGGACCAATACACCCTCTACCCTGCTATTTCAGGTAAAATCTTGGGATTTGATGTGAGCGAGGGCGATCTTATTTCTGCCGGAGGATTTATCGCTCATTTAGAAAATACAACGGCGAGTAACACGGTGAATACCGCCCAATCTGCGGTGGCTTTGTCGAAAGAATCTGCCATTCAAATTCAGGAAATTGAAGCGCAACTCAAATCAGCCAAAGAACAGGCAAAATTGGATTCGGTCAATTACCAACGTCAGCAAAATTTGTGGTCGAAAGAAATTGGCAGCCTCGCCCAACTCGAAACCAGACGATTGTCGGCTTTGGCGAGCAAAAACGCCGTTGTTGCGTTAAATGCAAAACTGATTCAAGCAAAAAATCAATTGCGTTTTAACCAAAACCAAGCCCAAGCCAATGCAAACATCGCGGCAAAAACATTGGGGGATTACGCAGTAAAATCCGACATCGGTGGGGAGGTTTTTCAGTTATTGGCAAAAAAAGGAGAATGGATTTCACCGCAAAAACCCTTGGCAATTATTGGGAACAGCAAGGATTATTTGGTGGTAATGGAGGTGGATGAAATGGACATTGTAAAAATCAAAATTGGTCAAGAGGTGTTGATTTCTTTGGATGCGTACGATAAATCTTTCGAAGGACATGTATCGCGGATCACGCCCATCATGAATCCCAAAACCCAATCTTTTCAGGTAGAAGCCGTTTTTAACGAGAAGCCAGAAACACTGTATCCTGGACTCAGCGCCGAAGTAAATATCGTAATTGCGCAAAAACCCAAAGCGCTGTTGATACCGGTGGGTAGCATCGACAAAACAAACAAGGTAAAAACCACAGAGGGTGAGGTTACCGTAAAAACGGGATTAAAGAATTTAGAATTTGTAGAGGTACTCGACGGCTTAACGGAAAAATCCGAGATTTTGATTCCCGCTGGCAAATAACTCATGAGCAACCGAGTACTGTTTCAAATCGCCAAGACCCACTTGCTTACACGCAAAAAGCAGAGTGCCATCGCCAGTCTTGGAGTGACATTTGGCATTGGTACTTTTATCATTTTGGTGAGTTTCATGACAGGTTTAAATGGTCTTCTGGACGGTTTGATATTAAATCGCACACCCCATGTAAGAATTTACAACGAGGTTAAACCAAGCCCCGTTCAACCCATCGAGAAATCAGAAAGATACAAAGGGCAAGTGCACATGATTCATTCGATCAAGCCCAAACAGGAATTGAGCAGCGTTCGAAATAGCCTACCTATGATGTCGGTCCTGAAGAAAAACCCCCTCATCAAAGGTGTCACACCCCAAGTCAGTGCACGCATTTTTTATCAATCAGGATCGGTCCTGTTAAATGGAAATGCCATTGGCATCGATGTGTTGGAAGAGGACAGATTATTTAACTTCAAGCAGTATATCGTAGGGGCGAAACCCGCGGATTTGGCCAACAACGAAAACGGCATCATACTGGGTATCGGAGTGGCAAAAAAACTCAGTTTAAACATTGGAGATCGCGTTCAAATGCTGAGCAGTACGGGTTCTACTTTTCGGTTAAAAATTGTAGGGTTCTTCCAAAGCGGTTTGGCGGATTTAGACAAGTTGCAGAGCTACGTAAATGTAAAAATGGCGCAACGCATTGCTGGACAAGGCAATAACTTCGTCACCGACATCAGTGTAAAGTTGTACGACATCGAAAAGGCCAAATACATGTCGGACCAAATCGCCAATACCTACGGCGTAAACGCAATCGACATCAAAACGGCGAATGCGCAATTTGAAACGGGCACGAGCATCAGAAACATCATCACTTACGCGGTGAGTATCACTTTGCTCATTGTGGCTGGATTTGGGATTTACAATATCCTAAACATGGTGATTTATGAAAAGATGAACGACATCGCCATATTGAAGGCCACGGGTTTTTCAGGTTCTGATGTAAAGAAGATTTTTATTTATCAAGCGATGTTTATTGGCATTGTGGGCGGATTGATGGGTCTGATATTGGGCGGTGTGATGAGTTATGCGATAAGCAAAGCTCCATTTGAAACAGAGGCCATCCCCACGGTAAAAACCTTCCCCGTAAATTTCAATGCTTTGTTTTATTTGATCGGTTCTGTTTTTGCTTTAATCACCACCTTCTTTGCAGGCTATTTGCCCGCGAAAAAAGCGAGTAAAATCGACCCGGTGGATATCATTCGAGGTCAGTAGGAATCTAGTATCACTCAACAAATTACAACCATGGCAATCAACCAAAGCACTTCCTCCAATGAAAATCACATTCTGCGCACGGTAGATGTGAGGAAATCGTTTGTTGACCCTGTAGAAGTTGAGATCTTGAAGAGCATCAATATATGTGTGAACAAGGGAGAGTTTGTATCGATCATGGGGAAGTCGGGTTGCGGCAAAAGTACTTTGCTGTACATTTTGAGTACGATGGATACCAATTACAAAGGTCAATTGTATTTGGGCGATCGATTGCTTACGGGCTTGAGCGGCAACGAATTGGCGGTGGTAAGAAATGAATTTATTGGCTTTGTATTTCAATTTCATTATTTGCTACCTGAATTCACGGTACTACAAAATGTGATGATGCCGGGATTGAAGTTGGCAAAAAAATCGGCCGAGGAAGTGGAGTTTGATGCGATGAACAAATTGAAATTGTTGGGGGTTGACGACCAAGCGAGCAAAAAGGCGACACAGATTTCGGGGGGACAAAAGCAGCGCGTTGCCATTGCCAGGGCCTTGATCAACGAACCCAAAATCATTATGGGCGATGAACCTACGGGTAATTTGGATAGTAGAAATGCTGGGGTTGTATTTGACATCTTCAAAGAACTGAGCAGCGAATTGGGCACGAGTTTATTGGTAGTCACACACGATGGGGATTTCGCAAAGCGCACAGACCGTATCATCGAAATGGCGGATGGCAGGGTAATTTCCTGATATACTGGATTCAAAAATCACCAAAGGATTTTTCGATTTGCCCCAAAAGAAATCAGTTTTTTTGCTATATTTGCACTCCCTTAAAAGGTCGGATGGCCGAGCGGCTAGGCACGGGTCTGCAAAACCCTTTACAGCGGTTCGAATCCGCTTCCGACCTCTTCAACCAAACGCTCCTTCGGAGCGTTTGGCATTTATACGACATCCGTCATGTTCTAATTACACAGAATCCTTAATTTTGCAGCATGGCAACGGCTACAACAAAATATCTTGGAAAACTGCGCTGCAGCAACATTCATTCGCACAGCGGAACAGAAATTCTTACAGACGCACCGCTAGACAATCAAGGCCTGGCTTCTGCATTTTCGCCCACAGATTTGTGTGCCCTAAGCTTAACCACTTGCATCATTACCACAATGGCAATCTATGCACAGCTGAAAGAATTTGAGATCATCAACATTGAAGCCGAAACCACAAAGCATATGATGTCCGACCCTCGTAGAATTGGAAAAATCAGTGCAATCATCAACATCACCTTGCCATCTACCGCCACCGAAAGAATGCAAGAAGGCCTAAAAAGAGTGGCTCACACTTGTCCCGTTTCAAAAAGTTTGCATCCAGAAATCGAACAGGACGTTCAGATCAACATTCAACTCGCCAGCTAAACAAATCAGTAGTTTTCCCATTCATACCAACCAAGAAGAACACCTTCAAACATTCCCCAATACAATCATTTCAAAACAATTATGTCAACCGATCCCCACTGCCCCAACTGCAATTACGAATACCCATACCCTTCTGGCGATTTGATGATTTGCCCCGAGTGTAACCATGAATGGAACCCTGCGGAATCTGCAGCCGATGCCGATGGCCTTGTCGTGAAAGATGCACACGGAAATTTGCTTGCCGATGGCGATTCTGTGACCGTAATCAAAGATTTGCCAGTGAAGGGCTTTTCAAAAAGCATCAAAGTGGGCACCAAAGTAACCAATATTCGTTTGGTTGAAGGCGATCATAATATCGATTGTAAAGTTCCTGGCTTCGGCGGAATGGCTCTCAAAAGCGAATTCGTTAAAAAGGCCTAAACCCTATCCTCGCCTTAACAAAAAATGTCGATTTTTAGCAATTGATCGTCATCCCTTTGCCTATATCAATCCTCGATATTGGCGATTTTTACCAATTCTTTCAAATTGATAATCTCGATGGCTTTGCCTTCTAAATTCACTACGCCTTCGTGTTTCAAATCGCTTAGCAATCGGATTGTGGTTTCCGTGGCAGTACCAACCAAATTGGCCAATTCCTCTCTGGAAATTTTCAAATCTATCGTTTTGCCATCCGGCTTGAACCCATAAGATTCTTTGATAAATAGCAAAGCCTCAGCCAAACGTTCGCGCACGGGTTTTTGAGCAAAATGGGTAATGCTCACCTCGGCCTTTCTTAAATCGTCGCTCAACAATTTCATAATTTCGAACGACAACTGACCGTCTTTTTTAAGTACCGCCATGAATAAATCCTTGGGGATAAAACAAATGCCAGCCTCTTCCATCACAACCGCTGAAGCACTGTATTTGTCGCCACTCAACAAAGCGCGATAGCCCATCAAATCACCGGGTTTTATCAAACGCAAAATTTGTTCCTTGCCGTCATCGCCCGTTTTTACCAACTTGATTTTCCCGCGATTCACACAAAAAATACCCAACGGACGTGAGTCTTCATGAAAAATCACTTGTCCTTTTTTGTATGGAGTACAGATTTTCTCATCGTTTATTTCCGCCATTGTATCATTCTCCACCTTACAGAATACGGAGGTAAAACGCTTCTTACAATTGGCACAATCTACAGGTTCGTGAGTAAAAGACATTTCTTTGGCGATTAATTCATCAACCAAATCTAAGTAAAATTGAGCACTAAATGGAAAATTCCTTTTCCAACTATTTTTCACAGCAACTGCGATGTTTGAGGTGAATCGCATCCATCTTGGGCGAGAGATAAGGAATTCCCAAATTCATTCCTCTCAACAAAAACACCATACCCATCACAAGTAACCATATGGGCAGCAAGTTTTTACGATATCGTTTGAGCCGCGATTTTATATAGTCCGAGAAGGTCCCAACAATCAATAAAGCCGGCATCGTTGCCAAGCCAAATCCCGCCATAAATATTGGAGCGCCCAGAGTACTTTTTTGCGCCATCGATGCCAACAAGGCCGCATAAACCAAACCACAAGGCAACAAACCGTTTAAAACGCCAGCAACAAAACGCCAACCCAGGCCAGATCGGGAATACACTTTGCCAAATTGACGCATCAACGACGAATTTCCTCCGTTGAAAAGACTCAAATGAAACCACCCCCGCCACTCCAATATCGACAATAAAACGAAGAGCAATCCGAAGGAAATGCTAATCATTTGCTCCGTAGCACCCAAATCAGAAATGGGCAAAATCCAACCCAGAATCAA
>DDYM01000014.1:12414-20104 GCA_002347985.1 Bacteroidetes bacterium UBA2234
CCGGACATCATGGCTACCAGCGGACCACACATGCCAATGCAATGCAACGACCCTGCAAAGCCCAATAAAATGCCTGAGATGAAAGTGAGACCCATACCTACTTTTTAAAAGGCAATGTTGCCGAATATATTTCTCCTCCTTTGGTCCAGTGAATCTTAAATAAGTAATTGTTTGATTTCAATTTGGATAGATCCACCTCCCACCCGCCTTTGGTTGTTTTGGGTAGCGAAATCATGCAATCTCCATTTTTATTCGATGGGCAGTACGCAAGCAGGTCGCCCGCGATTTCCGCCCCTTTGGCACCTGGGATTTCTAGGTTACATCCGCCGGGAGTGATGGCCATTACGGGCAAACAATTCCCATTGGCAACGCGCTGTTTTGCATTGATTTCATCCTGAAATAGCAATTCTTGCTGGTAGTAGTTTTCGGTAACTAGGTCGATTTTCTGGTTCTTACTCATAAAAACCATCGTGAGCATTCCAACCACAAAAACCACATAGACCAAAGCGATGCCCACGCCCCAATTCCAACGAAACCCTATTTTTGATTTTTGATTTTCCATTTGATAGTTATTTTTTAGATAATGGTGCCAAAAAGGCGGTTTTTTCGGATTGAATTAATTTATCGCCATCGTAAAGTGCCACCGTAATTTTTTGCTGTCGCTTCTCGATTTCATTGCTTTTCATGACGATGTAACCTGTAAGCCTCACCATGGCTTCTTTGGGCAGTTGAATGGCTGTATCGCCGCCAATCCACTCCACTCTAGCATTTGCATTGTTTACCCTAACGTTTAAATGAGAGTAATCGTAATGACTTTTATTCAGGAACATGAAATTATACAAATTGGTCACTTCCCCATTGTCTCTTTCTTGATACAATAGCCCAGACACTTTCCTCACTTCCATATCCACTGCACTTCGGGTGAATAGGATCGACAGCCAACCAACGAGTAAGAGCACCAAAACAGCGATATAGGCTTTCAATCGGGGAGTTACAATAAAAGGCTTTGCATCGGCAATATTAGACTCCGACGCATATCGTATCAAACCGAGTGGCTTGCCGGTTTTTTCCATCATGAAATCACAAGCATCGATACAGGCCGTACAATTGGTACAATCCAGTTGTGTCCCATTTCTTATGTCGATGCCGGTTGGACAAACATGAACACACAAATTGCAATCCACACAATCCCCACCCTTCCGCGTAGCACCCTTATGCAGCTTTTCTCTGGGCTCCCCGCGAACATAATCGTAGGCAACCACTACGGAATGTCGATCCAACAAAACGCCTTGCAAACGACCATAAGGACAAACAACAGTGCACACTTGCTCTCGAAATCTCAGGTAAACCAAAAAGAAAACGAAGGAAAACAGCAGCATCGCGGCCAAACCTTTGAGATGAGTTCCCACGGGATCTGTGATAAATTGCAGTACCCGATCGATGCCAAGGATATAGGCCAAAAATGTATTTCCGATTAAAAAGGAAACAGCATAAAACACAACCCATTTGCTGATGCGTTTTCGGATTTTTTCAGAATTCCAGGGTTTGCGCTTTAAGGCCTGTTGAGCGGGGGCATCGCCATCAATCCAATACTCGATTTTGCGAAAAACCATCTCCATAAAAATGGTCTGTGGGCAGGCCCAGCCGCAGAACAATCGTCCAAAAGCCACAGTAAAGACGATGATAAACACCACAAAAAGAATCATGGTGATGCCAAAGAGATAGAAATCCTGACTCCAAAAAACGAAACCAAACACCACAAACTTGCGTTCAATTACATTCAACAGAAGCCAAGGCTCACCATGCACTTTCACAAAAGGAAGTCCAAAGAAAAGTAGCAAATAAACCCAGCTCAAGTAGGTCCTTGCCGAATAAAACCGACCTCTCGGCTTGTAAGCAAAAACCCACTTGCGCTTTCCGTTGCTGTCAATCGTTGCCGAGTGATCCCTGAACGATTCGCTTTGATTGTCCATATTACTTGATCACCGCAGGCTCCAATTTTGTTGAATCGCTGCTGTTAGTAACAGAAGCTTCCTCCTCGTATTTTTCACCTTGTGGCGCTTTGGGATTGGCGGGATGACTGTCTTTCAGTGATTTAATAAAGGTGGCTGCCGCCGCAATTTGGGCATTGGAAAGTTGCTGACCCCAGGGAATCATTCCTTTTTCTTGCACACCATCTTTGATGGTTTTAAAAATGTCCTTAATGCCTCCTTTGTGCAGCCAATATTCATCGGTTAGATTGGGTCCGATAGATGCTCCTTGAGCCTCTGGACCATGACAGCTTACACAGTTTTTGGTAAATATCGCTTTGCCTTCGGACAGCAGTTCTGGCGTTGGATTGTAAACAATTGTACTCTCGTCTACATTGTTGGCTTGGGTTGACATATAGGCCGCTTTTGCTCTTTCGGCTTCTACTTTTTCAACGGCCAACTCTTCCACTTGCAAAGGCGCTGATTTTGAGATGTGGTAGCGATACAAATAGACACCGGCGAACAAAATGGTGCAGTAAAATCCGTAGATCCACCATGGCGGAAGGGAGTTGTCCAATTCTTTAATTCCGTCGTAATCGTGATCAAGTTGAACGTCTTCTTCTTTTTCGATGGACACCGACTTATTGACGCGATCCCACCAGCGATTTGTTTTAGAAACGGATTGAACGGTTTTTTTCTTTTCGAGTACGGGAAGGACCAAAACCCTTAACCAGCGAAGGAAGTAGAACATCACCAGCACTTCGATACCAATCACCGCCAGCAGTAGAAAATTCAACCGATCTCCGGAAATCGTCCAATCCACTGGCACATGTACAGCTTCCGTTGCCGCCTCTTGGGCAGAGACTTTTAGAGCCGTAAAAAATCCCAAAACCAGAATCAGTGCTTTTTTCGCAATAGGGATCACATAGTTCGGGATGTCATCATCCGCGGTGGCCTTCTTGTCTCCGCAGCCGCAATTGTCTGAATCACATTGTTTTGAAGAAACAAGCTTTTCCAAGTTTACATTGGCTTTTTGGATCGCAACGCGAAGAACCAGCATCGCCAACACCAAAATCACCAAAGCCAAGGAGATCGCGGTGAAAGTAAGTACCCAAGGAACCAATTTTTCCGAGAATGGGGCCGCATCGCTTACAGCCATATTTGTCAATAATAACATGCTATTTTTCATCGTTTAAGGGAATTTGTTTTGCTTGATCGATATATTGATTGCTTGCTTTCCAGATATATATGAGAACGAAAATGAAGACGCCACCAAAAAGGGCAAACGAAATCATCGGGTAGATGCTCACATTGTCGATGGATTTTAAATAATTAATGAATTTCATAACCAAATCAATGAACGGGTTTGGCAGAGGCGGGTACCGTTTTAATGTCCGTACCGATGCGTTGTAAATAGGCGATAATTGCAACCATTTTGGTGTAGGTGAGGTCTTTTACACCTTCAAACTCCATGATTTGTTTGATTTCCTTCTCCTTTACCAAATCTGCAGAAATCGCAAGTGCCTGTTTTTCAAGATCCGCATTTGCTTGATTGTGATAGCCTGCCGGATAAGGCACACCCATGGTTTGCATTGCCTTGATCATTTTGGGGGTTCTCATGATATCAATTCCACTGGTCAACAGCCATGAATACCTCGGCATGATACTATTAAAACTGGTACTACTTGGTTGATACATGTGATTGAAATGCCATGAGTTGGGGTACTTACCGCCTACCCTCGCCAAATCAGGACCTGTCCGCTTACTACCCCATTGAAATGGGTGATCATAGACAAATTCACCCGCTTTGGAATATTCCCCGTATCTGGCTTCTTCGTCTCTAAATGGCCTAACCATTTGGGAGTGACAGGTATAGCAACCTTCGGAAATGTAGATATCTCTGCCGTGCAATTCCAGGGGCGTATAAGGCTTTACCGCACTAATTGTAGGGATATTCTCTTTTACCAAAAAAGTAGGTATCAATTCGATGGCACCGCCTACGCCAACCAAAATCAAACTAAACAACAGCATTTGCAAGGGCCGTCTTTCGATGAAACGATGCCAATGCTCTCCTTTGTGTGCCACCGCTTTCACCAAAGCCGGAGCTTCCGCCATTTCATTGGCCTCAAATGATCCGCGAGCCATGGTTTTCCATAGATTCACTACCATCACAATGGCACCAGACAAATAAAGCAAACCACCTAAGCTTCGCAGCATATACATCGGTGCAATCATTTTCACTGTATCCAAAAATTGATACTGCAACACACCATCGGGAGTAAACGCTTTCCAATTCAACGCTTGGGTGAATCCTGCCCAATACATAGGTACTGCATAGAACACGATTCCCAGTGTGCCCAACCAGAAGTGGGTATTGGCCATCGACTTACTGTACAACTCCGTACGCCACATGCGGGGTATCAACCAATACAATACCGCAAAAGTGAGAAATCCGTTCCAGCCCAAAGCGCCTACGTGAACGTGGGCTATGGTCCAATCTGTAAAATGCGAAATCGCGTTTACATTTTTCAAACTCAACATCGGACCTTCAAAAGTTGCCATTCCGTAAGCCGTAATTGCAACCACCATAAATTTCAACACAGCATCCTCTCTCACTTTGTCCCAAGCCCCACGCAATGTGAGCAGGCCATTGATCATACCACCCCAACTCGGTGCGATCAACATAATCGAGAAAACCACACCCAAACTTTGCGCCCAATCAGGCAATGCTGTATACAACAAGTGGTGAGGACCCGCCCAGATATAAATAAAAATCAGGGCCCAAAAGTGGATAATCGAAAGTCGATAAGAATACACAGGTCGATTCGCCGCCTTAGGCAAGAAATAATACATCAAACCCAAATAAGGGGTCGTTAAAAAGAATGCCACCGCATTGTGACCATACCACCACTGCACCAGGGCATCTTGCACACCCGCATACCAACTGTAACTCTTCATGAATTCAATGGGCAATTCGATGCTATTTACGATGTGAAGCATCGCCACAGTCACCCAAGTTGCGATATAAAACCATATGGCCACATATAAATGTCCTTCACGACGTTTTAAAATCGTTCCAAACATGTTGATGCCAAACACAACCCAAATCAAAGTAATGGCAATGTCCAAAGGCCATTCCAACTCAGCGTATTCTTTGCCCGTTGTATAACCCATCCACAAAGACAATGCACCAAATACAATGATCAACTGCCATCCCCAAAAATGGATTTTACTCAGCAAATCGCTGTACAATCGGGCCTTACACAATCGCTGAAGCGAATAGTACACACCCATAAAAATTCCATTTCCAACAAAGGCAAAAATCACCGCATTGGTATGCACAGGGCGCATCCGGCCAAAGGTGGTAGGTGCCCAATCGAAATTCAAAACCGGAAATGCCAACTGCAACGCAATCAGCAAACCCGCCAAGAATCCAACGATGCCCCAAACGATGGTTGCCGTGGCAAACCATTTTACAATTTTGTTGTCGTACGAAAAACGTTCTAGTTGCATAGGGTTATTTATTTTTTAATAAGTTAATGTTTGATTTTTCCTGGTTCGATGCGGGCTTGTGCTCCATCAAGATGCGAAATCCATCGGCCTCCAAATCATCGAACTGACCTTTTTTCACACTCCACAGATACGCCAACAAAAAGCCCCCCGCGATACAAATGCTACAAATCATGAGGATAATTACGACCGACATCGAATGATTAATTTTCTTAATTCAAATTGACGGATTCCGCGTTGGTCGGACAATGACAACCCTCAAGTGAAACTGTGATATTTATCATGTTTTACATTCTCAGGTCTTCGCGCCATCCACCATACAAAGTTGCCAGCCATGTATAAAGCACGATACTGATTGAGCTAACAGGCATCAAAATCGCAGCAATCATTGGATTCAGATTGGCAGACACTGCAAAACTCAACCCCACTACATTGTAAAGAATGCTCACAAAGAAGCTCCACCAAATCACACGTTTCCCCCGCTGAACAACACGCCACAAAGAATCCAACTTAGCCAAGGAACTCCCCATAATTATCGCATCGCAACCTGGAGAAAAATACCCCATGTCGTCTGACACCGCGATGCCAAAATCCGATTCCATCAAAGCACCGGCATCGTTCAACCCATCGCCCACCATCATGACCGATTCCCCCTGCAATTTCAAATCCCTAACAAACGTTTGTTTTTGATGCGGTTTTTGCTGAAACATGTATGTCGTGTTATCCGGAAAAATCGACTTGAGCAAACTTCTATCGCCGCTGTTATCGCCGCTCAGGACATTCAAGGCAACCTGGCCCTTTTCAAAACCCGCAAACATTCCTTTGAGCCCGTCCCGATATGCACTTTTCAAAACAAATCGCCCCACCACAGTATCGTCGATAGCGCACCATATTTCCGACCCAACCCCATATTCATCTACCCCGTCTGCGTCGTTTTGCATCTTCATCACCAAACCCTGTCCGCCCACTGAAATACTATCGCTTAACCCAACAAATCTTCGGTTTCCAAGTCGATACGAAACCCCATCAACAAGCGCCTCAACCCCACTTCCAATTGCATTTTCCACCTGGGTTACTGGCACTTTGGGACGATTCAACCATTCCCCTATTTTTCTGGCGTAAGGATGCACGCTCTCCAAAGCCAAGGCGCCAATGGCGTCCCAAGCATGAGAATCCAAGGCACGACCTTCAAAGTCGATGTTTGGCTTCGATGAAACCGTAAGCGTCCCCGTTTTATCGAACACCGCCACCGAAATTTTTCGCCAATGATCCAATGCCGATGCGCCCCGGACATACATTCCATTCTTGGCCAACAACGTCAGCAAATGGCCATGGGTAAAGGTCACGCTCAACAGCAAAGCACATGGACAAGCCACAATCAACACAGCCGTTAGCGCACTCCACACTTTGGTAGGATCCGCAAAAGACCAATACAAAGCGGTGGAAATGGCCACCATAAACAAAGCCGCAGTAAACCACTGACTGGCGCGATGCACGTAATCATTCTCGATGCCAGACCTTGAATCACTTGATTTTTGGGTTGATTTATTCCATAATGAAACCAGGTAACCTTGGGCCATCGATTTTTCGGCAATCACACGAATACTTCCCCCCAACTGCCTACCCCCTGCATACAACCATTCCCCGGCCAAAACGGTCACGGGCCTACTTTCTCCGGTCACAAAACTGTAGTCGATCTGCGCATCGCCATAAGCCAACCTGGCATCCACCGGTATCAGTTCTTGATTGTGAATCAGCAGCTCATCGCCTTTTTGGATTTCAGAAAGGGGGACGCTCACGGTTGTCCCCTCTTTCCAAACCGATGCACTTAATGGGAAATACGATGTATAATCTCTGTCGAAAGCGATGCGTTGATAGGTCTTGTCTTGTAGATATCTGCCAAGCAACATAAAAAACACAATGCCACTGAGTGAGTCGAAGTAACCGGGCCCCAAATGATGGTATACTTCATACAAGCTTCTTCCAAAGGTGATAAACATCGCCAGAACGATGGGCAAATCGATGGTGAGATATTTTTTCTTCAAACCGCCCCAAGCCAGGGAATAAAACTCACGCGCGCTAAATGTCATCACCGGCAAAATCAACAACAGATTCAACAGCAAGAAATACGGTTTCAGGCCATCCAAATCCGCGCTACCCCATTCAAAATACTCGGGAAAGCTGAGCAACATGATATTGCCAAAGCAGAA
>DDYM01000014.1:20123-22909 GCA_002347985.1 Bacteroidetes bacterium UBA2234
TTCTGGGACAGATCGCTCAAACTAAAATAGGGCTCATATCCGATGGCAGTTAAAAACTGTGCAATTTTCCGGGCTGAAGTTTGGTTGGGGTCAAAGGAAACGGTGAGTTGTTTTTGGGAAAAATTCAATTCCCCCATGGCAACCCCTTGCAGAAGTTTGTGAATATTTTCTAGCAAATAAACGCAGGAACTGCAGTGAACTTGTGGCAGATAAAATACGATGTGATTGGCGGTTGGGCTTTTGAAGGTATAGAGTTGATCGGCAATTTCCTCATTGTCTAAAAAGGCAAATTTGTGGGATTGGGCGCCTTTTATGGCATCAAAGCCGAGGGCTTGATTGGCGGCGGGGGAATTGTTTAATTCATAATACTGACAGAGTTCATTTTGCGACAGCAATTGATACACGGATTTGCAGCCGTCGCAGCAGAATTCTTTTTGGTTGTATTGAACAATTCTGCGGGTTTGGGTGCCACAGTGATAACAAACATGGGTATCAACATCGCACTGCTTCATGGGTGCANNATCAGTTTTTCTAATGGCCGTTCACCTAAAATCTCATCCCAACCGAAAATACCAAACTTCTGCCCGGAGCCGAAAGAATTCCCGGTCCCAAATAATTGTTCACCCGGCGATTGAAGTACATGTTGTTCTCCACATTGTTAACCCCCAATTTGATTAGGTAACGATTTGCAATCCTGCCCGAAACATTCAAATCAATCACATGAAATGAAGGAATCAACCCCGTGACCCCCGTGGCATTGTATACCGTATTGCTCGCATCCGAAAACATCTGTCCCGTCTTGGAGTAAATCACCGAAAAAGTACATTTTTTCACTTGAAGCGTAGCCCCAGATCTGAAAATATATTCTGGAACGTCTTCCACGGTCTTCCCTGCTATGTCCACATTGTCCTTCCCCACCACAACACTGCCCTTCAAATACCGCGCGTGATTCAAGGCATACGTACCAAACAAGTTCAATTGGTTCTTCAACAGACCTTTCTTCAACTTCGTAACAGACACATCCAGCATCGCCTCAAACCCTGTATTCAAAGCGTCACCGATATTGGTTCGATACAAATACTGCGTACCGTCCGGCTTGAACAAGGTCAAACTCCCAATTCGATTCCCGTAAAACAATCGAAAGTAACTCACATCAAAACGAATGAAATCCTTGAAATTACCCCGCAATCCCAGATCATAATTATACCCTTTGGAATCTTTCATGTGCGGATCCACCTCAGCCAAAGTAGCCGAAGGTATCAAATCCGAATGTAACACCGGATGATATGCATTTGAATAATTGGAAAACAATTGCACATATCGACCCAGCTTAAACTCAGTACCCACCCCCTTCATCAACACATTCCTACTCAGATTATAACTCTTGTCCAACATCTTGTACTTGATCAAATCCCCAGTCATCCGAGAACTGATATTGTCATAGCGCAACCCCGGCGAAATCGACCATCGAGAGTTAACCCGAAACAGATTCTCCACAAAAACGCCGTGATTCACCGTCCGAAACAACAAATCAACCCCATAACCCGGCTCTACCAATGTAATGTCGTAGTCCGAATTGACCGTCCCCTTCCCAAATTGCTGTCGCTTCGTATTCGCCCGAGAAAATTTATAACCCGTCGTAAAAACCTGCTCCCGTCCAAACAACCAGTAACGACGTACGAGTCTGAGGTCGGTTGTGAACGTATGGTAAAAATCACGATCCACTTGCCTGGGATTTAACGTCCCCAACTTCGTATTCACCGAATCAGCAATCAACGGACTTGCGATGAAGGCCACACTGTTCCTCTGCCCTTGCAAAAAATACGATTTCAACAGGAAAGAGGTTTTCGCATTGACTTCCGATTTGATGACAAAAGCGGGAATGGTGATGTCTGGACTGTAGTAATTTCTTTGTCGGACCGACAGCCTAGGATTTGTGGCATACTGAAGTTCTGTCAATCCCCCCGGCAATTGGATTCGATACGACATTTTCGATAGTTCAATTCCGATCGATATTTTGTTGTTTACAGCGTAATACAACGACCCATGGCCTGCAAAATAATCGTACCGCGAATTGGGTCGCCAACCATTGGAACCCCTGTAATTGAAGAAGCCGAAATAACGCCATTTGCCTTTTTGACCGCCCAAAGCTGTGTAACTGCTCATCAAACCAAACGACCCCACAGAGAGATTCGTTTCACCCCCAATGACTTTTGAAACATCCGGACTTTTAACGATGTAATTGATCATGCCACCATATTGAGGACCGAATTGCAATGCTGCAGAACCTTTCACCACTTCGATGCGCGCTATGGCTTCCATTGGTGGATTGTAATGCACCTCTGGATAGCCGAACAAGTCAGAATTCAGGTTGATCCCATTTTGATTCACATTAAACTCCATGGAGCGATGCGGATTCAAACCCCTAGAGGCAATATTTAATTGCACCCCGGAACCATCCATTTCCATGGCTGTGATGCCCGGTACTTTGGCAAAAATCTGTCGGCCATTGTTCTCCGCGAGATTGACCCCCAATTGATCCAATACGAGCAAATTGTATTTTTTACCACTCAAAATGGAAACCCCACGAAAATCTGAAAAATCACAAATGGAAGGTTTCATTCGGTCTCCGTCTGAATACACATCAACCGGATCGAATCTTACAATTGAGGTATCCAACGGCGGCGTTTTCAAGGTATCCGTATCCAGTTTCGATTGGGCCACGCAATCCCAATGACAAATGCATAAAAGCAGTAAAGCTAAAATTCTTAGCATTTCAATTTCAA
>DDYM01000014.1:22916-25809 GCA_002347985.1 Bacteroidetes bacterium UBA2234
ACTTCAACCAAGTAAACACCTGGATTCCAACTTTCGGTGTAAAAATTCACCACCTGCTCAATTGCGAGTTGTTTCGCATCAACCTTGTTACCTACCACATCATAGACCTCGATCATTGCATTTTCCAACCCTTCGCCTTCCAAACTGAATTTCTGGGTCGCCGGATTGGGATACACATTGATCGTATTGCTAAAGTCCAATGGGGTATTTTGCAACGCATAGGTTGTGGTGAAATTGTATTCGAAGAAGCTTCCAAAATCGGCATTAAACGTCTTAATCAACGCATTGGTATTGCCATTTCTCAAACGAGCATACCCTGTTCCCTGCGCCGTATTCGCCCACCAATACAAACCATCCAAGCCATAATCATTTACAATCAGCCTATAGCAACCGTTCAAATTCAATGGATAAATGGTGGTTTTGTTGGCCACCGTAAATGTGTCGTGCAGCACAACCTTTCCATCCACATCCAACAGTGTAATTGCATTTTCCGTAGGATTGTTGTTGGTTCTAAATTCAATCTTGAAATTCGCAGGCAAAACATCAGGAATCGTAACAGGGGAAGCAGTTTTACTGTTTTGAGGGTATTCGTCCACCTGGCCGTTCACCTCTGTAATTTCGCAGTGAAACACATTGTTCGATGGCAACATACCAATGTCCCACAAGCTCCAAGTAGGCAGTGTGATACTCAGTGTATCCAACGACGCCAATTTTCCGGCCCAATGCCAAACCTGCTTCTCGGTTGCGTTGTTCGCCCAATAGGTAAACTGCAAGGTTTTGATTTCCGTTTTGCCCGTATTCTGCACCAAAATCACGGGTTGAGAACAAATGGGATTGGTTTTGGAATACTCATAATCTTTGGTTGGCTTTACCACTTGAACAATTTTTGCATCGTTCTTAAAACTCAAATCGCCGTAACTAATCAATTGATGAGCCACGATATACCGATAATCCCCCGATTTTGTGGGTTGTGAAATTTCATAATCGATGGTTTCGGTTTTTCCGGGGGTCACCCACTGAGTGATTTCGTGTTCGATGAGTTTCGAACGCAAACCCGGACACCAGCCCTGACGTGGAATCAACCAAGTACCGCCCTGGGCAATCATCGGGTTCACGGAACAATCCACCACAGAACTCCAACTCATCGCATTTCCAGCCACATTCAACGTGTGTGTAATTGGACCGCCATTTTGTTCAAATTCCCCGTCTGATCCATGTCCCGTAATGGTTGAACGCATTTTAAACGATTTCGCAGTGGACAACAAAGGCACATTCATCGGAGCAAACACAGAATTGTTCAATATGCTATTGATGCCTGGGCCACCCAATCGCGCACCACCCTGCCACAACTGATTGCAATCCAAAACAGGCCTAACCGGAGTACCTACCACAAACAAAAACTCCATTTCCATATTCTCCTGATTTTGTCCGCCCATCGACACCACAATTCGCTTTTTGTCCTTCAACAGCGGCGCAAAATCCGTCATGTCGAAATACCAATTCTTGCCGGTCATCCCCAAATCCAAATTGATTCCGTAAGGGGTAACAAACGATACCAATTCATTGTACCAAGGGAATCGCAGGGAATAATCCAAGTTGGTGATATTAATGGAACCCATTGACTTATTGACGATTGAATCCTTCAAAGCGCCATTATCGCCATTGTAAACCCAAGATTTGCGGGCTTCAAACAGAGAAAACGACGAATCGATTTTCAACAAATCATGCGTTACGATTTTCGAATTGGAATTGTCAACCACCCTGTATCGATCAATGCCGTTGGGGTTTCTCACGATAGAATCGCGCTGGGTTAGCGTACTCACCGTTTTGTTGTAGGTTCCCGAAAGGAAGGTAATATTGGGCTTCACCACATAGCTTTGGAACATCCGACTCAATTGGTCGCCCCTGTCGTAAGTCCAACGCATGTTTTTTCCGTTCGATACCTTGCCTTTGGCTGCGTCCAAAATCCCGTTGCTCTTTCCTTCGTTCATGGGGTAATAAGCCACCAAACTCGCATACTGAGGATGCGTATTGTCTATGGAACGATTCATCCAATCCTTCACTTCCGTTGCTGTCAGTGCTTTGTCCCAAATGCTCAATTCGTTGATTTTCCCTTTGTAATTGTTTTGCAAATTCTGGTCTTTACCCAAAATCATATTCATGATGGATAAAGCCTTTGTTTTGCTGCTACCCGACATCCAGAGGGTGCCGTTTAGGTAGACCGACATATTGCCTGTTGTGGCGTTTTTTGTGAATACCCAATGATTCCATTGGCCTTTGTATTCAGGGGCCGCAGCAGCTTTGTTGATTCGATCAAAACCTCCTGCAGCAAATCCGCAGTCGAAGTAAATGTTGGCATCAGACCAAGGAAAATGGATGTTGAGCTGACGTTGATTGGGATCTGAGGCCCAGCCATATATCACCGAAGTATTGGTAGGCAGAGAGGTAGAATCGCCCAAAGCCCAAAACGCAATGGAGATCTCATTTTTTATGGTTGACAGTGCAGATGCATCGATGACTATATGTCCATTTGATGAAAAATCTACAGCATAATTGTTATTGGCCGACAGCATACATGTGGCGGTATCGGAAAACCCTTCAAATACGATTCCGGTAGACGGCGATGAATTGGTGAACGAAAATTCAATCAGCACGTTGCTCTTTCCATCCCATGCAAATGGGGTATGAAACACGATTTTATTGTCGCCCTGAACAAAGCTCATCGAATTCTTATACGTTTCTGTAAATCCACCTACGATGGGTGTGTTCGCATCCAATTTGGAAAGCGACGTTTGTTGCATTTGGATTTTGAAGAAGTTGGCGGTTCCGCTGCTTAGGGCTTTCAGAACGAAGCCTTGAATGTCGCCTGCGGAAAACCCTGCATCCACCAATT
>DDYM01000021.1 GCA_002347985.1 Bacteroidetes bacterium UBA2234
AAGCCAGGTACCGCGTAATTGCTCTTCGGTTCCAAAGGTTTTTCTTCGATGCTAATGGCATTGAGGTTGTCATCGAACTCTACTACGCCATATCGCTCTGGGTCGCTTACGTGGTAAGCAAAAACTATCCCGCCATTGGGGTCGATACTGCTCTTCAAGGTGTCTTGGAATTTGGAACCGAAGAAAATGTTATCGCCCAAAATCAAAGCTACAGAGTCATCCCCAATGAAATCTTTGCCCAAAATGAAGGCTTGTGCCAATCCATCCGGAGAGGGTTGAACACAGTATTCAAATCTGCAACCCAAGTTCGCGCCATCGCCCAATAACTTTTGGAAATGGGGTAAATCGTGGGGTGTGCTAATGATTAATATTTCGTTGATCCCCGCCATCATTAAAACTGATAACGGATAATAAATCATGGGTTTATCATAAACGGGCATGAGTTGTTTGCTCATGGCCAATGTCAATGGATGCAATCGGGTGCCAGAACCGCCGGCGAGTATTATCCCTTTCATGAATGCAAAGGTATGCGATGCAATTGAATCGGTGTAAGTACAGTGTTAAAAGTTGATGAAACCCCTGTGTTGCTTAGGGAAAGTGATAGAAATTGAAAGAAGAAAATTCTGTTATCGCGGAATTTGATATACCTGAACCCAGTCCACTTGGAAATCAGAGGTTTTGTTGCCACTCTCAATCAACTGAGGGATGTAGGTGTTTTCAAGGGCATTGTTCAATACCAAAAACATAGGCTCTTGATAAAATTGGGCCATCCAGCGATTAAATCGGATGGATTTTACTTTGATCCCATCGGTATAGAAGTCGATTTTTTTGGGGGTCCACAAACAAGCGTAAATATGAAAAGCCGAATCGGTATCCTCAGAAACCCGGAGTTTTTTCATCATCATCTGTTTTGTATGGGTTTCCACTTTTCCCGTGTGAACTGTCATCGTTTGGGTGTTCACAGCGTCTCCAGTAGACTTTCCATACATCTCAAAAATATCGATTTCGGGGGGCCAATTGTTTTTCCCGGTGAGCCACCATGCTGGCCAAGTTGCAGGACCAGAGGGGTTTTTGCTGCGAATGGCAAAATATCCGTAAGTGAAATTTTTGCTGTGGAAGGTATTCACCACGCCTACGCTGTAGGGAATCATAACGGCCAATTTGCCCGTGTCTGATTCGGATCCATCCAAATTCAGTTGTACTTGGGCTGTAGATACTGAACTATCGTTCACCTCATGATCGCCCACAGATTTCACAACATTTCCTGCTGCATTCACACGCTGTATTTGAATCATATCCTTTTGAATCAGATTCGTTTCCTTCATCGCACGAAACATCCTCTCTGCATCGCCTTTGGGCTGATTCTCAATGATGATGGGATACGGCCTCGGCTCATTGAGCAGGTGTAATTTACCGTCGGCAACAAATACCTGGGGGTCACCGTAAAATTGATGCGCGTTGTCTGGGTGAAAACGTCCCCAAGGCTGTCCTTTCGACCATATTTCCGTATTTAAACTGTCGAAATTGTCTTCAAATACTAGTTGATACTCTCTGGCCTCCTCCGGAAGGATTGTGTTTGTAGTATTTTTGGTTTGATGCTTGAATCGATGGGTGTATCGTGCACTTCTAAAGTCCCAATTCTTCTTAAAATACATGCTGAATTTGGCCATACCAAATCCTATTTTGGTTGAATCGATGGGCGATGATGTTTTACTATGTGCCCAACCACTCACGCCTATTGTTAGGGTAAGTAGGAAAATTGATGCGAGCCTTCGAGCAGAATGAAAAATGTCTGCGATATGATGTGGCTTGTATCGGGGATGAAGAGGCATCAAAAACGACATAAACAAAGTTAAGAAATTCGCAGTAGGTTTGAAGTAGTGAGTGAAGCAGCATTTAAATCAGGATTTGTGAGTATTATCGGCATGCCAAATGCCGGAAAAAGTACCCTTTATAACGCCTTGCTAGGTGAGAAGTTAGCCATCGTAAATTCGAAGGCACAGACAACCAGACATAGGATTTTTGGCATTAAAAATGGCCCCGGCCACCAAATCGTTTTTTCTGATACCCCCGGCATTTTACGTCAGACCAGCTACGGAATGCACGAGCGGATGATGAAGTTTGTGAAGGAGAGTGTGGACGATAGCGATGTTTTGGTTTTGTTGATCGACATCAACGGAAAGGATTTTTCTGAGGAGATTCAAGAGAAGTTTGAGCGGTCAAAAGCAAAGAAAATTGTTGTTTTGAACAAGATCGACAAGGTGCATCAGCAGAAGTTGGAGGAGAAGTTGGTTTGGTTGAAAAAGACGTTTATTGGCGATGTTTACTTGGCGATTTCGGCCCAGGAAAAATTTCAGATTGATGTTCTTGAACGTTACTTGGTGGATTTTTTGCCTGAGCATCCTGCCTATTATCCCGAAGATCAATTAACCGATAAAACAGAAAGATTTTTTGTCAACGAGATTATTCGGAACAATGTCTTGAAGCTTTACGATGAAGAGGTTCCATATTCGGTAGAGATTGTGACTTTGTTGTTTAAGGAGGAGCCAAAAATTATCCGTTTAAGTTGTGAAATTATTGTTGAGCGGGACTCTCAGAAGCCCATCATCATTGGGAAAAAGGGTCAGAGCATTAAGAAATTGGGCATCGAATCGAGAAAAGAACTCGAGTTGTTTTTCCAAAAGCAGGTGTATATGGAATTGTTCGTAAAAGTGCGAGAAGACTGGCGTAACAACAAGAAAATGTTGGATCAGTTTGGTTACGAATCTGAGTAATTTTTAAAGCATGCCAATGGCTTGGATGGTTAAATATCAACGATTTGGAAACTTTTTACGGAAACGCGTTGCTGTGGTTGGAGGGGGCGTTTCTTTTCTAGGTCGTTTGCGAATTATCGTTGGCATGGGTATCGCGTTAGCTACGATTTTGGCGTTTACGGTTTTTTCTAGAGACAATGTGGGTGTTAACGTCCCACAGCATTTGGATACCAAAACTCGGACTCAGTTTGCAAGCCCAGATTTTATTTCAATGTCGTGTTTTGTGAGGGATACCGTGTATTCAGTTCCTTGCAATGGAAAGTTAATTCGTGTTGAAATCAAGGTTTCTAAAAACGCCAGTTCGGAGAACCCCAGAAAAATGCTTTTGTTATTGCCGGGCTGGAATCTTTCTGACACACAATGGTGCACTCGAACCCAGGTATGCGATGAAGCGTCTCGTCGAGGTTACGATGTGATGTTGGTTGAGATGGGCAAGAGCGTTTACATGGATAGTTTGTATCCACAAATGCGTGCTGATTATCGATTGCATCCTACCAGGACATGGCTATGGGATTCGGTATTGAAGCCACTGCAAAAGAGGGGTTACTTCACCCAAAAGGGCCAGCCAGAAGATCCAACTACCACGTCGAACGGTAGGGTGATATATAAATCGATGCGATTGCCAATTCCATCTTTTGTGATGGGCTTGTCAACAGGCGCCCGAGGGGCTCTATTGTTGGCATTGGAGCATCCTGAGGCCTTTAAGGGTTGTGCAGGCTTGAGTGGCGATTACAATCCGTTATTGATGAAAAACGACAATTTAATGATCAATTGCTTGGGAAAATATGATGTTGTTCCTTGGCGATGGCGGGGTAGGAATAATATTGAATTGCGGATAAACGAGTTACAAATTCCTTGTTATATCGCGCATGGGGAGGTTGATCAAGTGGTGCCGATGCAACAATCGCAGCATCTCTACGAAGCCCACGAAATGGTAAGGCATGCGTCTAAGAACTCTACAAATTTGAAACCGATGAAATTGGTAGTAGTAAAAAATGCAGTACACAATTATGAATTTTGGGGTGAGCAAGGTTTGCTAGCCATCGATTTTTTCGATGATAATTTGAAAAATTAATCGATTGTAAAATAGAAAATTCTTAGTTTCGTTATATCATTAAAATTATGTCAGAAACATTTAAATCATCGGTTTTCAAACACTTAGGAAGTATTACTGTTGCCGTTGGGGTTGTGATAACGTCCTTGGTGTTGGGTAATTCATGGGTGAAAAGCAAGCGCAATTTCGAAAACAAAAAATCCATTGAGGTTACCGGCAAGGCGGAGAAAGACTTCATCAGTGATTTGGTTGTTTGGAGCGGTGAATACCACAGATTGAGCACAGACTTTAAAGAGGCCTACCGAGCATTGAAAAACGACCAAGCAAGAACCAAGGCTTTTCTGTTAGCGAAGGGTGTTAAAGAGTCTGAAATTACTTTTTCTTCTACAGATGTGAGAAAGGAAACGGAGAGCATTTACGATGTTGAGGGACATTTTCGTGGTGAGCGTTTTATTGGATACCGTGCTGTTCAAAGTGTAACCATCAAATCAAAGGAGGTTGACAAGGTTGAGAGTATATCGCGTGAAATCACGGATTTATTGGAGCAAGGAATTGCCTTTACTTCAAATTCCCCATCTTATTATTATACCAAATTGGCTGAATTAAAAATTGATTTGCTCAAGGCAGCGGCAACAGATGCAAGAAAGCGTTGCGAAACAATCTTAGACGAGGCAGGCTCTGGCAAAGGTCGATTAACCAAAAGTTCAATGGGTGTTTTCCAAATCACTGGTCAATACTCAGACGAAGAATACTCATACGGAGGCACATTAAATACACGCAGCAAAGAAAAAACGGCGAGTATCACGGTTAATTTGGAATACGATATTGATTGATATAAAAAACCTTAAAACAAAAAAAGCCGAGCATTTGCTCGGCTTTTTTTCTTAGTAGCGGGAACAGGACTCGAACCTGTGACCTTCGGGTTATGAGCCCGACGAGCTACCACTGCTCCATCCCGCGATTTATTTTCGTAGCCCGTAGGGGAGTCGAACCCCTCTTTCCAGGATGAAAACCTGGCGTCCTAACCGATAGACGAACGGGCCATCTAAGGGGCTGCAAAGATACAAAATTATTTGTAAAACAATGCAGTTCCCAAAAAAATTATGCGGATTCGTGTTTGGTGATTACACCATCGCCCCACAATTCTTCAAGTTGATAGAAACTTCTCTTTTCCTCAGAAAAAATATGGACCACAACATTGATGTAATCTAAAAGCACCCATTCGGACTCGTCGTTTCCTTCACGGTGGGCGGGTTTTTCTCGCAATGCTTTTCTTACTTCCTCCTCCACACTGTCTGCTATCGCATCTACTTGACGTGCAGATCCACCATGACAGATTACAAAGAAATCGGCAAATGCGCTCGATGTTTTGCGCAAATCAATCGAAACGATTTTGAACGCTTTTTTCTCTTGCATACCATGAACCATCACGGCCACTAACGCTTCTACTTCTGATGTTTGAATCTTTTTTGCCATCTAATCGCTTACTTTGCTACAAAGAACGCCATTTTGTTAGACTTTCAGTTCATTCGGCCCGTTGGGAACATTCATCTTTTTTACATTTCCCGTTGTGAATCAACCCAAAGTGCCATCGTACAATTGATAGAGCAAGGTGTAATGGGGCTGGGAAATCGTTCGCTTCCCATAGCTATATTTTCGGATGATCAGCGAAATGGCAAAGGTCAGCAAGGTAAAAAGTGGACTACGGAAGTTGGAAAAAACGTCACCATTACCATTGCTTTGCCCTTAGATGGGTGGAAAAATATTGATGTGGTTCTTCTGAACAAGGCATTGAGCGTGTGCACGTTAAAGCCAATTCAAAATTTTGTTGATGAACCCCTTTTCCTAAAATGGCCCAATGACATAGTAACAAAGTCCCACAAGTTGGGCGGATTGTTGATGGAAATGACCCAAGTGATGAATCAGAAATTTCTTCTACTTGGGATTGGAATCAATGTGAATCAGGAGAATTGGGAAAGCGAACCCAAGGCAACGTCGCTCAGAAAACTTAAGGGGGAATTATTAGAAGTTGCAGATGTCATGGATGCCATCCTTCTTTCAATCGATGATATTTGGAAAAACATGAGGGATTTGAAATTGGATTATCGCCAAGCGCTATGGAATATGGGTGAGGAGGTGCTGTTAGATATTCAATCGAACGAAAAAACGGAAAAACATGAGTTTGTCGAAATAAATGAAATCGGCGGTGAACAAATTCGGGGGATCTTCCACGAAGTAGACGAAGAAGGTAGAATTGTGGTATCCATGGAAAATGGCACAATGTTGCGTTTCCATCACGGTCAAGTCCGCTTAAAGTTCTGATTTTCAAAGAAAGTTCGATTAATTGTAGAACTTTGAGTAAACGATTTATTGTATTATTCGGTCTAACACCTAATTTAGAATTCTCATTATGGATCGCAAACAGTTTTTTGAATCGTTGAAGCCCCAATTTCTTGCATCGAAGGATGAGGAAAAAGTGGGTTTAGGCAGTACTTCTGCAACCAACACCCAATACAAAGCGGCTAGTTCAGGTTTAACGCGTAGAACCAATACTGGAATCAAGGCCTACACCGGAACTTTTGGCGATGCAGAATTATTGCATTTGATGCGCCGGAGCATGTTTGGTGTGAAATATGGCGATTTTAAAAAGTTGCGCGGAAAGACGCTACAACAAGCGGTTGATGCAATTTTAACTGTACCCGCATCGCTACCGAATCCACCCATTAATAATTATGGCAATTTGGTCACCGACCCCAATGTGGCCTACGGTTCAACATGGGTCAATGCACCCCTGGATCCTGCGGTGGAAGTATATCGCAAAGGAAGTGTGAAGAATTGGTTTTGGGGTTTAATGGTAAATCAAACACCGGATATCCAAGCAAAAATGGTTTTGTTTTGGCACAATCATTTCGCTTTACAGTTTTTGGAAATCCCCGATGCTCGTGCTTGTTATACGTACACGAAAGTTCTGTACACACACGCTTTGGGTAACATGAAAGATCTAACCCGAGCAATTACAATCGACCCCGCGATGCTGTTTTATCTCAATGGTCGTTTGAATACCAAAAAGGCCCCTGATGAGAATTATGGACGGGAATTGCAGGAACTTTTCACAATGGGAAAGGGTCCAAACAGCAAATACACGGAAGACGACGTGAAAGCAGCGGCTAGAGTGCTTACCGGTTGGAGTATAAACCCATTAACAAACCCATTTTCAACCACTTTTTTAAATACAAACCACGATACAACCGATAAAAAGTTTAGTGCGTTTTACGGTAATACTGTCGTTAAAGGTCAATCAGGCATTTCGGCTGGTAATACGGAGCTGGACGACATGCTAACAATGATGTTTAATGTGGATGAGGTAGCCCTTTATCTATGTCGGAAATTGTACGAGTTCTTTGTCTACTACGAAATTGATGATACCGTTGAGACCAATGTGATTGCTCCGTTGGCGAAGGTTTTCAGGGACAGTGGATACGACATCAAAACGGTTCTAAAAACTTTATTGATGAGTGAGCATTTCTACGATACTTGGAATCGCGGATGTGTTATCAAAGATCCGATCACACAGCAGGCAGGATTTTGTAGGGAGATGGAAATACCATTTCCTGCGTCCACGGACTATTATCTCCTCTACAAGATGTGGGAACTTGGTGGTGCATTTGGTCAACTCACACAATTAAACCTAGGAGATCCACCAAACGTCGCGGGCTGGCCGGCTTGGTATCAAAAACCGATGTTTCATCGCAGTTGGATAAACAGCGACACATTGCCAAAAAGGAATCAATTCACAGATTTTCTGTTATTGGTTGGTTATAAAGTAGGAACCTATACCTTGCTTGTAGATCCATGGGTTCTCACCAAACAACTCTCAGACCCGGGAACACCAGACACGCTGATTTCGGATGCCACAAATTTCCTATTGCCTTTGGGGCTGAGTACCGATCAAATTACCGGTTTGAAAGATATTCTATTGCCTGGTGGCATTCCGGATTACAACTGGAAAGATGAGTATCGGGCGGCGACGGACGCATCGGACCCCAACCATACAACCGCATTAAATACAGCAACTTCCAAGCTTCGTAATCTTTACAAAGCCATCATGAATCTTTCAGAATACCAATTGTCATAAGCCATGAAACGCAGATCATTTGTAAAAGCAACCGCAGCGGCGGGTACGATATTGCCAATCACATTGAATGGCATGGGTGTTAAGGCCTATGAAGATAATCCGTTATTCAACGCTTTGGGTAGAAGAAGCGCGGATGGCAAAGTGTTGGTAATCATCAATTTGTCCGGAGGAAACGACGGTTTGAATACACTGATTCCAGTTGACCAATATAGCAATTTGAGCAAGGCGAGAAACAATATTTTGGTACCCGACACCAAGGTGCTTTCTTTGAACGGAAAATCTGGAGTTGGTCTACATACCAAATTAACTGGTTTGCAAGATTTATATAACAATGGATTGGTAAGTGCAATTCAGGCAGTGGGTTATCCTAATCCGAGTTATTCGCATTTTCGCGCAACCGATATCTGGAACAGTGGGTCAGATAGCAGCGAAAGTTGGACAACGGGTTGGATGGGAAGATACTTAGACGGTCGTTTCAGTGGTTACCCCACGGGATATCCAACCACGAACATGCCTGATCCATTGGCAATTCAAATTGGTCAAATGGTATCCCTTGCATTTATGGGGCCTTCAGTGAGTATGGGAATGGCAATTTCGGACCCTAATTCCTTTTATAACTTGGCCAGTGGCACAACAGACAAGACACCGGACACGCCGGCGGGTCATGAATTGGCGTTTTTGCGGTTGATGGCCCAGCAAAGCAATCAATACGCCACAGTGGTAAAAAATGCGGCCGCAAAGGGCACCAATAAATCAACCAAATATCCAGCAACAGCAGGGAGACAGCCCTTGGCGGATCAATTGAAAATTGTAGCCAAATTGATTAGTGGCGGACTAAAAACCCCCGTTTATATGGTTTCGCTGGGTGGGTTCGATACACACAGTCAGCAAGTAGATTCAACAGATCATACAACAGGATCACATGCCAATTTGATGCAGCAACTGGGCGATGCGATTGCTGCGTTTCAAGACGATTTGAAATTGTTGGGGTTGGACAATCGGGTTGTGGGAATGACCTTTAGCGAGTTTGGAAGACGCGTTATCAGCAATGCAAGTGATGGTACAGATCATGGAGCTGCTGCGCCGATGTTTGTGTTCGGCAATGCCGTTCAAGGAGGGGTAATTGGTTCAAATCCTACAATTCCTTCTACTGTAACAGTGAATGATAACGTTCCAATGCAATACGATTTTAGACAAATTTATGCCTCTGTTTTGAAAGATTGGTTTGAGTTGAGCGATGCAGATGTGAAGTCGGCCATGGGAAATAAATCGTTCGATACGTTACCCATTTTCAAAAACAACAGCGCTTCTGTTGAGGACTATGTTGACCTTGTAAGTAGGATTTCTTTGAATAAAATCTACCCAAATCCAGCTACGGAAAATACAGATATTGAGTATTTTACAGAAGCAGGCAACGTTAAAATTACGGTGTTTGATGCGATGGGTCAGCAAGTTGCTATTTTGAAAGAGGGCTGGCATGGTCACGGTACATACACAGTGAATTTCGACGTACGAGGATTGCGCAAAGGAAATTACTACGTACAGATGTCGCAAGGAGAAAAAAGACTAACAGAAGTACTTTTGGTTCAATAATTTTTCCAAGGGCTGTGATTGGACAAATATTTGTTTTATATTTGCAGTCCAAAAAAATTGCCCTATCGTCTAATTGGCAGGACAGCGGTTTTTGGTACCGTATGTCTAGGTTCGAGTCCTAGTAGGGCAACAAATTGTAGGTTTGATGATATCCGGTGCGTTTAATCGCAGCCAGAGAGACAGTAAAATCGAGAGTTATGACATCCTTAATACACCCCGTAAAGATTTTCGCAGGCAGTGCATCTGCCGCCCTCACGCAGGACATTTGTGAGTTCTATGGAACTACACCTGGCGACATGACCGTTTCTCGTTTCAGCGATGGGGAGTTTCAGCCCGTTTTTAACGAAAGTGTTCGCGGTTGCGATGTTTTCATCGTACAGAGTACTTATCCAAACTCAGACAACTTGATGGAATTGTTGATGTCGATTGACGCTGCCAAACGCGCCAGTGCCAATTACATCACCGTTGTGATTCCTTACTACGGATTTGCCCGTCAGGACAGAAAAGATAAACCAAGGGTTTCGATTGCATCAAAGTTGGTGGCAGATTTACTCCAAACAGCAGGTGCAAATCGTGTGATGACGATGGAGTTGCATGCACCCCAAATTCAAGGGTTTTTCAATGTTCCGGTGGATCATTTGGAAAGTTCAATCATTTTCGCGCCTTACATCAAGACGTTGGCTGATGAGAATATTGTGATTGCAGCACCCGATGTGGGAGCATCAAATAGAATTAGGGAAGTTGCCAAAATTTTGAATTTGAACATGGTGATTTGCGACAAAGAGCGCAGAAAAGCCAATGAAATTGCCAATATGACTGTGATTGGGGATGTAGAGGGCAAGGATGTCGTTTTGATTGATGATATCATAGATACGGGCGGAACCTTATGTAAATCGTCAGCGATGTTGATGGATAAAGGGGCCAAATCGGTTCGTGCTTTATGCTGTCACCCCGTATTAAGCGGCAAGGCTTATGAGAACATCGAAAATTCTGTGTTGACGGAGTTGGTAGTTACAGATACAATTCCTTTGAAACATCATTCCGATAAAATCAAAGTGGTTTCTGTGGCTCCTTTGTTTGCCAGAGCGATTAGAAATGTGCATGAGCATGGAAGTATCAGCTCTTTGTTTAAACAGGTGTTTGCACATCAAACCAAGATTGAATTAAAATAAGTTAAAAATTAAGAATAGTATAATATGAAAACCATTTTTCTAAAAGGCGAATTGCGCGACGAAGTAGGTACTCGTACAGCAAAAGCGTTGCGTGCCGAAGGCAAAGTACCTTGTAACATGTATGGTTTGGCTGATGGCAATTTGAATTTTGCTGTTTACCATGCTGATTTCAAAAATTTGGTATACACACCAAACGTATACAAAGTAAAAATTGAGTTGGGTGGCAAGAATTACGATGCCATCTTGCAAGATATTCAATTCCACCCTGTGTCTGACATGATCATTCACTGCGATTTTGTTGCTGTTGATGCTGCAAAACCAGTTATTATGGAAATTCCAGTTCGCGTGGTAGGTAATTCACCTGGTGTTCGTGCCGGTGGTAAATTGGTTAAGAAGTTGAACCGTTTGCGCGTGCGTGGATTGATTCAAAACTTGCCTGATTTCATCGATGTTAGCATTGATACTTTGGAAATTGGTCAATCTGCCAAAGTTGGACACGTTGAAGTATCTGGATTTGAATTGTTGGATTCACCAGCGAACGCAATTTTGTCAATTAAGACAACTCGTGCATTGATGCAGGCTGCTGCAGATGCTGCGAAGAAGTAATAACTTTATTACAAACAAAAAGGCCCCCGAGCAACTGCTCGGGGGCCTTTTTGTTTAATGGCAGCGTGATCTCAACAACCAGCTCCAGCAAACGACCAGTTATTTGGTTGCTGCTTCAAAGTGGGCATTTACAGCCGACCAATTCACTACATTCCAAAAAGCGCCGATATAATCCGGTCTGCGGTTTTGGTAATGCAAATAGTAAGCATGTTCCCAAACATCCAATCCCAAAATAGGTGTGCCTTTTACTTCAGCAATGTCCATCAATGGATTGTCCTGGTTTGGAGTAGAGGTAATAGCCAATTTGTGATCGTGTACAATCAACCAAGCCCAACCGCTTCCAAAACGAGTGGTTGCCGCGCTGTTGAACTGTTCCTTCATCGCATCGAATGAACCGAAACTCGCAACAATTGCATCCATCAAAGCACCTGTGGGCTGACCTCCTGCGTTGGGTCCCATAATACCCCAAAAGAAGCTATGATTCCAATGTCCGCCACCGTTATTGCGAATGGCCGGGCTGTACTTGGAGATGTTGTGAATCAAATCATTCAATGAAACACCTTCAGCTGGATTTCCTTTTACGGCATTATTCAAGTTGTTTACATAGGCTTGATGGTGTTTTCCGTGGTGAATTTCCATGGTTTTTTCATCAATGTGTGGCTCTAATGCATTGTGAGCGTAGGGCAAAGCTGGTAATTCGAACATGGTCTTATTTTTAGTTGTTATTTGATAACAAAGTTAGTTGAATCGGGTTGGCTTTTCAATTGCATTGTTGAATCGGGTGGGAGTATTGTATTTTTGAAAGAATCAATTTCACATTTGTTTTCTCCTTGGCCCATTCACTGCTCATATCTTTCCATCACACATCTGTTTTTGGGATTTTTTTCAATTCTGAATTCGCGACTGCTTTATGGAAGGGCCTCAAAGAAATGCAACCCGAGGAATTGATTGCTGCTGTTTTGTCGTTTTGGTGCGTTGTACTTGCTGCCAAAAATAGCATTTGGAATTGGCCCGTTGCCATGATGGGTTCAATCATTTACGTGACTGTATTTTTTAAAAGCGGACTTTATTC
>DDYM01000001.1:0-1634 GCA_002347985.1 Bacteroidetes bacterium UBA2234
AGAACCCAGGGACTGTCCGAAGAGGATCAAATTGATTCCACCATCGCACTGTGTCATTACTTGCAGGTACGTCGCTCCGAAATCCTTGGCGGCGCCACCTACCATTCTTTCAAGGCCACCAATTTCAGGAGTTCGCTGCAGAGTTTTTACATCGGCACGGGCGCTTGCGGCTATTACAGTTTGTTTGCGGCGCGGGTATTTCAGAAGTTGGGTTATTCGCCACGGGTGGTTCAGCAGCGTGTGAACGATCGCTGGGGCGGACATATTACTTTGGTCATACCACTCAAAAGCTCCGGTCATTGGATTCTGGTGGATCCCCTGTTTAAGCACACCTTTCGTGATTCACAGAATCGTTTGAGTTCACTGCACAACGTTCGGTTGAACTGGGCCACTTATTACGCCAAGCATACGCCATCCAACTACAATCCCAGCTACAACTATCAGCAGGGCTGGCGCCACACCAACTGGGACAAATACGGCGTGGTAAGTCGGTCCGTCTACAAAATCTTGACCTTCGTAATGGGCAAGGACCGCGCCGATGCCTTGAGTTTGCGAATGTGGATCATCGACGCCTACAGGGTACAATCCATCCTCGCCTTTTTGGTGTCGGGGTTGTGTATCGGGTTGATTGCCTTCAGATTAAAATCAAAAACTTCTTAAGTCTTTGGCTTGGTTGGGGTGCTGAAATTTCTGACGTCACTCCTCACTCCTCGCCCACCTGATAAGGCTGCACCACGGGCTGCGTTTGATCGGGCTGGTGAATCGGCTGAGAGATGCCTGCATTCACATCTTCATCGCCAAGAAACAGAGCCACGGCCAAATGGGTCAGGACCACCAGGGCATGGGAATAGAACCAGCTTTTGGACACGCGAAACAGGGTAATGATTTTTTGACTGCTGAGTGCGTAATAGATCCAAAGCAAACCGAAGGCGGCGAGGTCCATCCAAAAAGAACGCATCAGCTGCTCGTCCATCATGCGGGACACCGACATAAGCATAATCAGGGCATAGCCACCCAAAAAAACCAATCTTTTCAGGGTTTTGATTCGGTTTCGGATTTTGGTTCTGCTGCTGCCAGGGTTATTGGAACTCGAGGAGCTGCTAGATCGGCTGCTGGAGGATTTCCGGCTGGACCTGCTGGAGGTTAGGGCACTAGCACTGCTGGAACTATTTGAATCTGACATATTTAAATGTCAAAGATGTGACATTTTACATGAACAAAAGAAATCATTCACCAAAAAAACGGGGTATTTATTTTTTGATCCAGGTTCTCAGCGCAAAAAACACGGTTAGGCAGAGTCCGAGAAAATAGATCACCAATTTCCAATAGTGTTGGCGGATAAAAACGCCTCGAAATGAGAATGTATCCATAGGCAGGTCCATGACCTTACCCACTTTGTAGGCAGTGCGGGTAATTGCACCAAATTTGTCCCAGTTGGTATAGCGGTAACCCTCCTGATAGTTATATTTTTTATCGTATTCCGCCGGCAATTGTTGAATGAGTTGGGGCCACATTTTTTTTACTTTCTGGGCGGGCAGCTCGTGTTTGTGGGAATCGAGGAAAACCCAATTGAAGAGGGGGTCAATGAGCATCCATCTTTCGGGCTGATTGGAATTGAATCGGTTGAGATCCAC
>DDYM01000001.1:1655-2406 GCA_002347985.1 Bacteroidetes bacterium UBA2234
CCATGAAAAAACCGGGTACGCGGCATAGACAGGGTTCTCACGATAGCCAGGGTGTTTTTCACTTCCCCAATTTCCCCTTGTTTGTTGGGCATGGCGTGAATTTTGGCAGTGATTTCATCCATCAATTTTTTGGTTCGTCGGTAGTCCCGAAACTCCAAGGAAAACAGGGACGAAAGCACTATAATGCTAATTAATAACCAAAGTTGTTTGTCGAATAACTTTCTCACAGATTTATTGATACTTTAAAAACCTCTTTTTCACTATTTGGATAGGAGCAACAATTCGCTCAGCAGCAGATAGCAGGGGGCTCCCACTTGAATTTCGTACAATTTCAATGCGGCTTTGGCTTGTTTGGAAAGCGGATTGCTTCCTTGGAGCCAGGAGATCCAGGCGGGTTTTTCTTCGGATCTCCATTTGATGATAGAGATAAGGTCTATGGGCAGGACGACCCCTTTTTCGTAGAAACGTTGGTACGACTTTTTATCTGATTGCCAAAAGAGATTTCTGTTGGCATTAAAGAATAGCGGACTGATCCCTTGGTTATGCAATTTCCAGGGCAATTTTCTTACCGCGTCAAAGTTCCAGTTGCCTTGGGCAGCAATGAATAGGTTTCCCCCTTTGAGGTTGCTTAAATTTTGTAGTTTGGACAAATCCCCGTTGAATTTGGGTTCCAGCAATTGGGTTTCTTGATTTCCATGTTGCGCGAAGTCGGTTATGGAAATGGGCGTTAGAAATTGCACTGGATTGAAAA
>DDYM01000001.1:2456-5912 GCA_002347985.1 Bacteroidetes bacterium UBA2234
GAAGAAATGGATTGTGGGTTGGATAAACTGCTTTGCAGCGTGGAGGAAATCGAATTCCAGTTGATGGGTTCGGGGACATCGAGGATCACAAATAGATCCAAGGCCGAGGGAGGAATCTCGGCTTCTTTTGATTGAGTTGAAGAAAAGACATCAAAATCACCCCAATTCAAATTTCTCATTGTTTCAAAAGTAGCACCTTGTCCTAATCAAGGACACTACTTCCGCCGTTTTCAGCAGTACAAAAAAATTTGAACGGATTCAAATAATTGATAACTATTATTTTACGATTACATCGTGGTACAAAAAGTACATCAAATGACGCACAGAAAATTATCCGTTTATTTACCAAATTAGCACTATCAGAGGTTCCACATCGTCGGATTTAAATGGTAAATATGTAATTTAATGAAGGCCACCTTAAAGATGATTAAGCGGATCCGAGAGGATAAAAATATTTCACGCGAGGAAATGGCGGACAAACTCAATATGAGTTTAAGCGGATATGCCAAAATTGAACGAGGCGAAGTTGCCCTTACAATTTTGCGATTGGAGCAGATCGGTCAAATTTTAAACTACACGAGTACGGAGATTATCGAGATGGGGAATCAAAACACACTCATACTGTGTCCAACCATTGAAAAAACCACAATTCCCATTCAGTCGAGTGATTCATTACAATTATCGGACAAGGATTTATACATCCAATTTTTAGAGAAGCGCATTCACGAACTAAAGCAACGATCCCAGGAGCTCGAGGAATCCATGCGTCGCGGATCATAATTGGGGTTTTCACTTTATCAAAAACCCGAAAATCGACCAAAATTTTTGCAAAAATTGCAAATCAGACCGCCTATATAACAAAGTAATTTTTACGAGCCGTAAATTGGCATGATCGCATTACGTCAATCAAACTTCACAACTAAAAATAAACCCATAGGTTGATTTTATGAAATTCGCATGTATCTTTGAAAACCAATTATACTCCTTTCATTACGACGAATATGATGAAAATGAATATGATAGGAATCTAAACCAGTGGAGCAACACCGAGTATTTGTACAATTTCGCTAAAGAAAATAAAATTGTCGATATCAATTCATTCGTTGATGAGATTTACGACAACCTTGAAAAAATTGAAGAATTCATCGATGAAATCGCAGAATCAGATTGCCAATTTAAACGCTTATTCGTTCCTTTAGATATTACCGAAACCAACAAAAATATATCGCTTCGAAAGGGAAAAATCAACCACAACAGATTGAGGCTATACGCTGTAAAATTGATCGATGAATTGTTCATCATCACCGGCGGCGCCATCAAGATGTCGCAAAGAATGGAACATCATCCTCATACTGCAAATGAACTGAGCAAATTATCCAAAGCCCGTCAATATTTAGACATCAATGACACTTACAACAAGGACGCATTTTTTGAATTAATCGCAGAATTATGAAAACTGGAAATAAAGTATTAGACAGCAGCGAAATTTATCAGTCCGATGCCATCGCCATGAACAAAGAGCGCATCAAGCATCGTGAAATGCTGAGAGAGTCAAGGAAAATTGCGCTCAAAGTGCTAATGAAATTGGATGATTTGGGAATGAAGCAACGCACCTTGGCTGAACTTATGCAAGTTTCGCCACAGCAAATTAGCAAAATTGTCAGCGGCAACGAAAACTTGACGATCGAAACCCAAATCAAACTTCAGAACATCCTGAACATTCCTATACTCGCGAGTTTTTACGAGAATCAAGGACTACAGTCAATATCCATGAAACCACTTAATGAGGAGTATCATTTTACAATTTCAGACATTGTCATTGGCACATATTTGAATCCAAAACAAGGGTTTTCCCAGTCCATGATAGTTGAGAATACAGCCCATTTTATCGAATTTGAAACGGCATCATGAAACACGAAATAACCAACGTCCTGTTTTACATCCAACAAATTAAAACAGATCAATTTGCTATCATTGCAGAGCACTTCAGCCCAACAGCGGGTGTAGAGTTGCTATCCAAAATCGAGTTCAAATTGGATCTGCAACAACAGCGCATCGGCACTTTTATGTCGTTTGAATTTCATCAAAGTCAGAAGGTATTTATTAAAATCGCATGCAGTTGTCACTTTCAAATTGAACCTGCTTCTTGGGAACAATTTCCGCGAACCAACTCCAGCATCACGATACCCAAGCCATTTCTGCTCCATATCGCCACAATTACCACCGGTACTGCCCGCGGGGTATTATCAAGCAAAACCGAAGGCACCACTTTCGGTACATTCATTATCCCAACAGTTGACCTCACCAAAATGGTTCTCTCCGATGCAGAATTTGCATTAACATGAAGGGTCAGAAGAAAATGTTGTCCTGAATATTGTCCTGAAAACAAAAAACCCTCTCGTTTTCAACAAGAGGGTTTTAATTTTGCGGACTGGACGGGACTCGAACCCGCGACCTCCGCCGTGACAGGGCGGCATTCTAACCAGCTGAACTACCAATCCGTTTCCTATTTTCTTCTTTGAATTGAAGTGATTCGAAAATCGCTTTCGCTTCTCTGATTCTTAAAAGGACTGCAAAAATAAGGCGTTTTTTGCCAATAGGCAAGTAAGATTTGCAAAAAATGCCAATCAATTTTTCTCGTGGGCCGTCGGTACTATATTCGCCGAACATTTTTTTCTCATTTATCAACCAAAAATACAAACCATATACACCCACCCTTGTCCTTGCCATGAACAACTCCATCGTCAAATCAATCAATACTTTATTGCCAGAAACACTTCAAATGACGTTCCCCGCCCCTACTTCAAAATTCATTCAAAAACCAATGCGCGCATCGGCATCGCAATACATAATTCTAGTTGCATTTCTTTTCTTGGGCACATCCAAGTTGAAAGCACAATTCCCAGAAACCCAGGCGTATCATGTGGATCCGGGCGGACATGAACGCAATCGAAACATAGATGTCCTAAATATGAAGGTGGAAGTTTCGTTTGACGCGCCGAAGAAAACGGTATACGGAAAGGTTACGCATACGTTTGAGCCTTTGCAGAGCATGATCGACACCATTTTCTTTGATGCACCGGGAATTAACATCTTAACTGCATCGATGGACGGCAAGGAATTGCCTTTTAAAATTGTTCCCACGGGCGTAATTGTTTACCCCAGCTTAAAAATGGAGCCCTTTCAGCCCATGCATGTGCAAAATCATGGCGCTTCCATGCAACACAAAATCACTTTTGAGTATATCGCTAAGCCAAGCAAAGGAATCTATTTTATCGGATGGAACCTCGGTGAAATCAGCAGTCCAGATGAAATGACCCACCGTCAGATTTGGACCCAGGGTCAGGGTGTTGACAACCGCTATTGGATTCCGATGATTGATGATCGCAGCGACAAATTTGTTACCGAAACCGTGATCACCTTCGACGAAAAGTACCAAGTTTTATCGAACGGCGC
>DDYM01000001.1:5975-10850 GCA_002347985.1 Bacteroidetes bacterium UBA2234
AACACAATCACTTGGCATTATAAAATCAACAACCCCCACGCGGGATACCTTTTGATGCTGGCCATCGGAGATTATGGTGTGAAAAAATCCGTGAGTCCCGCCGGCACGCCCATGCAATTTTGGCATTACAAGGAGCACCCCGAAAGAATTGAGCCCACCGCGCGTTACAGCGAGCAAATTATTGATTTTCTGTCCAACGAAACCGGCATCAAATATCCTTGGGGCACCTATTCTCAGGTGATGATTCAGGATTTTATGTTTGGTGCGATGGAAAATACGTCGGCCACTACGTTTGGCGACTTTTTCTGGGTCGATAACCGCAGTTTTCAAGAACGCAACTACATTACTGTTAACGCACACGAAGCCACACATCAGTGGTTTGGCGACTTCATCACTGGTCGTCACGACGGAGAGCAATGGTTGCAAGAGAGTTTCGCCACGTTTTATCCTGGTTTGTTTTTGGGGAGCATTTATGGCAACGACGAAAGGTCTTGGTATTTTCGGGATCAGATGCGGGGTGCAATTGCTGCGGGAAAGGCCAATTCTTTGCCTGTTCGACATAGCGCAGCGGGTTCTTCCAGGCATTATCCCAAAGGGGCCAGCGTATTATATATGTTGCAGCATGTTTTGGGCGAAGAAAACTATCGCAAAAGCATCAATTTGTATTTGCAACGACATGGATTTCAAACGGTTGAAACATGGGACTTGCAAAAGGCCATCATCGATGCCACGGGAATGAACATGGATTGGTTTTTTGACCAATGGATTCATCGCGGGGGTGAGCCCATCTATGGGGTCAACTGGTCTTATACGGCAGACCCACTGAGCAAAACACCTGTAACGGTCGCGGTGGAAGTCGCTCAAAAACAGGTCCAAGATGTGGTTGTTGGACTCTTTAAAATGCCCATAACCCTTGAATTTCTCTATGCTGACGGCAGCAGCGAGAAGCGTACGGTAATGGCGGACAAAGCGAATCAAACTTTTCGTTTCAATACTCCCATGATTCCGGTAACGGTGGTTTTTGACGCGGGAAGTAACGTACTGAAATCACTTGAAATGCAAAAATCCCATACCGAATGGCTTTGGCAAATGCAGCATGGCAGCAGCATGTTGGATAGATACGATGCGTTGGTTGCATTGCGCGGAAACAATGATATCAAGGATTACAAACTCATCTTGGAGGAAGCTTGGAATCGCGAATATTTCCGTGAAATGCAGGTGGAAATCGCCTCGCAATGGCTGAGTTTGCCGGGAGTATTCGATGCAACATCCACTGCAAAATCAATCCAAGACGGACTTGCATCTAGCACATTAATGAGTAATGAGTACCAAATCCAAAAATTCGCCAACAGCGTACATTCTTCCGTGCGGAGAATTGTGTTTGAACGTCTTCCGTTGCAGACCAATTATAGAGAATTTTTCTTGCAAGGATTAAAGGATTCCAGTTATACCAACATCGAATTGGTGGTGAATCGCCTCTGGAATTTGCCACAGAATTCATACGTGCAGACGTCTGCCCCGGGAACGGAAATTGTGGCATCCACACAATCTCAACCCTCATTTATCAGTCACCGCGACATTTTGGAAGCGATCAAAGATGAAAACGGTTATCTCCACAATTTGAAAGTAAAATATTTTGAGTTGGCTTATACAGACGCACTTGAACAGCAGAAAAAACAAGAAGTTTCGCTTCATGGAAAAAGAACCGAAAATGAGCCACAGATTTTCTTAAACAGTTTGATTTCCATGACAGGACCCTACTATGAATTTAGAACGCGAACCAACGCCATGGCCGCACTCAAACGCCTCAATGTTTTGACGCCAGAACTTACACAAAATCTTTTCGATGCAATTCTTGGCTTTAACGGTCGTTTGGCCTCCCCTGCCATCGAATTGTTACAATATTTCAAACAACAATCACAATACAAAGCACTCATTATCAAAGAAATACAGAACTTGCCTGTTACGCCATTCCTTGGTAGAACCTATACCGCAGAGGAACAAAAGCGATTGATGTTGATCGTGCAGTAAGGTCGGCTCTGCATCAAATCGGCGTTATTTTTATGCATTTCCTTTGATGTTTGCCTTTAAATTCATTATTTAGCATCTTAAACAAAATCTGTTTCCCCGAAAACTCACTCATGAACATCGATAGATTCCGAATGCGTACAAAATATAGCTCCCTCTTTACCCTCGTTTTGATTGCCATTGCATTTTATGCCACTGGTTGTAAACCCAAATTCGAAGAAGCCGACAAATTGTTCAAACAAGGCTATTACCGCCAATCGGCCATCATTTTTGAAGAGTTTTCAAAATCTACCAAGGACAAAAAACTGAAGGCGGAAGCGATTTTCTTCGCCGCAGAAGCCTACCGCTTGTCGGATGAATACGACAAGGCGCTTCGTTTGTATGAGAAAGTCCTAAAAACCGACCCAAAAAATACCAAAGCCCTGTTGATGCGTGCCAACCTCCTGAAAAAAGTGGAGAAATACCGCGAAGCATTGGATGCGTATGATGTGTACTTGGCTGAAGTTCCCGGTGATACCTTGGCAGACGTGCGCAAGCAAGGTTGTGAATTGGCATTGCAGTGGACCGAAGACAGTTCGCAATTTGAAGTCGAAAAGTTCAAGCCCGCCAACTCAAAAGCCAACGACTGGGCACCGATGATTGCAGGCAAGAAAGATGATGTTTTGTTTTTCGTATCGGATCGTGAAGGGGGAAACAGCAAAAGACTTTACGAAGGAACCATGGAAACGTGGACAGACATTTGGAGCATCGAGAAAACCGGTAAAAAAGGAAAAGAAAAGTGGGGCGCGCCTCAGTACAAAGATAAAACGGACAAAATCAGCACCAAGGCAAACGATGGTCCAATGACATTTGATAGTCGCTTCAGCACGATGTATGTTACGCAGTGCGGACACCGTGAAAAAGGCAAATCAGAAAAATGCGCCATTTACGAACTCAAAAAAGTGGGTCCAGAATGGATTATGGGTGAGGCATTGGAATTCTGCAAGGAAGACACCGCCCACACCTACGGCCACCCTGCATTGAGCCCTGACGGAAAAACATTGTATTTCTCATCCAACCGCGAAGGTGGTTTGGGCGGATTTGATATTTGGGCAGTTACTTACAGCAAGCGTTCTAAGTCATGGGGAAATCCGATCAACTTGGGTCCAGACATCAACACCCGCGGAAACGAATACTACCCTTACTTCAATCAGCACGACAACAAATTGTATTGGTCGTCTGACGGCTGGCCAACTTTGGGTGGTTTGGATATCAACAACGCCGAACCCACCGATGAAATTGGTGTTTGGAGAGAGCGTGAAAACTTGCGCGAGCCTATCAACTCAGGCGGTGATGATTTCGGAATCACTTTCATGGAGGGCAATGCCAACAAGGGTTTCTTTAGTAGTAACCGTGGCGACAAGAAAAACAACGACGATATTTATTCATTCGATATCACCCCTATTATCATTACCATCCGCGGTACTATCACTGATTGTAACACCAAGAAGCCATTGGCGGGTGCTACGGTTATCTTGACCAACGATCGCGATACAAGCAAAATGGTTTTGAAGGCCGACGACCAAGGGGTTTACACTGCGAAATTGCGCGAAAAGACCAACTACGAAATTTTTGCCAAATACCCTGAGAAGTACTACTTTGAAGCGGAGCCAGCGCAGAAAACCACTTATGGAATTCGATTGACCACCGAGTTGGTTCAAGATTTCTGTTTGGAAAACCCATTGGAAAAGGTAATTACCCTTCCGATCTTCTACGATTTGGACAAAGCCTTCATTCGTAGCGATGCTGCGAGAGTTTTGGATACGTTCGCACAAACAGTTTTGATGCGCTACCCTAAGTTGATTGCGGAATTGGGTTCACATACAGACTGTCGTTCTAGCTACGATTACAACGTAAAATTGGCACAGCGTCGTGCAGACAGCGCTCGTACCTATTTGATGAAAACATGGAAAATTGATTCTGCGCGTATTGTGGCTCGCGGTTATGGTGAAACGCAGTTGATCAACGACTGTAAGTGTGAAGGCGGCGAAGTAGCAGGTCTTACACCTTTCATCGAAGGAAAAACCAAGAAGATGGTCATTGAGAAAGATGCAGCGGGCAACGTAGTAAAAAGTTACTATGAGCGTTACAAACCATCTGAAATCAAGTTTGTGAACGACAAACCATTTGTGGCTTGTGATGAATTCCAGCACCAACAAAACCGTAGAACTACCGTTCGTTTTGGATTTGAAGGACAGATTTCACGTGCGATTGTAAATCAGGACGTGGACATCAACAATACCAACATTGGCAAGCAAGAGAAGGACAGTGCTGAGAAAGCGAAGAAAGCCGCTGACGCCCCTGCTGCCGGATCTGGTTTGGATATTTCTTATGCTGTTCGTGCCAAATTGGGCAACAACGCTGGCAAGCCAACCATCACCGCCATGGTATTGGATAAGGATCCAACAGCGTTTGCGTTCGACTTTAACGGAAAATTCACTGCCATTCCTTTGGAAGTTGCAGCGCAGTGGTACAGAGAGAAATTGATCAGCAAGAAAGATTTCTTGGAAGGTGAAAAATTGAAGGTGGGCAAAACCAAATTGCCGAGCAACAAGTTCATGATCAACAAATTGGAGATCAACGGTTTTGTCATCAACAACGTAACTTTCCAAATTACAGACAAGGTAGATCAGCCAACTTTGGGTAAGAGTTTCTTCAAGGTATTCAAAGCAGAATCTTACTTAACTGATGCGGAATACATCTTGATTCCCAAGAAGGCACCAAAGAAAGAGCGTCCAGCAAGACCTGCCCGTCCGGTAAAGGCGAAGCCAGGTACTGAAGGCGATGCTGCTGCCCCTGCTGACGGAG
>DDYM01000043.1:0-4682 GCA_002347985.1 Bacteroidetes bacterium UBA2234
AACTTGTGATATCGAGGTTTGAGGTCTTTTAATTGATAAATCAAATCATCTGGGGTCATTTTCTCATTACCCGCGAATTCAATCCGTTCCACTTTGACCTTTAGACCCGGTTTCACGTCAAAGTCAAAATTCTCATATCCAGGCAACACGATGATGCTATCGTTCGGCCCCTTTTTAAAACCCTGCCTTCTCAATACTTCTACTTTGGCATTATAGAAGCCTTTCTCTTTGTAGTAGTTGATGATCTTTGCTTTGCTCTGATTGATTAGATCAGGTGTGATATACATTCCGAATTTCAACCCCAATTCATCTTTTAATGTCTTGGCGTTGGCATTGCTCAAATTATTAAATCTGTGACCGGCCAATCGCGGTTGTTCTTCTACCCGAAATTGAACCACTACGGATCCATCGTCTGCTGTTTGAAAAAAGACTTGAACATCACTAAAATATTCAAGTTCCCATATTTTTTGGATTGCATTTCTGATTTCCGGACCGGGAATTCGAATTTCTTGACCTACAGAAAGTCCTGTTGCAAAGATGGTATTTGATCTTGAGAATGGTTTATTATTAACCTCGTAGGCAACAATATTTCTAATTTTATACGTTGCGGGCTCAATAAAATCATAATTGATCATAGGAGCATTGCGGTAAAAACTATCCGCTGTCTGACCTAATAAGCCATTTGCAAGCCAACAGGCCAATGCTATGATAATTCCTTTTTTCAATTCTTACGCAATTTGCTCACTAGTTTTCCCAAAACGACGTTCTCGGGCTTGATAATCGACGATTGCCTTATAAAAGTCGTCTTTTGTGAAGTCTGGCCACAAAACTGGCGTAAAGTAAAGTTCACTATAGGCGATTTCCCACAATAAGAAATTACTAATTCTTTGTTCTCCGCTCGTTCGAATCAACAAATCAGGATTGGGAAAGCACGAAGTATTTAATGCTTGATCCAATATTCCATCGTTAATTTCCTCCGGCGCCAATTTGCCTTCTTTTACATCAATTCCTATGCGTTTGATGGCTTCGATAATATCCCAACGTCCGCTATAACTCAAAGCCAAAACTAAGGTTAGGCTATCGTTTTCTGCTGTTTTACCTTTTGTCTTATCCAACTGCGCTTGGCATTTTTTTGGCAATTTTGCCAGATCACCAATCGTTGCAAGTTTGATGTTATTCTTCATAAGTGTTGGCAATTCTGACTCAATTGTATCTACCAACAACTCCATGAGAGCATTTACTTCCTGTTCCGGCCTTGTCCAATTTTCAGTTGAAAATGCGTAAAGCGTAAGGTACTTTACACCCATTTCGGCGGCTGATTCAATGGCAGCACGAACCGCTTTAACCCCTTGTCTGTGGCCAAATATGCGCATATGCCCTTTTTGCTTAGCCCATCTACCGTTACCATCCATAATGATAGCAACATGCTTCGGGACACGACTAGGGTTAATTTGATATTGGGTTAAAAGATCACTCACTGAACTGCAAATTTACCTACAAACTTGTGGAGTAAACCTATACGCGAAGGTTAAACCCATAAAATAATACCAATCCTTCAAATGCGTATCGCCCCGCATTGTTCCTTGGGCCAATTTCGCTCCGCCCGTTAATACCTGCGGCTGAGCATATTCGGCGGCTCCAACACCTTGTTGTTCCGAAATGGTTTTAAAATCGCCGTATGATTTTCGGGTATCATCCAAATAATCTGTAAACGTTTTTCTAAAAATTACTTCGGCTCCAATTATCCACCCCCCAGAATTCTTGCGATTGCTGGCTCTGGATTTTACTCCAAATCCAATCGGTACACTGGGTTGTAGTTGACTATACGAACGTTTTTGTTGCTCGGTGCGCAAATTCCTCAAATTGACTTCGTCTTTATCCAAACGATATGGATCAAACCAAAACCCCGAAAGTCCCAGTAAAAAATAAGGCGTAGCTACCCCATCGTTGATATTCATGCCGAAGGGATGAAAATTAAATTCCACCATGCTACTCGCTTCGTAAATTTTGGTTTGAAAATTCAAATTCTGAAACGCCAACCCTTTAATATCGGCCGATGTACCCTCAATTTCCAGATAGGAAATCTGATTCCGCAAGGCAAAATAACTGCTGAAATTATACTTTTGATAAATTGCACCAGAAGGCTTGAAATGCTTCGTGTTTAAACCACTACTGAAATCACCATAGTAATTGCTCACGCCGGTAGCAAATCCCCATTCGTTATGTCCAGAAAAATACTTCTGAGCACTGATTCGTGACGGCAAAAAAGCCATCGCAATGGAAAGAAATACCCCTACGAGTTTTTTCAAGGTTAAAAGGAGAAACAAACAGTTTTGCCACCAATAATTTTGCGGGTAATGGTGACATTCAAGAACATATACCAATCAGAACCCTTCGTAGAACCCCTTGGGTTACCCATGTAAAATCTCTCATATGGTAGACCCGTTGATGGATCAATTTGCTCTGAACTTCTATCTTTCAATGCGGCAGACAAGTACCCGTTGGCACCGCCCACAATTTGGTCGTCTACATAATCCAAACTCACATCATCCAAATAATCCGTAAACGTTTTGCGAGCGCCAAATTCAATGCCCCAAGCCCAATAATCATCCACTTGCTGCTTGAAACCTACTCCCAATGGGATAGAAACCTGAGTTAAATTATATCGCTTACGGTCGTTGTATTTGGTTGTTCCCTGACCCTCAGTACCTAACGTTTGTAACTCAATCCACTGACCGTCGTACTGGGCCAATTGAACGTTGTGTACTGCCTGACCTTGTGCATCAATCAGGTTGGGCATGTAATGAAACTGCGTGAGTGGGTTGAATTTAAATACTCCAATCCCCGCAAACAAAAATGGAGTGTACGGAGTTGCTCTCGTGGTTTCTTCAAAACCGAGAATATTCCATTCGCCAATGGCTGAGAATTCAACAATGTTACTTTTAAAATTCAAATTGCGTTGACCCCTAGTAATATCCATTGGGTTGCCTGCCTGGTCCAAATGTTGAAAGGCCACATCGTTTTTGTAGTTTTGATCATTTCCACTGATCTGACCAAATACCGCATTGCCGCGAAGTGTGATAAAATCATTGTAATTGAACCTACAAATCAATCCGCCCATCATATGCGTTTCGTTTGTTGCAACACCTCTAGACAAATCGCCCATATAGTTAGAGCCACCAAAGGTGATACCCGCTTCAATGGGTTTTCCTTTAAATCTTTTCTTTGCTTGGGCTGATGCAGCTGCAAAAGACCCCAAAGCAATCAAGACGACCAAAGTTGTTTTAAAGCGTTTCATGAATGCAGTTTAATAGCAAATTTAAGCCCTAAACATTGGTTTTCCTATTGTTAGACATCAAGACGATGTCGAAAATTCAAAAACGGCTTGATTTTAAAGATTAATTTGATTTTTCAACCAAGTAATAAACCCCCATCGTGATATAATTTCTCAACCACGGAATACTAGCAAATATGGGGCTTTGCGTTCTAGGTTTGATGCCAAACTTGTATTGATATATTGGATTGAATAAGTAGAATTTATTGCCACAAACAGACAATCTACACGCTTTACAAATTTTTAAAAAACGCTCAATTGAAATACCCGTACTTCTAATTTCCTCCATGGTTTTGATGCCGTTTGGCTTAACACCCAACAGTTTCAGCATCAATGGATACAGTTTGCCCGGTAGCAAGTGATAGTAAGGCAATTTAGAAGCCCACTTTTGTGGCAGAACTTGTTGGTGACCGCCATAGGGCATTTGCCAAGGTGGAAAAGCAAAAAACACTTTCCCTCCGGGTTTCAAAAAACGTTCTAGTTGAGGCATAAATCGCGCCTGGTCAGGAATATGTTCAATCACGTCCTTGAGGATGATCAAATCAAATCGGGTACCCAAATCCGTTTCAGGAATTACATCATAGATGTCCTTATTGAGAAATTGAACCACCCCTTTATCCAGTTCCGCCTTCATGAATTCCCTAGCAAATTCTAGTCGGTTTTCCTCCAACTCAATTCCCGTACAACGGTAACCCAAATCGGTGAAAGCTTTCAGGACACCTGCTTCGCCACAACCAATTTCCAAAACAGTCATGTCTGATGGGAACGTCCAAATGCTCTGTAAAAATGGAATGATATGACCCACCGTCACTTGATGTGTCATGTCGAAGTAGCGCTGCTTATTCCCGTGAAATTCGTACATACAATGTTATTTTATTCTAAGTTTCAAAGATGGCGTTTTGCAGCCAAATTTAGGGCTTCAATAATGGCAAAATGGACGATTTCAAATCTGCCTGGGGCACAAAGCCCGAGAATCGTTTGGTTTCATTGCCGTTGCTAAATAGCATCAAGGCCGGCACAGAGGCTACTTTCATTGCTGAAACCAACTGCGGATTGTGGTCGTAATCAACATAGATCACCTTCAATTTTCCGTTGCAATCTTGAATAAGATTTGGCATAAACGCCTTCATTTTTTTACAAGGGGCACACCAAGCGGCATTAAAATCCACCAAAACAACAGAATCCTTCGCCGCTTGGATCAACGATTGCAACTCTGTGAACGACATCCCCTGATTTGGGTTGAAATTTCCAACCTCCACGGGATGGTTTTCGGCAATCCAACGACTAATACCCCCATTCATCTCATAGACCTTTGTAAAGCCCATGTCGGTCAGGGTTTGAGCGGCGG
>DDYM01000043.1:4703-9281 GCA_002347985.1 Bacteroidetes bacterium UBA2234
CCGCCGCTCAAACAATACACATAAACCGACCCCGACTTATCCATCTTTGCAACCCTACTATTAAAATCCGATTCTCTCACGTCAATATTCACCGCCCCCTTCAAATGTCGCTCCCCAAACTCGCCAGATGTCCTCACATCCAACAAAACGCCTTCCACATCCAAAGCCAACTGCTTCTCAAACTCCTGTGGCTCCAAGGATATTGATTTCTGCGCTTCTCCCGATCCACAAGAAAACAAAGCCACCATCAAAAACAACAACCCACACCGATAAATTCTTTCCATATTACAAAGATGTAAACCCCATCGCACAATTCATCATTTAATTCTGAAAATGCTTGTCTGAAAACTGAAAAAGATAATCAACCTTCGCGTTATCTTTGAAGAATGCAAGCATTTAAAATCGTTGCTTCCACCTTCCTAATCGCCCTGGTTTCAGGCTGCAATATCGCTTTGCCCCCAGTCTCTCTGCCAACAAATGTGGCGGACATCAACGCGAAATTGGCAGAATCCAAACCCCTCTCCCAAGACGAAGCCGGCCGAGGATTAAAAGAAGCTTTAAAAAAAGGTGTTACTACCGGAACCGAAGGGCTCATGAAACCCGGTGGATTTGCTCAAAATGCCGTTTATAAAATTCTCCTGCCCGAAGAAATTCGCAACCTCGAGCAAAAAATTAGAAGCAATGCACTCCTCAATGCTGCCATTGGCAAAGAACTCGACAAAACCATCGAAGCCATGAATTCAGGCGCTGAGAAAGCAATGAACCAAGCCCTCCCCATTTTTAGCAACGCAATTTCCAACATGAGTTTTACCGATGCGATGAAAATTCTTACCGGCGGACAAGGTGCGGCAACACAATACCTCAAATCAACAACCACCTCTCAACTCACCCAAGCCTTCCAACCAGAAATTAAATCTGCGCTAGAATCCGTAGCCATCTATAACCATTGGACACCCATCGTTAACACCGTTAACAAAAACAAAAAATTGCTGGGTTTAACCGCCGATGTAAATCCCAATTTAGAATCCTACGTCACAGAAAAAGCCATGTTCGCCCTATTTCAAGAAATTGAAATACAAGAAAATGCGATCCGAAAAGACCCTTTAAACCGAACAAGTGAATTGTTACAAAGAGTCTTCAAATACGCCGATCAAAACTAACGACGCTTGATTCGTAGACTCGCAATATGGTGCTTTTTTCTATTGGCTTCATCGCCGATAAAACTACTTGCGCAAAACGAGTCGCTCTCAAAACGAATTACCATCAATTATGATGGAACAGACTTCTTAGTTGTACTCAATCAAATCACCCAACAAACACAAATTCGATTCGCGTATCAAACCAATATTCTTCCAAAAAGAAATTCGTTCAACATCCACATAACCAATACCCAAGCAAAAAAAGTAATTCGAGATATTCTTCATCAACAAGGACTTGACTATACCGTAAACCCAGGAAACATCTTGGTGATTACCAAATGGACCCACAGCCATGCGGACTCAATCCATACCCGCAAAAACAATGTAATCGCAGGCAGAATTACCCAAGCTGGGAGCGGGGAAAGATTGGTAAAAGCATCCGTATTTCTGCCACAACTCAATCTATTTCAGCAGTCCGACGAGTTCGGCGTTTTTAAATTTTCCATTTCCGGTATTCCCAATGGAAACAGCATTTCATCCATCAAACAGAATTTTGATTCATTATTTCTCATTGTGACTTATCCCGGGTTTCAGGCCCATTTCGACACCCTAAAAATGGAGCGGGATTATTTCCTGAATATCCAACTGATTCCGCAAACCGAAAGAATTGAAACAACCCTGATAACAGCAAAAAACGATCTCACTAAACCGGGAGTTAAAATGGGGATGTCGGATCAATTTTATATTTCTGCGGCCAAATTAAACAAGATGCCTTCCCTTTTGGGTGAAGCCGATGTATTGCGATCGTTGAGTCTCAATCCAGGCGTTGTCACTGGCTCTGAAGGAATGCTAGGAATGTATGTGCGAGGAGGTGCCGCTGATCAAAACTTGGTTATGCTTGACGAGGTTCCCGTATTCAATGCATACCACCTCTATGGAATGTTCAGCACCTTCAACAGCGATATCGTAAAAAGTGCACAGATGAATCGCGGAAGTTTCAATGCCGAATATGGCGGTCGTTTAAGTAGCGTCATTACCGTCCAAAGCATCGATGGCAATGAAAATGAATGGCAAGGCAATATATCCGTTGGACTTTTAACAAATAAAATGTTATTCCAAGGTCCACTTTGGAAGAATCGGACAACCGTTTCTTTGGCCGTTCGGAGATCCAATTTTGATTATCTCACTCAGCCCATCGTTCAGGCAATTTTTAAAGACAGCAACAACATCAACCTGTATAATTTTTACGATATCAATGCGAAATTGAATCATCGATTCAGCGAAAAAAGCAATCTTTCATTCACCTACTATTCCGGGGGCGACAAAGCCTCTTTTATCGAAAAACATCGCGTAGTAAATTTGGAAAAAGACTATTCACAAAAACGCGAACAAAGCAACGGATGGGGGAATCAAATTGCGAGTTTGCGCTGGCAGTATATGCCCAACAAAAAAACCAGATTTACGGCGAAAACGCATATTAGTCGATACGATTTTAATCAACACAACGATTTTTCATTAAAGGTGAATTATCGAAGTGACACCATCAAAAAAGTGAATGATTACACTTCCTATAACCTCACCAACGGACTCAGAGACATTGATGTGAGTGCAAAAGTGGATGTCCAATTGAACAAACTACTGGGCATCAGACTAGGCAGCGGCTATACCCAACATACTTTTACTCCCGGAGATAGAACCCTGTACACTCAAATTGATAGCATTAAAAGAACATACCAATACAACGATAAAAAGGTAATAACTCCAGAAATTTACAGTCATGGTCAAATAGAATACCACCACCCAACCATTGGCTATTTTGATTTGGGTATTAGAGTGACATATTTTGGACTCGGAGAGAAACAGTTTTATATCCGTCCAGAGCCAAGATTCAATTACAGATATAAGATCAATCCTCGGACTTGGGTTAAAGCCTCAGCTTCTCAAAACATACAGTTCTTCCATCAGTTAAATAACCTAGCTATGGGTCTCCCGAGTGATTTGTGGGTACCCTCAGTTGCCGGCCTAGAACCATCCAAAGCACGCCAATCCGCCATTGGATTTACTCATGCGTCAAAAAAATATCAAATCAGCTCTGAGATTTTTTACAAGAAATTCTATCATCTGCTAGAATACAAGGAAAATGCTGTTTACACCACATCCGCCGTCAATTGGGAACAAATGGTAACGCAAGGTCAAGGCCAAGCCAAAGGAATGGAACTGCTGATCGAAAAAACAACTGGAAAACTCACTGGGTGGGCTACCTATACGTTGATGTATAATACACGACAATTCGATCAAATTAATCAGGGGAAAATCTTCCCGTCGCGTTACGATAGAAGACACAATATCAACCTCGTTGGGATTTATCAATTTTCAAAAAAATTCACACTGAGCGGAACATGGACCTATAATTCAGGGTTTGCTTACACCTTGCCAAAGGGCATATATCCTTCACCAACTGCCACAGATCCCTATGCAGAAATTTACATATACGGGGATCGAAACAATGCAAGAGCGAGAGCAAATCACCGCTTGGACCTCTCCGCCCAATATCTGATAAAAAGTAAATCCTTTTCTCAGACTTGGTCGTTTGGAATCTACAATTGCTACAACCGCCAAAATCCGTTTTTTATCACCGTGGCATACAACCCCCAAGGAAATAGAAGTTTATTTCAATTGAGTTTATTGCCAATAATTCCCCACCTAAATTATCAAATTTCATTTTGAACCAGTCAACTCATACGAACCATTTCTTACCTAAGGTACGCAACGCACTCTATATGTGTCTTGCTGTGTTTTGTGGTTTGATGAGTTGCAGTCGTGAGATACCCCTCCCAAAATCCGCCGAAATCGCAAATGGTTCTGTGATTCACATGTTTCTACAACCCGATTCAAATATTGTAGCCGACTGCAGTAAGGTGGTAGGAATCCTAAATCCCTTTGAACCGGAATCCAATGCCAAAATAAAAATACAAATCAATGCTAGTCCGCCATTTCAACTGAACAACAATAGCCTTGGTATTTACTCAAATCAAATGGTAAAGGTTAAAGCCCGTGATACAGTATGGGTCCATTACACCTCACCAACAGACTCCTTCGATTTGACAGAAATAGTGCCCTCCAACATTTCATTTATAAAAACAGATTCTCTCACAGAGCCAGTTGCAGGAATTGGAATTACCCAAGGATTCAAAATTCAATTTCAGGACAGTGCAGTTGACCAAAATTATTACCGCATTTATGCAAAACGACTTATTCGTAAATACACTTTAGACAAGAACAATAATATTACGGATAGTCTCCAATATTGGGAAACCATGAAGATTGATGGAAATGATTTGCCTTTCCTAAGAAACAATTATAACAACTATACAGAACAAGAAATTCTATTTAGCGATGAGACATTTAACGGCGTTTTGGCCACATTTCATTTTTACAA
>DDYM01000043.1:9339-10060 GCA_002347985.1 Bacteroidetes bacterium UBA2234
AGTAAGCCACTTTATGATTATTACAATTCCAGAGCAGCACATATTTGGTCCCAAAAATCAATCACTCAGCTACCAGGCCCTTTGACCGGAAATGTGCCCAATGGCTATGGGGTAATCGGAGCTTTTACCAATTGTAAATGGGTGATAAAATATCCCTAATGGGATGTTTCAATTATAATTTAAAATGAGCGGTAATTACTGTTGGCGGACGCAAGCGAAACGCTGAATTTGTTCCCAAGAGCAACATTGCCTGTGTTTCCATACTTAAGGATACTATTTCGCTACAGCGATACTCAAATCCCCAATGCAATTGACCCAACAAATTGACCTCAGTGGTACTGAAAAAGCTTGTTTGGGTAGGATCATCGAAAATTTCCAAACCCGCACCTCCGCCATAGAAGTAATTCCATTTCCCGTTCAGCCTTCTACGTGTATCGTAATCTATTCTACCACCAAACCAATGAAATGCATCACTCCCGTCCACATCAAAACCAACATTCACTCGATATCCAGAATTTCTGCGATAAGAACGGTAGGTGACTGCATACATGTTTTGTTGTAGCGGGATCGCGTTGAATGGTAAAATCTGGCCCAATAAAAAACTCGTATTGAAACCCAAATAATTTTGCTTCAATGTAGGCCGAATCAAATTGCCCTTATTGAAATTGTCATAACTATTACTAATTGGCGCTGTATTTACACGAACTGTTGGCACTGCCGC
>DDYM01000043.1:10074-38486 GCA_002347985.1 Bacteroidetes bacterium UBA2234
CCTTCATATTGTGCATTGAGAACATTCAATGAACAAAGGACTGCTATCGCTATGTTTTTCGCAAAAGACATGGCCTAAAATTTAATTGTCAAAAACAAAGCAATCGGCACCATAGGAACAATGTTAAAATTGTTCTTATTCTCCAGAGTTGTAACAGCACCATTGACCGAAAAGGTCCTATCGGTACGGGTATATTGAGCATTTAGTAATGCCTCCGTATAAATCGCGATGCGGTCCTGAAATCTCCAGCCAAATCCACAAACACCGCCAAAACTGCCCCCATATTCTTTGGCATCAGTAATGGAAGTTACAGGCATACCCAAATCATTAAATTGCGTGGCTTCACTGTGTGATTGACGAAAAATTCCACGTGTATCAAATCCACCATAAACAAATGCACCTTGTTGTAATTCCGTTCTCCACTCTCTACCCAAAACCAATGAAGCCCAATTCTCCGAACTAACCCTGTCTGGGAAAGTAGATTGAGAACTCGTTCTAAAACCATTCAAGCCGATACGCCATGCAGCACCTTGGTCAGCATCAATTTTACGCACCATAAGTAAATACGGATCGTCGTTTAAGTTTCTACTTACATTCCCTGTAAATCTCGATAAAGCAAGAGTTACATTGGTGGAGAATTCCCACCTGGTTTTGATTTTCTCTAATGAACTGTATCTGATCCCGTTGACTGTTGTGTCGGTCACCGAAATCGAGGAACCCTCAATCCCGGCAGACTGAACTGCATCATTCTGTGCCTTCAAAACAAGGACACTAGAACCGAGCAGAAATATCAAAATGTTCTGTTTCAATTTCCCTATCATCATATCTGTGAAGTTACGTAATATTTAGTTTTCCTCTTGTAAGATGCGCAATTCTACTTCTTCTATCCTAGCCCCTATCAACGTTTTAATTATAAATTCAAAAGAACCATGATGAATCACCTCACCTACAGATGGAATTCTCTCTGAACAAAAAATTATATATCCACCCAAAGTGTGATACTCCCCCTCTGGGATTTCTAAGGCATATTCTTCGTTCAAATAATCCACTTCCAACCTAGCACTGAACAGATAATGCTTGTCCCCCAATTTTGTTTCTACCCTGTCTTCCACATCAAATTCATCCTCAATTTCACCCACAATTTCTTCCAAAATATCTTCTACCGATACCATTCCTGCCGTACCACCAAATTCATCAACTACCAAGGCAATACTCTTTTTCTCCTGAATAAATTTTCGCAACATATCGTGAGCCTGTAAACTTTCATTTACAAAAATCACCGGCCTAATCAAGCTCTGTACGGTTTTGGGGTCATGAAACAAATCACTGTGGTGAACAAATCCAATCACGTGGTCAATCGTTCCTTTGTAAACCAAAATTTTTGAGTGCGCTGAATCAACAAACCGAGAGCGCAGTTCATCCACCGAGTCATTCACATCTACACCCACCAATTCCGTTCTATGCACCATAAAATCCTTTACTTTGGCATCGCTAAAGTCCAAGGCATTTCTAAAAACCTCTGTATCAATTTCTACCGAATCCCCATTCCCGGCATTCTCCAAAGAAGCAATATAATTGTCCAAATCCACCTTGGAAAACACCTGAGTATTCTCTGTGATTTCAGTTTTGGTAAAGACTTTCAACAAAAAAGCAGATATCCCTTTAACGATTTTTATCAGAGGCCACATCAATGTATGTGCAACCTTAAATATCCCAATGAAAGCAAATATCAATTTGTCTGCATATAACTTGAAAAATGTCTTAGGCAAGTATTCTGCAATCACCAACACAATCAACGTACTGCTTAATGTTACCATGAAAAACCGCAATAATTCGGAATTCATCCAAGCCACACCATGAAATGATGAATCTAGGATTTCACCCATGTAAATGCCGTAAATCACCAGCCCAAGATTGTTGCCCACCAATACAGTGCTTATGAAATCACTTGGGTTTTTCACATACTTAGAAAGCCATTTGCCACTCGTGCTATTCTCTTTCGATCTCAACTCAATTCTCAAACGCGAAGCAGATAAAAACGCGATTTCCATACCCGAAAAAAATGAAATAACAATCAACGAAAACACCACTACCAACCAAGAATTGGCATCCACCATCATTAAACTGAGTACCGAAGGAGGCTCTATCATATTATACAAAGATACCATCGAAAATATGGCAAAAATCGCAACTAGCAAATTTCATGTTGCAATCCGCGCCTATCTTTGCGATATGATTCGCATTGGTATCATTGGAGGTGGCCAATTGGGTATGATGAGCATAGAAGCCAAATATCCATCCTTGCCCGTAGAATTTACTGTTTTAGAGCAATCCATCGACTGTCCCGCAGCGGCAATTACCAATCATTTTGTGGAAGGCAGTCTGCACAATGCCAACGACATTAACAAATTAGCCAGTCAAACCGATGTTCTTACTTGGGAAATCGAACATATCAATGTCGATGCCCTAATTGCATTAGAAAAAGAAGGAAAAACAATCATTCCAAAACCCTCTGTTTTGAAAACCATTCAAGACAAAGGAATCCAAAAGCAGTTTTTTACCCAACACAACATCCCCACAGCGCCATACATTCTCACCAATATCAACCAAATCACCCCGCAACAATTGGATCAATTCCCCGGGGAAAAAGTGGTGTTGAAAACCCGAACCGGCGGTTATGATGGCAAAGGTGTTAGCATCGTTTCAAAAGATCAACTTCCCCACGAATCCCCATTTCAAGGAGATGTGCTCGTGGAGTCTTTTATACCCAATGCTCTTGAAATCGCAATCATCGTTGCCATTGGTCAAGATGGAGAACACGCCGTTTATCCAGCCATCGAAATGTATTTCAACCCCAAAAGCAACTTGGTTGAATTCCTGTTCTCACCCGCTCGAATTAGCTCCGAAATCGAAGCCAAAGCACAAGAAATCAGCCTGAAATGCATTCAAAAACTCAATTCACCCGGCCTATTTGCTGTAGAATTGTTCTTGACCCCCGATAACCAAATTCTCGTTAACGAAATCGCACCCCGACCCCATAACAGCGGTCATCATACCATCGAAGGTTGCCATTGCTCGCAGTTTGAACAGTTTCTTCGCATCCTCTCCGGTGCCCCACTCGGTGATACCTCCCTCATCCAACCCGCCGCAATGATTAATATCGTGGGCCCCGAAAATATCTCCGGACCCTACCACCTGCACAATGAAATGGAGCTAACGGCCAAAGGCGACGTGTTTGTTCATATGTACAGAAAGTCAGAAACACGTCCGCATAGAAAACTCGGTCACGCAACCGTGATCGCCGGAACACTGGAAGATCTCCTACCCAAAGCAGAAGCCCTGCGCAGCCAATTACAAATTATTGCTGATTAAAAATCGCTGACTTAAACAGTCATGATTTCCTTTTCCTTGTTCTCTAACAAGTCCTCGGTTTTCTTGATATAGCTGTCAACAATCTTCTGAACCCTTTCCTCTCCCACTTTCGCATCGTCTTCGCTCAATCCATCTTTTTGCAATTTCTTGATTTTCTCATTTGCATCCTTGCGCAAATTACGAATCCCAATTTTTGAATTTTCTGACTCAGCCTTAGCGCGCTTTACCAACTCTTTTCTGCGTTCCTCCGTCACCGGCGGAATACTAATTCGGATAAACTCGCCATCGTTCTGCGGAGCAAATCCCAAATTTGAATTGATAATGGCCGTTTCAATTGGACGAATCAACGATTTATCCCAAGGCTGAATCGCCAATGTCCGAGAATCCGGTGTATTCACGTTAGCCACCTGAGCCAAAGGCGTCAATGCACCATAATATTCAACCATTACGCTATCCAACATGGCCGGACTTGCCTTCCCCGCGCGAATGCGAGAAAATTCCGTAGCCGTGTGCTGAAGATTCTTTTCCAACTGATCATTCAACTGATCGATAACTTCATTCAATGTGCTCATATCAATTATTCAACGAATTTACAATTTATTCAATCCCAATTCAAAACGATCGAAAACTCAATACGCTCTGTCTTTTTTTCCTTCGATATAATATACGTAAGCCCTGTTGGCTACTTGGTTGCCTCCTGCCGTTGGATAATCCCCAGTAAAATACCAATCCCCCGCATCATTCGGACATGCTTCATGAAGATTATCAACCGATTGAAACAATATATCAAATTCGGCACGCAAATCAGACGGCTTTAACATTTCAGCTATCTTCTTGCTGACTTCAGCATCCGTTAGTGGCGCATAAATATCCTTCACAACACAACGCTGTTCCTCGGCCGGCTTTTCCAATTCCAACTTCGCAGCAGCGTAAGTCTCCCGCAAAATATCGTCCATCCCTTTGTCCTTCAACAAAGCAACCGCCGCAGAAAATGCAGCAAAATCACCCATTCTGCTCATGTCAATTCCGTAACAATCTGGATAACGAATCTGGGGAGCCGAACTTACCAAAATAATTCGCTTGGGTTCCAAACGATCCAAAATTCGCAAAATACTCTTCTTCAATGTAGTACCCCTAACAACACTGTCGTCCATAATCACCAACGTGTCGTTCCAGCTCTTTACCACACCATACGTAATATCGTAAACATGCCCAACCAAATCATCACGGTCTGAATCATTGGTAATAAATGTGCGCATTTTCACATCCTTCACAAGAATTTTCTCCCTGCGCGGACGCCAACTCAAAATCTCTTTTACCTTTTCGGGCTCATTCTTCACATCAATCTTAGAAAGTGCATCTGCCTGTAAGTCTCTGCGAATCTCATGTATGCCATCAATCAAGCCATAAAAACTCGTTGCCGCAGTATTTGGGACATAACTGAAAACCGTGTTCACCAAATCATTGTCCAACAAATCCATCACCGGCCTTGCCAACAACCTACCCAATTCCTTGCGCTCGTGATAAATCGCTTGGTCATTGCCACGACTGAAATAAATGCGCTCAAAACTGCAACTCTTGCGCTCAACAGGATCCAAAATATTTACCTCTTCCACATCGCCATCACGCTTTACAATCAATGCATTGCCCGGTCCCAACTCCTGAACCTGCTCCGGATAAATATTAAATGCCGTTTGAATCGCAGCCCTTTCACTGGCAACCACCACAACCTCATCGTCGATGTAATAATGGGAAGGACGAATGCCTGCCGGATCGCGAATGATAAATGCATCGCCATGACCCAACATACCAATCATATTGTAGCCACCGTCCACATTCTTAAAGCTTCGCTTCAAAATGTTTGTTAACGATAACTCCTGTTTAATCTTCTCGGTGATCTCCAAATTAGAATATCCCTGTGCTTTGAAAATGCCAAACAAACGCTGATTTTCCTCGTCAATGAAATGACCAATCTTCTCCAACATCAGCACATTATCGCTCTTTTCCTTAGGCTGCTGACCCAATTCAATCAACGCATTAAACAGCTCGTCGGTATTGGTGATATTGTAATTTCCCGCCAACATCAAATTCCTGGCCATCCAGTTATTCTGTCGTAAAAATGGATGAATATTTTCGATGCTGTTTCCGCCGTAAGTCCCATATCGCAAATGACCCAACAACATTTCACCCGCATAGGGATAATGCTTTCTCAAATAATCGGCATCCTTGCGATACTCAACGGGAATTTCATTTAACGCCTCGCCTACTTCCTCAAAAATATCAATCAACGCGGTTTTGCTTGCGCTGCGCTTTCTGGCCAAATACCTCGCCCCATACTCTGGATGCAATTTTACAACTCCCATCCCAGCCCCGTCTTGACCTCGGTTAAGTTGCTTGGTCATGAGGTATTGTAACTTGGCTAAACCATACCAATAGGTGCCATATTTCTCGTAGTAATACTCCAACGGTTTTCTCAACCGAATGAAAGCAACACCGCACTCATGTTTTATCGCGTCACTCATGGAATTTGTACAGCAAAGTTAAGTGTTCGATGCGATGAACTTTTAGCAAAAGTTGCAAAAAGTTTGCGAGATGACAAATGACATAAAAAATTCCTCAACTATCATTTACTTTTGCCATACCGACAAACTTTTCGGTACCCTTTAACCCATATAAAACATCGTCATGGAAATTCGTAAACCCTTTAATCTACAAGCTTGGATTGCAGAAAACCGCCATCTTCTAAAACCACCGGTTGCAAATAAAAATCTCTATCCTGAGGGAAGCGATTACATCGTAATGGTTGTGGGCGGACCCAATGCCAGAAAGGACTATCACTACAATGAGACCGAAGAACTCTTCTATCAATTGGAAGGTGAAATTACGGTAAAAACCCAGCAAAATGGGGAAAGAGTAGACGTAAAATTGGGCCCCGGAGATATGTTCCTACTTCCTCCCAAAGTGCCACACAGTCCCGGTAGAACCGAAGGCAGCATTGGCTTAGTCATCGAAAGAGTTCGCGTTGGAAAAGGATTTACCGATGGATTGCTTTGGTTCTGTGATAATTGCAATCACAAACTTCACGAAGCCTATTTCGAATTGAATAATATCGAAACAGATTTTCTACATCATTTTAACCACTATTACGATTCTGAAGACCTCAGAACATGCAAAAATTGTGGTGAAGTAATGCAAAAACCTTAACCCAGATTGAGCAATGCCAACCCCTCTTCAAAAGAGTGTGGCGCATAACCCAATTCTCGCACCGCTTTACTGATATCCAACCCCGTAATCGGTGGTCGTTTCGCCGGTTGATTTAACGTACTACTATCAACTCTGTTGATACAATCCATGGAGAAGCCGTAAAACGCAGCCACCCTTTCAACCAATTCAATTACGCTCATATAATCCTTCCCGGCAATGTTAAATATACCGCGCGCGCGCTGGGATGCAGCCAAATAACAACCCATCGCTAGATCCTCCGCCAAAGTAGGAGTTCTGAATTGGTCTGTAACTACGTTGGCTGATTTTTGATTCTTCAAAGTGCCATGAGCCCAAAGAACAATGTTTGTCCTACTCATGTCTGCCACCTGTCCAAAAACCAAAACCGTACGCAAGATGCTATAACTATTGGCATACTCAATGACCCTTTTTTCACCCTCCAACTTGCTCCAACCATAATAACTCAGTGGATTGGCTGCGTCAGATTCATTATACATGGGCTTTGTACCATCAAAAATGAAATCCGTGCTTACGTGAACCAAATGAAACCCCAAAGACGTACTCAATTTTGCCAAATCCTCCACCGCCGTCACATTTAATGCAACACATTCGTCACGCTTAAATTCACAGTCATCTACTTGCGTCATCGCTGCAGTATGTATCACAACATCAGGCAATTCGCTTTCCAAGATGAATGTCATTGCCGCCGCATCAGTAATATCCATCGATAAGTAACGGTAACCTTCTTTGAGGGGATGACGGTTATCGCCGGCGCCTGTGGCTACCAAATCCCAATCGTCCAACCCAACAAATAGATCTGTAAGTTTCTGACCCAACAATCCATTGCTGCCTGTTACTAAAACTTTGGATTTTGATTTTTCCGATGATTCCATGTAACAAATTTCCGATATCGCTTGCCAACCTCCAAATGCGATTACCCACAGAAACTTCCAAAATAGACGTATTTTTGTAGTATGAAATTGGTCACCTACAAAACCAATGACCTTGCCCAAACCGGCATTTTGGTCAACCAACAGATTTACCCCCTGAACACCATCAACCCAAGCATCGCAAACAACATGCGCGATATGCTCAATGATTGGGAAAATCAAAGTGCCTTGGCTCGCATCGTAGAAGCCGAAATCCTTGATGGAAAGCACAATCAATTAAGTACTCCTTGCTCCGATGATATTTTGGAAGCCCCCGTTCCCCAACCCACCTCTTGCAGAGATGGTTATGCCTTCAGACAGCACGTGGCTGCGGCGAGAAGAAACCGTGGGGTTCCAATGATTCCCGAATTCGACCAATATCCCATTTTCTATTTTACCAACCACAACGCCATCCAAGGACCCGGTGAAATCCCCTGCATGCCCGATCACTTTCAAAAGTTAGACTTCGAATTGGAAGCCGCCGTTGTTTTGGGAAAAAGAGGCAGAAATGTGAAAGCCGCCGATGCCGACCAGTATATCGCTGGCTTCATGATTATGAACGATATGAGTGCTCGCCGTCTCCAAATGGAAGAAATGTTGTTGAACCTAGGACCCGCAAAAGGAAAAGACTTTAGTACCGTGATTGGACCATGGCTTGTTACACCAGATGAGTTAGAAGCATACAAGATTGATGCAAAACCCGGTCATGTAGGCAATAGCTATAACCTATCCATGAAATGCTGGGTGAATGGTATACAAGTGAGCGAAGGAAGTGTGGGTGATATGGATTGGACCTTTGCCGAAATTATTGAGCGATGCTCATACGGCGCCGATATTTTCCCCGGCGATGTGATTGGAAGCGGCACAGTAGGTACTGGTTGTTTCCTTGAACTCAACGGAACGGGAAAACTAAACAACCCAGATTATACAGAACAGTGGCTTCAAGCTGGCGATGTTGTAGCAATGGAAATCGCAGGACTTGGACATCTGAGCAACACCATCGTGAAAGAGGAGAGTGATTTCAGCATCCTCGCCCTCAAGAAAATGCCCTAATCACCGTTAGCAAAAGCGCCAAAACCAAGTAATACTAATACCCTAGTAATCTCTATGAGACGCAATCATGAAATCGACTACCGCATTTTTGGAGAAGAAATGCAGTGTGTAGAAATAGAACTTGATCCCCAAGAAACTGTCATGGCCGAAAGTGGCAGTTTTATGTTTATGGACAACGGTATCGAAATGGAAACCATCTTTGGCGATGGCAGTAGCAACCAAGGCAGCGGCATTTTTGGAAAGCTGATGGGGGCCGGGAAACGACTCCTAACAGGAGAATCGTTATTCATGACAGCCTTTACCAATATGGGTTATAACAAAGCCCGTGTGACTTTCGCGGGTCCTTATGCCGGTAAAATTATGCCTTTAGACCTGATGCAATTGGGCGGTAAGGTAATCTGTCAGAAGGATAGTTACCTCTGCGCAGCAAAAGGAGTAAGTGTGGGCATCGAATTCCAAAGAAAACTGGGAACAGGACTGTTTGGGGGTGAAGGTTTTATTATGCAAAAATTGGAAGGCGATGGTTTGGCGTTTGTGCATGCAGGCGGTCATGTACTGAAAAAAGAATTGGCGGCAGGCGAAACACTGAGAATAGATACGGGTTGCATTGTTGCGTTTACTGCCGGAATAAATTACGATATTCAAATGGTGCGCGGTGTGAAAAATGCGATTTTTGGGGGTGAAGGCCTATTCTTCGCAGTTTTGAGCGGCCCAGGAACTGTTTGGTTACAGAGTCTCCCCGTTTCTCGATTGGCATCCAAAATCCTTAGCTACGGTAGCCCAGGCGGACGCAGAGAAGAAGGCAGCATACTTGGCGGATTGGGGAATATCCTCGATGGCGACGGTTTTTAATTGAACCAATACACCCATTTGGCAGCCAAACTGCGATACGATGGCCCCATGTACATTTCATGATTCGGTAGCACCGAATTAAATCGATTGTAATTCTGAGAGAACACCAAAAAGATATCGCTCATTGGGCGATAACGCCACTGGAAACGAATGTTGACATTCATTTTCTCCGTTTGGGTATTGTATTGCAAAAAACCTGTGATATACCTTGTTGTACTTAAACTGTACTCCGCTTTCAAACCCAACAAATTGATTTTTGATGTCCCCATACTATCGGGCAACATAATATTGATGTGATTCCAATTGGCGGTAAGTAACAATTTCGGCAGCTTCAACTTGCCAAATCTTGGCGCTCTGAAATTGATATTTCCGTTAAACTCGGTCTTGGTTCCTTGAAAATAGCCCCCGTAAATCACCTCGCAGAAAGCACTCAATCGCTTACGACTATTGGTGGTAAACTCAGGATGAATCGCGATCCACTGGTATTTACCAAAGAAAAATAGTTTCCGATTTAATGGATCGAATGGCAAAAACAAATTGTAATAATTGTGATCCAAACTCAAGTGGAAAATGGCACTTTTTTGAAATACCGCATCATACCCCAATTCACTCGTTGATTCCGTTACACCAAAAGTGCTGTCGTAGTAACTGCTATTGTAAATTGACAACCCGTGATTGTTTATCAATTTGTTTTTGGGATACCACGTATAACCTAAGTTGGGTTCCAATCGATAATAACTAAAACGATAAAACTTACCTGTTTTGGCATCAATGTTATCGGTCCGAGGCACAAATCCCGTTCTCGCGATGAAGGAACGACTTACATATTCGTGGTTCCACATTGCCATCCAATGCAATGATTTATACCTCAACCACGTGGCATGCGCAAATCCCTCCAGACCATGCAAACCGGGATAAAACGACTTCTGAATAAATGCCTTTCCTCCCCATTGATTGTTCTTCGTAAGCAAATTAAACTCCCCCCCAACAACAGAATTGTAATCTCCTATCGAATCCCTATTTCCTTTTTTGTCGGTGTACACCTTTTGCACACCCAATTTCTGATCATGAACCCAAATCAAAGCAACATTGCTCGCCGAAAACACCTTCTTCTGCAATGAGGCCACCGTATAATTCACAGCAGGTAAGTGAACCACCTTACTGCCATCTTTCACATCAATACTNNATTGGAACTGCTCCATAATCACTCGAACCTATCCGCCGAGAGAAAAACGGACGAATCTGACGAAATCCAAACCCCGCAAATAGATCGCTGTTCTCAATAAAAAACTGACGTCTTTCAGGGAAAAACAAATTGTACCGAGTGAGGTTAATTTGCTGAACATCCACATCTACTTGGGCAAAATCAGGATTGGCTGTAATATCCAAATTCAAACTTCTGGTCACCCCCAATTTAGCATCAAACCCAATTTTGGGACTGCCTGTGATCGGATCATTCAAACGCGTCCTACTCCCAAGAATACCCTGCTGTGATGTCATCCCGCTCACATACGGAATAAAAACGAAGTTCCTGTTTTTTCTGAACAACGGCTTACTCCCGGATTGGACTGTATCGCCACTAACCAACGAACTGATAAATTGCATCGAGTCGCAAAAAACCAAAGAACTCACATTAAAATTCCTTGGTACCCTTGCATAGTTGGAAACCTCATTGTTCTTAAAATCGAAGCGCGTTACATTAAATCCCCAAACAGAAACACCCGGTGTAAACCGAATGCTGTTAAATGGAATAGAAAACTCGGCCGTCCAATACCCATCTTTTAACTGCGTTGCACTATGCCAAACCTGATCCCATGCAGTTGTAACCCCAAAACCGCCACCGCCTTCCACGGATCCCTCACGCTGGGAATTGTATGGTGTTACCCCAAATGAGAATCCATTCTGTCCATCTTTAAATGTAGAAAGCGTTAATACCACTCCATCCGAGTTGGTGACACTGAAATCCCGCTTTAAACTCTGAATTACAAACTGCTTCTCAGGATTTCTGTCAAAACACTTCACTGCAAAATACAAGTGCTTTTCATCGTAAGCAAAAGCCACCTGTGTCTGTGATTTTGCCATTGAAGTATCGTAAGGAAAATACTGAACAAACGGACGTGAAACAAAGGTAGATTGCCAAACCGGTTCGTTCAATTCTCCATCAACCAAAATTGGACTTTCAGAATAAACCACTGGCATCTTACCAGTTTTTCCGATAAAAAGGCTATCTGCTGAGCGAGCAACAAGAATCGCAGAAAAAAAGTAACTCGCCAATATCAGAAAAAGACTGCGCATCAATCAACGCCAGCTATGTTTCTTTTTTGGGCAATTGTCAACGAATTCAGCTTTAAATAATACCCTTTCTTACTTGCCAACACATAAAATTTCAGCGAAGTGCCAACTTGTAAATTATTTCCTGAAACATTTGAATAATTCCATGATTTCAGTTGCTCTGGCGTGCAATCGAAAATATCGCTCAAAGTATATACCGCATCCCCAGATTTCACCCGATAATACACCCATATTTTCTTATCCGCAGGTGTTGTTAAAATTGTCTTGGGAACGGGTGGCGTAATGCCTGCAGAATCCGTTACTGATTGGTCCAGCTTCGTAACCACAAGGTTCACCGCCGAGTCACCTTCAACAACCGCAATTGTATCTGTTTTAATAATGGGAATAAATCCTTGCTTGTTTCCAATCCAATAAATCAATGAGTCCTTTTTCTGCTGATACACATTGGCATATTCTGCAGGCAACCGGAATGTACATGGCGTACCAAAATAAGGAACCATATCAGCCCTAAACTCGGGATTTAAACTACGTAAATCAGAAAGTCCTACACCCACTCTCTCATTCAACACTTTAAATGGCAAAACAGTGGGAATTGATTGAACGTCAACCGCATTTTGTGCCTCCACTTTTATTGGCTTGATACCATATTGCTTTGCATGATGCAAAACAATCAATGCCCCATAAAATTGAATCACAGGCAAACGCTCTTCGGGTTCCAACGCCTCATAGATATGATTAAAATCTAAGTCGCCATTGAGACCATGAATTACCTGATTCAACCGGATCGGTCCAATTCTAAACGCTGTAATCACCTTCAACCAATCTCCGTAAATGTGATACAAATCACGCAAATATTGACATGCCGCCTCAGACGATTTCAGAGGATCTCTTCTTTCATCAAATAGCGCAGTTTCCCTCAAATCATACTTTTTTCCGATCGTGTATGCCAATGGCCACATCCCTGCCGCTCCACTCTCGTCGCGATACCTAGGTTCAAACCCCGATGTTCCCGCCGGTATAAATTTTACAAACCAAGGCAGCCCGTATTTCTGAGCGATGCGATCAATGGACGCTTCGTAGTATTGGAAACGACCGTAAAAAATGGAAGTGCTTTCATTCTCATTCTTCAACCAATCCTGAACCGTAATTTCTATGTCGTTGTTGTAGAAAAATGGAACCCCATTTGATTCCATCGTTTTCAAACGCAACTGCACATCGTTCTGACCTACGGCCAAACCGCAAATCATGACCAACAATATGAAAATTCTCAATTTCAAACTCATCCCAAGGTTTCTTCCACCAATTTCGACAAATCAAACAACGCTTGTTCCTCTAAAATTCCTGTCATTAATTGAACACCCATTGGCAATCCATCTAAAGTTTTACCCCCAGGAATAGAAATCGCAGGATTTCCTGCCAAATTCGCTTGAACCGTTAACAAATCCGCCATATACATCGCAACGGGGTTAGCCGCTTTTTCTCCCAATTTAAATGCCGGAGTACTCGTAGTTGGGAGTAAAATGGCATCCGCATTGGCCAATATTTTATCCGTTTCGGTGCGAATAATCTGACGTACTTTCTGTGCCTTTTCATAATAAGCATCGTACTGATCGCTGCTTAAAACAAACGTACCCAACATGATTCTTCGCTTCACTTCTTCCCCAAAACCTTCGGTACGAGATAGTACATACGTAGATTCCAAATCATGGGCATTCTCACTGCGCTTGCCATACATCATTCCAGAATACCTGGATAAATTGCTCGATGCTTCAGCCGTTGTTATCACGTAATAAACCGGAACCATATGGTCCAACAAAGGAAAATCAAAATAACTTACTTCATGCCCCGCAGACTCCAACTTAACTATCAAATCCGTCATCATGGATTTCACTTCAGCGTCGATGCCCTCACCCTCGATGGCCTCACGCATGACAGCAAATTTGGCCTTTGTAGGTGCCTTTGGATCTGAAAACTTAGGTGCTGGTCTTTGAAACATCGAAGCATCTTGTCCGTCTGGACCCGCCATAATCTCTGTTAACAAAGCCGAATCCTCGATGCTCTTTGTCATCGGACCAATCTGGTCAAAACTCGATGCATAAGCCAATAAACCCCAGCGGGAAATCAATCCGTAGGTAGGTTTTAAACCCACAATGCCTGTGAAGGCGGCTGGCTGACGAATGGATCCACCAGTGTCTGTCCCCAATGCTGCATGCGCCATATTGGCTTGAACAGCTACCGCGCTTCCTCCAGAAGAACCGCCTGGAACCCGAGTAGGATCGGCAGCATTCAATACAGGGCCATAGGCGCTGTTCTCATTGCTCGCACCCATTGCGAATTCATCACAATTGGTCCGACCAATAAAAATGGCATCCTCATCCAACAAACGCTGAACTACTGTTGCAGAATAGATGGCTTCAAAACCTTCTAAAATTTTGGAAGAGGAACTCACTTTATGGCCTCGGAACGACAAAACATCTTTCAAAGCAATCACAACACCGGCCAAACGACCTGCTGTTCCAGCTTTTACTTTATTGTCGATTTCTACTGCCCTTGCTTTTGCTTCATCAGCCCAGACCTCCAAAAAGGCATTTAAATGCTGATTGTCTGCAATATTTTTTAGGTAATAATCTACCAATGCCGCGCAAGTCACACGGCCTGAGTTCAGGTCTTCCCGAATTGCTGAAATCCGGCTGTAGTGCTTCAAGATTACTCCTTGTTCTCTTTGGGGTCCTCATTCATTCCTTTGCGAATCTCATTGCCAACGTTGTTTTTGGCATCTTGAAACTCTCTAACACCACGGCCCAAGCCGCGCATTAATTCAGGAATTTTTTTGCCGCCAAAAAGCAACAAAACGAGAACCAAGAGAATGATCATTTCTTGGCCACCCAGAAAAGATAATAAATGAAATGTGTTCATTGCCCTTCAAAAATACGATAAAACTCTGAGGGTTGTACCCCTTTTTTCTGTGAAACCAATCCCAATCGATGAAATGCCCTTTTAGGAACCTTGGGCCCAGTTGCCTTTGTCCATTTGATTGAACTGCCAAGGCGCACCGTTGTTTTCCAAATTGGTAAACATATTGTTTAGTTCGCTTGGCGCAGCACTCTTTTCCATGACTTGATACTGTCGCATTTGTACGATGATATCCACCGGATTGATATTCACTGGACAAGCTTCAGCACAGGCATTACAAGTGGTACAAGCCCACAATTCCTCAGTGCTGATGTAACTATGCAAGTCTTTTCCATCGTCAAATCGAACCGGGGTTTCCACTGCATTTTCGGCATTGGCACCATCTGCTTTTGATGCTTGTTTTGCCATTTTCTTCGCTTGATCGATGCCTCTTCCCACTTCCTCCAAACGGTCTCTTGTATCCATCATCACTTTTCTTGGCGATAACAACTTACCGGTTTGGTTGGCCGGACAAACACTGCTACAACGTCCACACTCCGTACAAGTGTATGCGTCCATTAAGTTCTTCCAAGTTAAATCTTGCACATCTTTGGCACCAAAACCTGCTGGGGGTTCATACCCCTCCGGCGGCTGCGCCGCCGGGTCCATCATCAATTTCACCTCCGTGGTCACATAACCCAAATTCTCAAATTCACCCTTCGGCTTCAATGGCGTGTAATACACATTCGGAAAACTCATGATGATATGCCAATGCTTGCTATATGGCACATAATTTAAAAACACTATAATACCTACAAAATGGAACCACCAACACAATCGCTCTATCATATGAACCGATCCATCGCTGAATCCATCAAAAAAACCAACCAAATACTGACTCACCGGAAAACTGCCGTGACCTTCCATCAACCCCCTACTCACTAAGACCTGCTCCGCCGCATTCATTTTCAACAAGGCCGCCATCAAAACAATCTCAACCACCAAAATAATCGTAGCATCCTTCATCGGCCAACCCTTCAATTCACTCATCTGCAATCGCGGAACCTTGGTCACAAAACGACGGCCTAAAAAAACAACACAAGCCACCAATACACCCAAAGCCAGTATTTCAAAAAAACCAATCGCTACGTCGTAAATCGAACCCAAATAATGGGCAAAAAAACGATGCGTGCCCAACAATCCATCAATCAAAATCTCCAATACCTCTATGTTGATCAATACAAAACCAACGTAAATCAAAATATGGAAGAACCCCGCAATCGGTCTGCGAACCATCTTGCTCTGACCCATCGCCACCCATGCCATCTGCTTCCATCGCGCCGCCGGATTGTCCGATAAATCCTGCTTCTTCCCCAAAAATATATTCCTACGGATAAACTTTACCCGACCCGCGAATATCCAACTTCCAACGCCCAAAATCAGGGCAAAAATCACTTGTGATAGGATTCCCATTGGATGCGAAATTAATCAAATAACCCCATTGTAACCATCCCCACTTCCTTCTCCCACCTCAAATGTCCACTTTTACGGAATCATGGGATTCACCAATCCATATACCGATGCATTGCCCGGCCAAAAATCAATGCGCAAAGATTTCACCGCAATCGGCTTCCTGCCAGAATTGTCGATGAAAATCTGCATATCATATCCCCTATTCACAAAATGATTGAGGTTTGATGAAAGACCCTCTGCGATCTGTCGCATTCCTCCCCGTCCTTCAATTGCCCCTCCACCCCATTCCACATCAACCAACCTTCCTGCCAAGAACAAATTCGCCCTGCACCTTCCACCGCCCAAAATCTCAACATCAGACAATTGATAACCCATATTCCCTATCCCTTGGTCCAAATATCTCATGTTCTCACCTGCCCCATTTTTCACAGTCACCACCAAGTGCAAATCCTTGTTTCCGAGCCACTGCGTATCCAATTCCAAAGTAGCCATCGCAACGAACTCAGCACTATATCGCTGCTCACCCAAAGAATCCGTTGAAATCGACAATACCTGGCGATACTGACTCGAATCCATATTTCCCTGCAACAAACGATATCCACTGTAAATAGGCCTGATTTGATCCTTGGAATCTAAAAAATCTTGGGTGGGATTGCCCTTTGAAAAATGCATGATATGATAACCCGCTCCCATCGATTCTCTTCGTAAAATCGGAAACTCTCGCTGAATCCACACCCGCAGCATTGGATCCATCCCCACCATGTTTACATAATAAAAATCATCGCCCTTCACCCATGCCAGCTTTTTTCGGAACGATGCATAATCCAAAGACTCATCTCTGAAATACTGCAATTCACCCCCGTTTTTCTGCCATCGAACCCTATCCCATCCCAGTTCATGGGCATGATACTCCATAAAAAATGATTCAAAACCATAAATCCACATCGCATCGCCACGCGATACATCGTCTAAAACCTTCCATCGCTTCAGCGTTTTCACGGCTGCGTCATAGGATTGATTATTAAACAATTGTCTGTGATTTCTATCCTCCAAAAGAACATATAGATTCACGAATAAAGTGAGAATAACCAATATCGATTTCAGTTGTAAACTCAACACCCTGCGATCCACCCATAAAGCAAAACCCAACAACCCAAAACCAAAAGAAAATAACAAAACCGAATCCTGAAAAACGGGTGCCCTGAATACTGAGTAAAAATAGGCGATAAGCATCGGCGCCAAATACAAAATCCAAATCACGCGATTGATTGCTGTTTTTTGCTGCTTATCGTTCAAATCAGATTCAACTGCTTCAGATGAAGTGGGATTGCCTTTAAATCGGTTCAGCACTTTGACCAATCCAAATCCCTTGATTTTCCCCTTTTGTAACAACTCGCCCACTAAAACAGCCAACAACCACAATTGAATGGGCCACAGCGAATAGCCAAAACAATACATGAAATGTTTGAATAGTGATGTTAGGGTTGGAACCTGCAACCATCCCGGACTTCCCACCTGCAAGTGATGCATAAAAATCCCAATTTGATGCATGTACAACGCCGCACCCAACAACCATGGCCACAGATAGCGAATCCATCTTTTTCGTGGCAAAATCACCAATCCGGAAACGAATAACAACAACAATATCAACCCATTAAAATAGTGATTTGATGCGCCTAAATAGCCCGCGATCGACAAAAAAATCATGGGTTTTGCCCACAGATTTATGCCAACTACCTCCATTTTACAGACCTCCAACCATCGCAACCAAACATAAAACGCCCACAAGGAAAGCAACAAACCCGGTGCATAAGGACGAGCAATTTCACTATACATCAGCGGAAACTGCAAAGTAGACAGCATCGCGGCAGCCAATAAACCAGCCCACGTTGCGCCAAGTCTTATGCCAATTTGAATCATCAAAACCACTGAACCCAAACCACACAACAAAAATGGCAACTTAACAACCCAGATGGCCGTGCCAAACCATTTTGTCCAATACCACAAAAACACTTGCACCAACATCGGATGACCGTCGTTCCAAACCACCGTACCCAACAGTTCAGATACCGACTTTGCATTCAAACGCATCAATGCCGATGTTTCGTCGTTTGTTAACGGCAAGGAAAACAGGTCTATAAACCGCAAACCCGCGGCAACCGCCACCACCAAAATTGCCAATCCCGCAAACCAAGTTAATGTCCACTTGGGACGACCACCCGATTTGAGAAAATTAGCCATTATCGAATCATTCAGAAATCAATCGAACTACCTCAAAAACCTCTGCATACCTTCGCGAAACTTGCACGCCTCTCATGCGCAATTGACTTCGCAAAAATTCCTCGTTGGCATAGGGTCTGTGGGCCTGGCTTTTGTATTTCGACAAAGCATTGACTTTACATTGGGCATCTTCTTCGCCCACTACCTCAAAGGCGGCGGTATTGAAATTCAAATTGTTCCAGGGCAATTCGTAACAGAAAATATTGCAGAATTTGAATGCCCGCAAAGCCTCTTCAGCCATCGTTTTATGATCTTGGTGAATATCATGCAAACAAGGCATATAAATCGTATCTGGTTTCAGGGTTTCGCGCAATTTGATCAAATCGTCAAGTATTTCCTGACGACGATAATTGAAGGTGCGAACTTCGTATCGAAACAAAAACAAATTTTCAGGTTTGATGCCCAATTCTGCAGTTGCCTCTTTGACCTCATGAATTAAAATATCCTTGGGGAAATTATCCAAAACACTCTGCTCGCAAGCACTAAATGCGGCATAATACACCGTTTTGCCTTCACGAATTAACTTGCTAATGGTGGCGCCGCAGCCCAATTCCGCATCGTCCGTGTGTGGGGAAAGCAATAAAATTCTGTTACCTACCATAGTGCTTTGTCGCGTTCCTTGCGTTTTTTATTCAATTTTAATACTTCTCTCGGTAAATTCACCTTGATACTGCTTGATAATCCTTCAATTGATACAATCACGAAGGTTTCGTCTTCTGTATAGTGAACCTCTACTTCCTCTCCTTTGAATGGACCATCCAACACTTCTGCCAAATCACCGGGCTCCAATCTAGCACTCATATCTTGCTGTTGAATCTGATATCCTTTTTCAATCAGACGCTGTATCAATTCTACGTCCTTTTCGGGCACTTCCGCATCCTTTCCGTTGTATCGAAGATATTTTACAACACCTGGAATCTGCAAGACCAAATCTCGTTGAATTTCATTGGGTTTTACAAAAATATAGGAGTTGAAAAGAGGCATTTCAACCCACTTTTTTCTGTCGCTCCAAATGCGAAGCTTGTTAACCAGCGGCAAATAATGAATCACTCCACGCTGCTCTAAGTATACTTTTACTTTTTTCTCCTGTCTACTAGAACAGTAAATTACTTTCCAAGTTTCTTGAATCTGCTCCATCTTTTCGAAATTAATACTCAAAAAATGACCGATTCCCCGCAATTGTCTGATACTCTGAAATCATTTGTGAAACAATTTCTCCAGCGGTTTCAATACGATCCAAACGCGCACTTATCTGTCCAATTTCAAGCTCCCCCGCCTCCAAATCACCCTCAAACATGCCTTTTTTTGCTCTTCCACGACCCAGTAAAGTTTTTAGTTCTTCCACCGAAGCACCCGCCGCATAGGCAGCATTAACTGCATCAAAAAATGGATTCTTCAGAAGTCGAACCGGTGTAATTTCTTTCAATGTAAGTTCCGTAGAACCCTCTTTTGCCAAAATAATCTGTTCCTTAAATCCTATGTGGGCACTGCTTTCAACGGATGCGGCGAAACGACTTCCAACCTGCACCCCAGAAGCACCCAGACACATCGCAGCCGCCATCGTTCTGCCACAACCAATCCCACCGGCTGCAATCACAGGAACTTTTACAGCATCTACAATCATTGGAATCAAACACATCGTGGTTGTTTCTTCACGGCCATTGTGACCTCCCGCTTCAAAACCCTCTGCAACAATAGCATCAACCCCGGCCTCTTCACACTTTTGGGCAAATTTTGTGTTCGCAATTACATGCACCACCGTAATTCCCCTTTCCTTTAACCAACTTGTATACTTTGCTGGATTCCCCGCACTGGTAAAAACGATTTTTACCCCTTCCTCTACTATAATTTCTAAGTGCTTGTCGATGTCTGGATATAACAAAGGAACATTCACCCCAAAAGGCTTATCCGTAGCCAATTTACACTTTTGAATATGGGCCCGTAAGACTTCGGGATACATACTACCACTGCCTATCAAACCCAAACCACCGGCATTAGAAACGGCACTTGCCAATTCCCAACCACTACACCAAATCATTCCTCCCTGAATTATGGGGTACTGAATGTTAAATAGGGATGTGATGCGATTTTTCATGGCGATTTTTCAGATGAATCAATCCTATTCCCTCGGAGGAATATCAACCATTGACAACAACGCCCATTTGAGAAAACTTCGCGATTCTTTGCTGAATTCTCTCTTCGGGATCCATGTTTTCCAATTGCGCCAAATGATCCAAAATGGCAGTTTTCACATTGGCAAATGCCACCTCAGGATGATGATGAGCTCCACCCAATGGCTCCGGAACAATGCCATCAACCAAACCATTGTTTAGCATGTCTGTTGCTGACAATTTCAACGCCTCAGCGGCACGCTCTTTCATTTCCCAAGTACGCCAAAGAATACTAGAACAACTTTCAGGACTAATTACGCTGTACCACGTGTATTCCATCATCAAAACACGGTCACCAACACCAATACCCAAAGCGCCTCCACTGGCACCTTCTCCGATTACAATACAAATCACAGGAACTTTCAAAACACTCATTTCCAAAAGGTTACGAGCAATTGCTTCGCCTTGTCCGCGTTCTTCTGCTTCCAATCCCGGCGATGCACCCGGCGTATCAATCAATGTCAATACCGGAACATTAAATTTCTCCGCCATCTTCATCAATCGCAAAGCCTTCCTATACCCTTCAGGGTTAGGCATTCCAAAGTTACGCAACTGACGTTGTTTTGTATTTCGGCCCTTTTGCTGACCGATGATCATGAATGGCTTTCCGTCAATATTGGCAAATCCACCCACAATCGCTTTGTCGTCTTTCACATGTCGATCCCCATGCAATTCGATAAAATCCGTGGCAATATTCTCGATATAATCCAGCGTATATGGCCTATCCGGGTGACGGCTAATTTGTACCTTCTGCCAACCGGTTAGGTTGGTATAAATTGCTTGCTTGGCTTCCTCCACCTTGGACTCTATGGAAGAAATCATATCCGTCATATCCAATTTACCCTTTTCATGGGTTTCCTTGGCTTTTTCGAGTTGCTCAATCAACTCAACAATATCTTTTTCGAAATCGAACCAGTTCTGATTTGCCATAGTTGCAAATTAATCAATTGTGGAAGTAAACTACTCCCTAAATGAAAGAAAATTAATGAAATAAGATTAAACCCAATCCATCGCCATGGCCATGCCACCGAAGAATGTAGGTAGTCCCAACCAAAATGCTTCAGGTTGGAAAATCGTGAAATAAGTAAGTGCCAATCCGCTAACGATGCAAAGTGCCCAATAGCCTGTGGTGTTACGCTTTTTAGTATTCATGATGTTGCGAAGATACTTAGATTCCTAAAACTAGACAAAAGGAATTTTATTCTGTGATTCTTTCGTCCCAAAATCTTACGAATCTCTTACCCCATTCAATGTCAGCAGATTGCTGTGAAAGTGGTTCTCCCATCGCCAATTTAACGGATTGAACCGGTATATTTAATCCACCTAAAGCCAAAACCGATGTTGTGCCTTGTAACCTCGGATTTATCTCCAATAAATGAGGGGTGCCCTCATTGTCTTCTTTCCATTGCATCCCAATGGGTCCATGCAATTCCAATGCTTGTGCCAGTTGAATGCAAAAAGCGATCAATCCAAAATTCCTTTCGATGACCCCTGCCACACTAATTCCACCAATCATTTTGTCTCTGCTTCTAGGTACACAAAACAATGTCTTTCCGTGATCACATAGCATGTCAACAGAATACTCTTTTCCTGGCAAAAAAGCAGAAATCAGCCAATCATTATCAAATTTCTCCGGGACTCTTTCAAGCCATTCATTGAGCGTCAATGGCATGATGCCGGCCTTATTTTCCAAATCACCCTTACTGTTAAAATGATCCTTGATAATAATACCAAAACCCCTGCTTCCATTTCCTGTAACGGGTTTAAAACACAGTTTTTCACCATTCGCAAATAGCCTTTTCGTCGCCGCTGCAAAAGAGATCTTGTCTCCAACTACCTCAAAAGCGGGGACGGGGAGCGACAAATTCTTGGCGAATTCTGCCAATGCACCTTTGTTGTTCGCAATTTTCAAAGACTCTACATCGGATAAAATCAATTTTACCCCCAAAGATTCTATCTCTTCTGTGTGCTTTGCCAAAACATCTAACTCACGCGTGGTGATTGGCAATAAGACATCTACCGATTCTGCCGAACAAATGTTAAGCAAGGTGGACATGTACTTCTCTTCATCACTCGATGGTGGCATCAAAAAGAACTCATCGGCCAGCGCTTTGCCGTACGGATTGGGCTGACAATCCCCGGCTATAATTCGCCAATTGGGTTCTGTTTGCAAACACCTAAGTATTCCAGCAAATCCTGGAGCCCCTGCCCCCGAAGGAATAAAAACTGTGATGGCGTTGCTGGAAATTTCAGTCATTTCAGCACCCGTAAAAATCAAATGGTATAATTGCCAAATTAATTGGCAAAAGGATCACTGAACTTCTTGTCAGTCAAGAAAGTCACATCAGTTAAGGTCCGTAAAAACGCTACCAATGCATCCTTCTCCTCTTGAGTAAAGTTCAATCTTACAGGTGCGGTACCACCAGTAACCATTAAATTCTTATCCAAATGAGGGTGAGGTTGAATTCCACGACTGTAGTGGTCAATTACTTGATCCAAATTAGCAAAACGACCGTCGTGCATGTAAGGTCCGGTGATTTCAACGTTTCTTAAACTAGGAATTCTGAATTTTCCATCACTCTTACCGTTATCGACATAAATTCTATTCAAACCAATATTTGCAGTTCCAGCCACTGTAGGAGCAGAATACCCGCTTCCTGGATCTTCTGGAGCAGACAAGTTTTCTCCGGTATGACAACGACTGCAGCGAGCGCGATCACTAAAAAACAAATCCTTACCCATTTGCTCAAGTGCGTTGTAATTCGAAAATTTCGCAGATACAATATCAAAACCGAAAGGTGAATTGAAATTATTGAATCCCCCTGTATTGATACCACGAGAAGTCAATTCCCTTGCTACAGCTATATCAAATCTAGAATTTTTTGTGATCATCGAACTGATGAACTGTGTGATGGCGATAGATACCTTTTTGCGCGTTACTTCCTTAGAACCAAATGCCGCTTCAAACAAGGCAGGATAGAAATCTGTGGCAGCCAATTTGGTTTCCAACATTTCATCAGATTCCATACCCATTTCAATGTGGTCAAATACAGGACGTAAACTCAAATCCATTGGAGAATTAGCCCTTGAATCCCAAAACAAATTACTAAAAATTACAGGGTTTGTAATTGCCATACTATTTCGGTGTGTCTTACGTCCACCAAAACCCGCACTCAAAGATGCCATATCACTGAAGGCCAATTCTTGATGGTGACAACTTCCACATGCAACGGTATTGTTCAAACTCAAACGCTTGTCATAAAACAAGACACGACCCAATTGTGCACCCGCATTAGAGTATGCTTCCGCCGCTAATCTCATGTCCTCATCTACACTGCCACTGCCTGGAAATCCAAAACCTCCATTAAATGTTGCTGATTTGAATGACTTCGACATCATCAAATCGGCAATACTCAGTTTGCCATAAGGTGTATTTACTTGAGCAAAATTAAATGATTGCAAAGTTGGTTTACCCAGTTTTACCGTTGATACAGTAGAACCCGTCTCACAAGATGTCATCGCCCATGTTCCCATGGCCAACATCAAACCAAAAAATCCCCATTTCAATTGTTTCGTTTTCATAATCAATAAGGCCGACTGAATCAACCAATAACAAAATTAACAACTTTTCAATTGCAATTTTCGCCATTCACCAAATACTTTCGTCGAAAATTGCAAAAAACCAATCAATTACCAATAAAATTGACATTTCAAATCTGAAAACGATCCAAACCTTTAATTTTGTATCATGCTCGATTTTCATAACCACTTGCTACCAGGTATAGACGACGGTTCGCCGAATGTGGAAACGTCAATTTCGCTGTTTCATGGTTTAAAATCGCTTGGATTTTCAGAAATCATCTGCTCACCCCACATCATTGCCGATACCCATCCTAACAATCCGGAGACCATTGGCAACGCCGCACAATTGCTCAAATCCGGCGCACAAGATTTGGGTGTTGAATTGGATTTTCGATTCGCAGCAGAATACATGATGGACGATACTTTTCAAAATCTGCTCGCAACAAAACAACCATTACTCACCCTTCATGGCAAGCGCGTTTTGGTTGAATTCAGTTATATACAAAAACCTAGTCGCGTAGAAAATTTCAGCTTTGAACTACAAATCCAAGGGTATGAACCCGTTCTCGCCCACCCAGAACGATACATGTATTACCACAAACAAATTGGGTTTTACGAACATCTGAAAGATTTGGGATTTGAACTACAACTCAATTTACTTTCCTTAACCCCCTATTACGGCAAAGAAGTGCAAAAAGTAGCGCAACATTTGCTTAAGAATGGAATGTACGATTTTGCATGTACAGATATGCACCACGAACGACATCTGCAAGCGATGCAACACCATTTCACTGCAGAAAGTCTAGAAGCCCTTTTCGCAGAGCACAAGTTCAAAAATCAAGAACTCTCCGCACTTTAATCGTTCAAGGACTCAACAAATAGGCATCCTTTCAACGGAGGTAAATTCCAGAGTTGAAACGGCAATCACCCCACAGTTGCGATTGTCAATCAATAACCAAAAATCTGTTCAAGCGTAAGCTCAGTTACTTTGCCGTAGCGACTCATATCTGCAGTGGTTACTCTGTTTCGATCAGCGACGATTGCCAATGTATATGGCTTACCACTGACTCTTTCCTGATGGAACTTTACGATGTCCGACATTTGCAAATTGGGCAACGCGGCATACATTTTCATATCCGGAACTATTGTAGAATACCCCATTTGTTCCTGCGAATGCAAGGCACCAATATACTCCTCCGCCGTGATACGATTCGTTTCCATCCGATTGATTAAGCTCTGCTTGGCCAAAGCAAAAATCTCATCGTTCTTCGGTAAACCCGTGAGCAACTCATTCATCGCACCGATTGCATCATGGAATTTATCCGCCTGTGTTCCAACATAACCCATCATAATATTGGGCTTGTTTTTCATGCTCGCCGTATTGTAAACCGCGTAAGTACTGTAGGCCAAAGCCTTGGCTTCGCGAATGTTCTGAAATACCACACTACTCATGTCGCCCCCAAAATACTGATTGAAAGCAGTCGTAATGGCCGATTCCGATTCACTCACAACCGAACTCTTATAAAACCAATTGATACTGGCTTGCACCTGTGTGTAATGCACAAAGTATACAGATTTTGCTGTCTGTGATTGCTCTTTGAATAACTGGTCAACAGATTTAGACTTGCTCAAATCAAAAGCCAACTCATGCTTTGTTTGATCTGCCGGAAGAGAATGATATGTCAGAATGGTTTTTGCCAAATTTGATTGCTCCCTAGGCCCATAATAATCAATAGAATGCTTGATGTTCTTGAATCCCTTCATCAACTTTACAATGTCTTCAGCGCCAATTTTTTCTAACTCCTGATTAGACAAGGTCCAAGTCACTGGATTTTGAGGTCCGTAAATCGCATACTGCGATAGCGCCCGACGGATTGCAGCAGGATTTAGCTTGGCATCCGCCCGATTCTTCAAAATATCCTGAACCAACTGCTTACAAACTTCGTTGTCCAACGCAGGTTCATTCATCAATAAATTCAATAAAATCACCGCCGAATCAAAATACTCTTCGGGACCACTTACAGAAATGTTGTAATGTTCATTCCCCTCAGCAAAAGCAAAGTTGCATCCCCATCGATAAAAAGCTTTACTAATGTCAGCAGCAGAATAACCCTTCGTTCCCACCAACCTCATGTACGGCGCTACCAACGAGAGCGATTTATTATGCCATTTGCCATAGTCATATCGATAACTCAAATTAAACAATCGATTCTCTGTGTTTTGGACATAGTTCAATACGGCTGGACCCACATACTCACGTTTGACAACCTCATTCAAATTCACCGCCACCGGCTGAATGGGCTTGGCAGGAACAGCCAACCATTGTTTTACAAACTGACTTTGCTTGTCACGGTTTAACTCCACCGAATGAATTTCTGGCTTTTCAATTTTCTCGGTGACAACACTTTCTCCCTTGCGCTTGTAAATAACCACCCGATCTTGGTTCAAAAACAAATTGGCAAAATCCACAATGTAATCCTTATTCATCTCGCGCATCGCTGCCAAATCATTATAAGCATCGCGATAATCAATCCCTTGTACATAGGCGTCTTTCAAAAAGAAACATCTACTTTGATTGTCCTTGTATTTCGAAATGTTCGATATCTCCTCATTTAAGAGAATTGCATCCAGCATCGACTTATCAAACTCGCCTTTTCGTACTTTTTCCAACTGACCTAGCAATAAATCTTTTACTTCCTCCAATGTCTGACCCGTCTTAGGCTTTCCGGTAAGCATGAAAACGCCATAATCCATCATTTGCTCCACTCCGCTGTTGGCCGACAATAACTTTTGCTCTTTCACCAAATTCAAATCGATAAAACCAGCCACTGAATTGTTCAAAAGTAAATCAACCAATTTCGCCGCACGGGCTTCTTCTGTACCCGCATTTGGAATTCTAAAACCAACCGTCACACTTTCAGCATCTGGACCCACAACATCAAAACTTCTCTCTTTGTTGTTGGGTGTTTCCTCTTTGAAAACATAAGCCAAAATATCGGTTTTATTCATATAGGCGAACTTCGATGCGACTTCCGCAGCCACAGCATCCGGATCAAAATCGCCACTCATGATGATGGCCATGTTGTTGGGAACATAGTATTCGTTGTAATAATTTCGAATCGCTTCTAAACTCGGATTCTTAAGGTGTTCTACAGTTCCAATTGTTGTCTGTAACCCGTAGTTATGACCTTTGAATAATTCGGCATACAATTTTTCATAGACCTTGTCTCCATCACGATCCAATGAAATGTTCTTTTCCTCATAAACCGCCTCCAATTCTGTGTGAAAAAGTCTTAAAACCGGATTGCGAAATCTCTCCGCTTCCAAACTCAACCACTTACTCACCATGTTCGATGGTATGTCGTTGATGTAAACCGTTTCATCATTACTCGTAAAAGCATTTGTGCCCTCCGCTCCCAAGGCTTGACACATTTTATCGTATTCATTGGCGATGGCAAATTTGGCTGCAGCCTGACTGATACTATCAATCGCGCGATAAATAGTTTTGCGCGCTTTTGGATCGGTTGTATGATTGTAAAGTTCATAAAGACCATCAATCTGCTTTAACAAGGGCTCCTCTTTTTTCCAATCTAAACTACCGTATTTGTCCGTTCCTTTGAAAAGCATATGCTCCAAATAATGCGCGAGTCCAGTATTGGTTGATGGGTCGTTCTTTGATCCAGTCCTCACGGCTATCATTGTATAAACCCGAGGAGAGGTTTTCTGATTCGATGTAATCAATGTCAATCCGTTTTGAAAAGTATAGTATCGAACTTTTAATGGATCATTGTTGTATGAACGCATCTCCCATTGCGGTGTTTGTTGCGTGTTAAATCCCCTGATAATGGCTTGAGAAATACCCAATTTCGCCGATAGGAGGCAAACCAAAACAAAAAAGTACTTTTTCATCGAGCACAAAAATAGGTTTTCTATTGCAACCCCCCGCTTCTGTTTATCTTCGCAACCGCGATGAACATCGAAAATCAAGTGGTCTTAGGTTTGGGTGGAAACATGGGAAATAGAACCCAGCACTTGGCCATGGCCATGGTACAAATAATCCAACAAATAGGCACCATCACAAAAGTTTCTAGCGTCTATGAAACCGCCGCTTGGGGCAATGAAGACCAACCACCGTTTTTAAATTTGGCCGTTTGCCTTACCACTCCCTTCACACCTTTGCAAACATTGGAGCGATGCTTGAGAATTGAAAAACAGATGGGAAGGCACAGAACTATGAAGTGGGGTCCAAGAATAATAGACATAGACATATTGCTATATAACGATGAAATTATCA
>DDYM01000043.1:38518-43485 GCA_002347985.1 Bacteroidetes bacterium UBA2234
TGGCGCCTTTGGCTGAGATCCTCCCGCAAAAAAAACACCCTGTTTTAAAAAAGAGCTTCAAAGATTTGCTGCACAATTGCCCAGATACGCTCACGGTAAAATCGCTGTTTAACCCAATCCATCTTTAGTGCAAAACGCAATTCTTTCATTGCTGCCCTCTTTGCAATCTGTGATTTACAACATCTCGCAGGAGAACATCTTTAACCATTCGATTTCTCAAGAATCAACCACATCAAACCACGATCAGCCATTTGCTTCGCTCCAAAAACCCAATCGATATCTCATCGCAGGGCCAAATAATACCCAAACATTAACCGTTCCAATTACACAGGAAGACAAACACAATCCCATCGGCCAAGTTCGGATCAACTACAACGAGAACTGGATGAAAGACCACAAAAACGCTTGGCAAACAGCCTATGGGAAATCGCCCTTTTTTGAATATTACGACTATCGATTTTGGTCGATTCTGGACACCCAGCCCACTTTCCTATTAGACTTGGTCGTACCCTGGAATCAACTGCTATTCGATAAACTCGGTTTGCTGCAACTATCTACAAACAATACAGCAAATCAGACTTCAGAAATTCAACAGAATCAGTTTTCAATTCTGCAATATCCCCAAGTATTTGATGTGAAATTTGGCTTTCGCAGCGAGGTTTCCGCCATCGATTTGTTGTTCAACCAAGGGCCACTCGCCAAGGAATATTTGAGTCAATACCTGCCCACAAATACTATATTCGCACCATGAGTGTAATCAAAAAACTGGCTTCTCAGACTGCTGTTTACGGTCTTAGCACAATGCTAGGTCGGTTTTTGAACTTCCTCCTGGTACCACTATATCTCAGCAAACTGTCGGGCGCGGCAGATTATGGAATTGTAAGCGTGATGTTCACCTACGCTAGCTTCATGGCAATTGTATTTGCGATGGGTTTGGAAACCGCCTTCTTCCACTTTTCCAAAAAAACGGGTCAGCCCGCAAAAGTATTGGCAACAGCCTCGCATACCCTCATCATTACGGGCTTAACTGCCGTGCTTATTTCAAGACTATTTGGTTTTGAAATCATGCAGTGGATTGGATATCCGCAATTTCCTCAATTCGCCTCTTACTTTGCCTTGATATTGGCCGCGGACGCCATCACTGCGCTGGGATTCGCTTGGCTCCGACAGCAAGAAAAACCATGGTCGTTTGCTTGGATCCGACTAACCAACATCGGCGTTAACATTGGTGCCAACCTCTTCTTTTTGGTTGTTTGTCCCTGGCTCGGCGATTATCTCACGTCCCCCGAAAACGGATGCAGCCCGAAATGGTTGGACTTGGGTGTTTGGTGCCTCAACCAATCAGAGTCGGCCAACATGATTTCAAACATCTTTATAAGCAACCTGTTGGCGTCCTTAATCACCTTGCCGTTGCTATGGAAGACATGGCAAAATTTGAAGTGGGGACTCAATGTAGAATTGCTAAAATCTATGCTTCGCTACTCATTGCCCTTGGTAATTGTTGGGTTGGCGGGAATGATCAACGAGACATTGGATCGGGTATTGCTCAAAGAAATGCTCCCGGCAGATTTGGGCGATGCGGAAGCCGGTATGTATAGTGCCTTTTACAAGCTGAGTTTGGTATTGACCCTATTTGTTCAGGCATTCCGATTCGCTGCTGAGCCCTTCTTTTTTGGGAAAGCGGGCGACAAAGATGCTCCTGAGACCTATGCTTTGGTTATGCGATACTTTGTTTACGTAAGTGGTGGAATCTATATGGTCACAATGATTTGCATTCCTTGGTTGTCGCCATTGCTGTTGCAGAAGCCATTGTATTACGAAAACGCCAGAGGGTTAAGTGTAGTACCAGTATTGCTTGCAGCAAATCTTTGCTTGGGCATTTATTACAATCTCAGCATTTGGTATAAACTGTCTGGTAAAACACAGATGGGCGGACTCATTGCGTTGTTCGGCGCCATTGTTACTATTTTCGGAAACTACATTTTCATTCCCCAATTCGGGTTTGTGGCCTCGGCTTATACCACGCTCGCCGCTTATGCTACTTTGGTTATGTTGGGATATTGGTTGGGTCAAAAATATTATCCCATCCCTTATCAACTCTCGATCATTTTTCTCGTTTTGTTGTTATCCGTTTTACCGATAACATTTCTTCCTAAAGCATTTCCTCAGTTTCACCATGCTGTGTATTGGGTTTTGGTTCCCATGTATTTTGGTGTGGTATATACGATTGAAAAGCGATTGTCCAGAGCCCATTTGTCATAGAGTAAAATTATGTGCACCGTAAAAATCATAAACAAATCCAATCATCCCAACCCCGCCTACCAAACAAATTTGAGTGCTGGCATGGATTTACATGCAAACATTGAAACATCTATTTCATTAAATCCGGGAGAGAGGGTTCTCATTTCAACGGGATTGTTTATCGAATTGCCCGAAGGGCACGAGGCGCAAATCAGGCCGCGGAGCGGCCTGGCCCTAAAACACGGAATCACCGTCCTGAACAGCCCTGGCACCATCGATGCAGATTATCGCGGCGAAATCAAAGTGCTACTCATCAACCACGGTCAAGAACCCTTTGAAATTCAAAACGGAGAACGCATCGCCCAAATGATCGTTGCCAAATACGAAAGAATCCATTGGGAAACTGCCGTTGAACTCAACTCCACCGAAAGAGGAGCCGGAGGATATGGTAGCACCGGCATTAAGCCCGCCTAACATTAATTTAACACGCAATCCATACCTTTGCGCCAATTTTTACAGTCCTAATACGAAATCAAGATGAGATTAATTATCCCTATGGCCGGAATGGGAAAACGCATGAGGCCCCATACCCTAACCACCCCAAAACCCTTAATCAAAGTTGGCGGAAAGTCAATAGTTCACTGGTTAATCAAAGACATCGCCGATGTTTGCGGTGAGCCTATCGANNGCAAAAAGTGTAGGCGCAGAAGGAAAAATCTTCTATCAAGATGTAGCTGAAGGCACTGGACATGCAATACTTTGCGCACGAGAATGCCTAAAAGGCGATGTGATTGTGGCCTTTGCAGATACCTTGTTTAAAACCGAATTCAACCTCGATAAAACCAAAGACGGCGTAATTTGGGTGCACAAAGTGGATAACCCAAGTTCTTTCGGTGTGGTGAAATATAACCAGGAAAACATCATCACCGACTTTATCGAAAAACCCACGGAATTCGTTTCAGACCTTGCAATCATCGGCATTTACTATTTCAAAAGCGGTGAAACCCTTGAAAGTGAACTCCAATATCTGATCGATAACAACCTCAAGGAAAAAGGCGAATACCAACTCACCAATGCCATGGAAAACATGAAAGCCAAAGGGATGCAGTTTGTCCCCGGTGCCGTAGACGAATGGCTGGATTGCGGAAATTATGCCGCCACCGTTTACACAAATCAACGTGTACTTGCCAACAAATCAGCAGAATTCGCCGGTGTTAGCGCGCGCTTCGATGAAAGTGTGACAATCATCGAACCCTGCTTTATTGGTGATGGCGTATCTTTGAAAAACTGCCAAATTGGTCCTTTTGTAAGCATTGGCAATAAAACCGAGCTAGAAAATTGCAACATCAGCAACAGCATAATACAAGAGAAATGCTCAATTCGAGATTTCAACTGTCACGATACGATGATTGGGAATTCCGTAGTTATCAATGGCGCCCAAACTGCAAGTCAAGTGTACAGCCTAGGAGATTTCAGCTCCATCGGCTAACACGTTTCTTTTTGATGTTTTATCCTTTGGTGTGGGCTTTCCTGCTCCCATCCATTGCGATTGGACAAATCGATACCCTGGAGGCCTTGCCCGAAAGCCCCATTGCCTCCAATCCCCATACAGCTTCGCCCCGATTAAAATCGAACTACTTCCTCGCCGAAGCAAAGTACCAAGAAGGTGCCTTTCAAGAATCGCAACAGCTGTTTCAAAAACTCATCGATAGCTTTCAGAAAACGGAATCCATCAAGGGTAACCCAACTCAATTGCCCTCCATCAACAACGATGCCCAATTTATTTCCGGTGCATATTATCGCCTCTCACAACTATCAACCGATAGAAATATGGCGCTTTATCAACTGGATCTCGCGCTCAAATATGCCCCAAAAAACAAAGACTACCTCTTCGCAAAAGCCCAACTACATGAGAAATCAAACAATTGGCTGGAAGCAATAAAAATCTACAATGGCCTTTGCACCCTCGATCCACACTCATGGACGTTTCACGAAAAAACAGCCAATGCCTATTTTGAGTATTTGCCGCAAATTTTGAACGGTCAGATCCCGGCAACCATGGAAAAATCCAAACAAAAACGCAATGTGTCTGTCAAGGAAATCCAAATTGCTACCCTAAGTGAATTCCAAACTTTTACCGATTCTTGGGAAAAACACTTCTCCTTGTCGCCCTCTATCGTAGAAACGAAATTGTATATTCTTTGGTGTCAGTCTGAACTGAAATTGATTTCAGATACAGCAAGCATCCATTATCCCGCATCAAATCCACAAGAAAACCTCGCACTCGAACAGAAATTCAATTCGATGATCCCAACGCGCATCACCCAGTGGATGGATCAAAACAATTTCACAAATCACAGATTTGAATTAAGACGGAAGAACGACGTTCAACCCAAGACCCAAATTATACAGTCCAACACCATGGAAAACACACAGATCCCCATGGAGGCCGGATTGGAAGAAGGGAAAAAACTCAGCACCCAGGAGTTATTTCTGCAAGCCATCCATCAACAAAATTGGATCTTGGCATTCCAACTTGCCGATACCCTAGAAAATCGATTGCCCATTTTCACAGCCAAAGATTTGGTGAAAGGATTTATGTTTTTGACAATGAATCAAGTGGAATCAGCCCTTGAAACATGTAAAAATGGCGACATAGAATCCAACCCTTTTGTCGTTCAAACCTACCTACTACTAAAAGCCAAATCCACATCGATAAAGGCCAG
>DDYM01000043.1:43551-63265 GCA_002347985.1 Bacteroidetes bacterium UBA2234
TATCAATGTTGCTCAAAAATCAAGAGTGGGTAAATCGATTTCAACAATTGGCATCAGATTTGAACACCACGCCGTCCAAACCCATCCGAAAATGAGAAATATCCTCCTCGCCATAATATTCAGCGTTCATTGTTTATCGGCTTTCGCCCAAAATGAACCCAAATCCATCCCTGTATCTAGCAAATACATGCCTTGTGAAAAGCCACAGTGGGAGTATATCTCTGCAAAATACGATGTGGATGCAAAAATGGGTACCCAAGAATTGTCGGGAACCCTCAGTCTTAGAATGAAAAAAGACAGTGTTTTATGGTTTTCTGTAAGCGTAGCGATGGGGATTCAAGTAGCCAAAGGAATGCTGGTGGGAGATACGCTGCACGTTCTAGACCTTTACAATAAAAATTACTACGCCATCTCCGTGCAACAGGCCAGCGAAAAATTGCATACCCCTGTTGGAATAACCCAATTGCAGAACCTATTTATCGGTCTTCCATTGATTGACACATGCAGTCCTTTAAATCAAAAAGCCGATGTCAACGCCCAATCTTACTGCGCTTACCCATCCAATCAAGGTTTGTACTTTATCACCGCCTTTGCCCCTTATTTTATCAAATCATACTTTGCTACGCAGGGAACTGCAATTCCCACCACTGCCGAACTGAAAGCAACAGAACTTAGACACCAAGAAAAGCCGGATGATTTTGTGAATGTAAGCTACGAAAACTGGCTACCCACTCAAAGTGTTGCAACGCCAAATCCAGTATCCGGCAAAATGCCAATCGTCATCAACAAATTGCCCAATTATATTTTCATTCAATCTAAAAATGCACAAGATACTGCACAGATAAAAATGTGGTTAAAAAACAGCCGTTTTGATGCTATACCTTCGTTTCCGTTCAACGTAACATCTGAATACACTCGGATGTCGTTGAAGTAAGCGCAGTGAAAAAAATACTAATCATACTATTTTTGGTGTTGGGCATTTGTCCAACAGATTCATTTGCCCAGTCCCGCAAGCAGTTGGAGGCAAAGCGAAAAAAAATGCAACGCGAAATCGCAGAGCAGAGAAAAGCCCTAACCAACACACAACAGGAGAAAACAGTTACACTCGATAAACTGAATTCTCTCAATCAAATCATCCAACAACGACAGGTTGTTATCAACAATTTGGGATTAGAGATTCGATCTGTAAACTATGAATTAACCCAAAAGCAAAAGTACCGCGACAGTCTTTCTCAGGAAAACAATATCCTTAAACAAAAGCTGAGAAAAACCATCATCAAGGCCTATAAAACTCGAAAAAGCGGACGAGAGATTGCCTTTGTATTCTCATCCAAATCCATTTCCCAAGCCATGCGCCGATGGAAATATTTGCGCAAAATTTCTGCTTACCGTCGTCATCAAATTACTGCCATTATCGCCCAAAGCGAATCGCTAGGGAAGGTGATTGGTCAGTTGGAAGGCGTAAAGCAAGAAAAATCAGTGCTCATGCACGAAAACGAAAGTGAAACCAAAGAGTTGGAAATAGATAAAAAATCAAAGCAAAATCTAGTTCAGGAACTCAGCGGCAAGGAGGAAGAGTTAAGGGATCGGATACGAAGCAATGAAAAAGCCATTGCCCGACTAAACAATGAAATCAGTAGATTGATTGCCAAGGAGATAGAGGCCGAACGAAAGCGAAAAGCAAGGGCGTCGTCCACAGCAGCAAAATCCCGGTCAGGCAGAAGCGGGGGTAGTGCCAATGAAAATACACTATCGCCCCAAGCCAAAGCCATTGGAGGAGCATTCTCAAAGAATCGCGGAAACCTTCCATGGCCCGTGGATAGAGGTTTTATCTCCCAAACTTTCGGCGTACACGAACATCCAGATTTGGAGGGAATTACTACGGTAAACAATGGGGTAGACATTACTTCACCCAAAGGATCGCTCGCATCGGCAGTATTCGAAGGAACCGTAAGTGCGATTCTTAATATCCCCGGTCAAGGTCAGGCCGTACTCGTAAATCACGGTGAGTATTTTACTGTATACGCCCACCTTTCTGTTGTTTTGGTAGAAAAAGGCCAAGTGATTCGCATGAACCAGCACATCGGAAAAGTGATGACGGATGACGATGGCAAAGCCGTTTTGCAGTTTCAAATTTGGGAAGGTCAAGAAAAGCAGAATCCCCAAAGTTGGCTTCGCGGCAGATAATCGCAAACCACTTTGTTTATATATCTTTGAATCATGATGAAAGTTGCTGTAGTTGGCGCCGGTGTGATGGGTTCAGGCATCGCTTTGTGTAGTATTCAAGCGGGCTACCCCACTGTTTTGTTTGATGTGAATGAAGCGGCAATTGCGCGGGGCTTGAACTATATTAAAGAGCAACTGGAAGTAGCGGTATCAAAAGGAAAATGCAGCAGAGAAACTGCAAACAGCAGCTTGGCATTGTTATCCTCTACTCATGATAGATCAACCCTGGTGGCCGATTTCATTATTGAAGCCGTGTTAGAGCAATTGCCTATCAAAAAGGAACTTTTTCAATTCCTTGAGACCATCAACTCCGCTGAATCCATTTTTGCCACCAACACATCTAGTATACCGATTACTCAAATTGGTGCGGGATTGAAGCACCCTGAAAGGTTGGTGGGCGTGCACTTTTTCAACCCAGCCCACATCATGAAATTGGTAGAGGTAATCAAAGGTGTTGCAACAGATCCAAACATCGCTGAAAAGGCCTTCAATTGGTCTCAATCGCTTGGAAAAAAGACGGTATATGCCGCAGATGCTCCCGGCTTTATCGTGAACCGTGTGGCACGACATTACTATGTGGAATCTCTAAAAACGTTGGAAGAAAATGTGGCTCCATTAGAACAAATTGATCGATTGCTTGAAAGCAGTGGATTTAAAATGGGACCTTTCAAATTGATGGACTTGATTGGCGTTGATACCAACTTTAGCGTCACTAGCTCCATGTATCAACAATTTCATCAAGATCCCAAATTCCGTCCCAATCGCATCCAACAACAAAAAGTAGATGCAGGACATCACGGTAAAAAAACCAAGCAAGGATTTTATAAATACGGGGAATGAAGAGAGCACTTTTGCCTTTGATCAATACTCTGCTCATCGTTCTTACTTTGGGCGCAGCATCGATTTTGGGTGGATGTAATTCTAGCAATCAAACCACGGAAAAGATCCCCACCGGTCCCGTGAATTTAAATATAGATTTAAACCTTTCCAGCTATATGAATTTATCCAACCCGGGCACCTATATGTATTTTGAAGGTGGTGTAAAGGGTGTGGTGGTGATTCATGATTACGACGACAATTGGTACGCATTTGAAAGGGGTTGTGCATTTCAGCCGCTCGATGCCTGCGCGAAAGTATGGGTAGATTCCATTTCGATTCAAATGCGCTGTGGAACCCCAACTTCCACTGGATTTCAAAATTGCTGCTCCTCAAAATACAGTTTCAATGGATTTCCTCTTGAAGGCCCCACAAAAGGTCGCTTGGCGCGTTACCAAATACAGCGAACAGCCAATATTATCAGCGTTTACAATTAGCCTTTTTGTCAGTGACATTTTTCGATTTCCCTAGGAAAAGTAAAAAATGGGCAAATTTTGTGAAAAAAGTTTTTTTTCGAGTCTCATTTCCTATATTTGTCAACTACTATAACCATCAAGTAAAGTTATTTCTATGCAAAAAAACTACTTTAAATCAATTGCTTTCGCTGCCGTTGCAAGCTTAATTGCGATGCCGGCTCAAGCGCAATCACCTGGAACTCACTCACTTGAGTTGAGTGGTGGTATTCGTGAATATATGGGTGACTTGGGTTCATCTATGGGATTTTCGCGTCGCCCCGACTACCAAGGGGGTCAAGTTAACTTCGGTTACTATGTAAGCCCAGCCTTGGATTTGGTTGGTAACTTCAGTTTCGGTGATATTGGATACTGCCGTAAATGGGAAGGATTTAATTTAAGAAAAGAATACCAATGGCAGTCTTTCCGCGCAAACATCATGGACCTTACAGTAGGTGCTCGATACAAATTGAACAATGGTTCGATTTTGCCTGAAGATGCCAAAATTGCTCCTTACTTCCAAGCCGGTGTAGGTGGTTTCTACGCTCACAGCCAAACAATTTGGGGTCCTGATCCATATGTACAAGATCAGTTCTATTGGGATGTAACTAAGAAGCCTGCCGTTACTGATATGAACGCAGCTCTTCAAGGTGCATTTGGCATAAACGTTTACTTAACTGAGCGCATTGGTCTTCGTTACAGCTACACCGTTACATATACCATGAGCGATATTTGGGATGGTGCTGATGGTTCTTACCCAGATCCAGTTCATAACATTTTCGTTCACAAACTTTGGAGAACAAATGATTTGTGGGCTTTGCATGCCGTTGGAATTACTTATGCCATCGGTGAAGGTATGGGTACATCTGTTAAGAAACCAAAAGACAAAGACGAAGATGGTGTTCCAGACAAGTATGACCTTTGTAAAAACACAGAACCTAAATACCGTCGTTACGTGGATAGCGTAGGTTGTCCTGCCGATACAGATAAAGATGGCATTTTGGATGCAGACGATAAGTGTCCTGAAGTTGCCGGTCCTGCACAATTCAATGGTTGCCCAGATGCCGATGGTGATGGTATCCAAGACAAAGTGGATGCTTGCCCTAACCAAGCCGGAGACGCTAAATTTAATGGCTGTCCCGATACTGATGGTGATGGTGTTTCTGACAAAGACGATGCCTGCCCTATAACTGCTGGTTTAGCTGCCTTCGGCGGTTGCCCTGATACAGACGGTGACGGTGTTGAAGATCGCAAAGACAAATGTCCTAACATCGCCGGTGCTATCGCTGGTGAAGGTTGCCCTGATACTGATGGTGATGGTGTTTTCAACAACATCGACAAATGTCCTGAAATAGCTGGTACAGTTGCCAACAAAGGATGTCCTGAAATCAAAAAAGAAGTAGTTCAAAAAATTGCTTTGGCTGCCAAAGGTATCAACTTCGAAACTGGTAAGGCTGTCATCACTGCTAGTTCTTTCAAGAGCTTGGATGATTTGGTTACCTTGTTGAATACTTACCCAGGTGCTAGCGTTGAAATTCAAGGTCACACCGATAACAATGGTACTCCTGAGTCTAACAAGACTTTGAGTCAAGATCGTGCCAATGCCGTGAAGCGTTACTTGGCAGCAGGTGGTGTATCTGAAGTTCGTATGACTGCGATTGGTTATGGTCAAGAAATGCCTTTGGCTGATAACAAGACCGAAGCAGGAAAAGCGAAAAACCGCCGCGTAGACTTCAAATTGTCTTACTAAGATTAAAATGCATAGAACAGAAAAGGCCACCCTTGGGTGGCCTTTTCTGTTTTCTAAGTATCTTCGTCTTATGGTCAATCAAATCCCCCATACCACCAATTCACCATTGAAAAATACCAAAAACACCTATTCCGCCCTATTCTCTAATTTCCTGTTCCTGGCGATTTTGGTATTTGGATCAATCACCAACACGAGCGCACAAAATAGCAATACCCAATTTAATTCCAATGCCATTTCATACATAGAATCTAGAGCCTGGGGAAATTCCAATTCATCAATATCCAACACTTTCAATGATTTCCAACTGCCCACCAACCCCCATTATTGGAAAAATAAAAAACCCTACGAAGGCTATTGGCAACAAGATGTTTATTACCAAATCAAAGCGAAACTAAACGACACACAAGAGAGTATCGATGGATCGGAAAAACTAACCTATACCAACAATAGCCCAAATACTCTCCATCAAGCGTTTTTCCACCTATACCAAAATGCAGTGCAGCCGGGCAGTCTCGTAGATGAACTGTATCGCGTGAATAAGGCCAAGGTGAACTATGGACTCTATGAGTCCTCGCAAATGGGAACCATCGTTCATTCCATCGTTATCAATGGAAAATCTGTTCCTTTTTCGATACAAAACACATTGCTAAAAATTGAATTGCCCCAGCCCCTGAAAAGTGGTGAAAGCATCGATTTCTATATCGATTTCACTACCTATTTCGATCGCGGAAGCGTGCGAAGAAGAATGAAAGTATACGACCATCACGGTTACAAACACTTCAACGGCGTGCATTGGTATCCAAGAATTTGCGTGTATGATAGAAAATTCACCTGGGAAACCGACCAACACGTGGAAAAGGAATTTTATGGCGACTACGGTGCTTTTGACGTAGAATTGGATTTGCCCAGTCATTACATCGTTGAAGCCACAGGCGTACTTCAAAATAAAGCAGAGGCCATGCCAGCCGCATTGAGAAGACAACTAGATATTTCCAACTTCAAAGAAACGCCCATCGGCTCCCAACCCTCGGTGATAATCCCAGCAACAGGTAAACGCAAAAAGTGGCAATTTCACGCCGTAAATGTGCATGATTTTGCTTGGACAGCCGACCCAACCTACCGGATTGGTGAGGTGGATTGGAATGGCGTAAAATGCGTAGCCATCGTACAAGAAAACAACGCAGCCGGATGGCAACAAACAGCTCAATTCACCGCCAAAGTCATCGCTACTTACAGTCGAGATTTTGGCATGTACGATTACCCTAAAATTGTATGCGCCGATGCAGCAGATGGCATGGAATACCCAATGATCACCATGGATGGAGGCCATTACCCAAGTCACCAAAGTCTCATTGCTCACGAAGTGGGTCACAATTGGTTCTTTGGAATGATCGGCTCAAACGAAACCTACCGCGCTGCCCTCGACGAAGGATTTACGCAATTTCTCACCGCCTGGTGCATGCGGAAACTCACCAAAGAAAATCAGCCAGAACTAAAGCGTGCCTTTTCGGGGTATATGGAAGATGCCATCGACGGTACGGATGAAAGTCTGGAAACCCATAGCAACGAATTCCACTCTGCAACCGGACATGGCGGCGGCTATAAACACGTGTATTATAAAACGGCTTCGATGCTCTATAACCTGCAATATGTCCTCGGAGACTCTGTATTCCTTGAAGCCATGAAAGATTATGTGAGCCAATGGAAATTCTGTCACCCTTACATCGATGACTTTAGAAATTCAATCACACAAAGTGCCCAAACCGACCTCAACACGTTTTTTGACCAGTGGTTTATTTCTACCAAAGCCGCTGATTATGGCATCAAAAAAATTACACCCCTCAGACCCCGTCGCAATTTATACCGAGTTACCATCGCGCGAAAAGGGGATATGGTCATGCCCATCGATATTGATTTCTTGATCCGACCTTCCGGCACCACCCAACTTGCAAACGCACCCAAAAACTCAAAAGCCATTTTGGCGAGCGATGTTTTCTATTCCATTACCATCCCTGTAAATCAATACGAAAAACCCGGCAGATTTAACCTCAAACCTTGGATTGGTTGGGATAAACTTAGAACCACTTATACGTTTGATATCGAAATGCCGGTGGAGGGGGAATTGCGACAAGTATGGTTGGATAGAAGCGGTAGATTGGCAGATATCAATCGAACAGACAATGTGTGGAAGAACAGAAACGAATGGCGATGGGATCTAGGGAACGGCGCCAACACAAGTTATCTTGGGGTATACCAATGGAAAGGCAGACCCGATGTAAGAGTCAATGGAGGAAGCGGCCTTATGGTAGGTGGCATCGTGGACGGACAATATGCAGGTCGCAGAAAACAATTTGAACTCGGCGCATGGGCTATCACCGGCGTTGGTATGAAGGAATACAAACCTGTATCTGGAATCAATTACCGAATGTCGTTCACCCACCAAACCCGAGGTGGCGGAACCTATTTCTTTAAATCGATGTTCTACAACGACATCAACGTCAACGAAATGGGCTGGTTTGACCAAGCGGGAAAGACAAGTTACGGCATTTACGGAACAATGAGTCAGCGCTACCATACTGCATTCAATTCTGAAAACAACATCAATTCACTCTACAACCCATGGGATTCCCTCAAAACGATGAGTGGCAAAGATCCCTATTTCCCTCAAAATCGAGCGGTGAATGGCTTCTTACCCACAGCAAACCGCTGGAGTCATTTGCAAAATATCAATCTCAATCTTTTTGTGCAGCAGAACTATGCCGGATGGGGACGGTCTGGCAATGTACGATGCGATATTCGACTCTGTTCGCCCTGGAGTCAAACCCAATACGGGTATGTTCAACTGGAATGGAAACACTACCAACCCGTTGGCAAAACCAATTTACGCTTTCGCTCTGTTGTAAATTATGGCGGCGGCACAAACCCCACACCTGAGACGGTTCTTTATGCAGCCAGTGCAAATCCCGAAGAATCTTTTAACAACGCCATCTACAGAGACTTTGGAATGATCAATTGGAGCGCAAATCAGCCCACACAAATCAACCCGTCATGGAATCGTTCAGCCTCTGTAAACCAATCCATTCAAGTCAATGGCGGACTCAACCTCAGAGGATTTGACAATTACAGCATCCCCAAAACGGTAAAACAAGCCAACGGTTCCGATACGATTCTTGCCTTCTTCCGTGGCAATCAAGGGGCCGCGATAAATGCCAATTGGGATATTACCTCCTTGTTCCAATGGGTGCCAAAAGTGAAAATGATTGGCATAAATCCTTATTTCTTTGGCGATGCCGGTTGCATTGGAATGCCCTTAAAATCCAGCAATTCCATGGGTGAAACAATCACAAAATCCGTGTATAGTGGATTGCTTGCCGATGCAGGGTTTGGCGCAAATGTAAACCTCAAAAACTTCAATGTTCTATTCAAAAACAAGGCCATGAGAGCCAGCAAACCGCTCAATATCAAAGTGGAGTTCCCCATTTGGAGAAACGCGGTGCAATTGGGCGACGACTATTTGAAATTCCGCATGCGATTGAGTGTAGGAACGGTGTTTTAGCAATTTAAACTACCTTTGCAACCGTGAATATTTTGTGGTCCCATACTCTTACAGAATCGTTACCCTGTGAACAGGTTTGGGGCATTTACCACGATGATACCGTTCACTATTTAAAGTTGGGCACCGGTAACAAATCCATTGGCTACGAAATCGTAAAGCACCCAAGCCAACTCCAGGAAAATGTGATTTGGGTAGAGTTAGAAGGCGGTTTCCAGTTGTTGCCAAGCCTATTCTCAGATTCTACGGTCCCAGGAATGATTCAACCCATAAAGCGAAGCATTCAGAACCAAATGACGCTTGCCTTTGAGCCAAAACAAAAGCATCAACCCCTACAGTCGTCGAAACCAAAACTGCATATCGCCGAAGGACTACTTGCCATGTCGAAACAATTTGCTTCCTCCGCTGAGTATTCGTCGTACCTGTGGTTTCACGACCAAACCGCAATCGTATTCGCCTACAAAAACGGCGATCTCGTTTTTGCCAATTCATTTACTAGTAGTAACATACAAGAACATTTGTACTTTGCCTTACTCCCATTTCACGACATCAAACTAACGCAAAACCAGTTCTCTCTTCAGGTGCATTGTGATTCCTCTCAAATCGCAGCGGCGCATCTGGCCATGCATAAATTTGTGCCCCAGGTTCAAGTCTCTGTACCCCAATACCCTTGGTCAAATCAAGAAGAACCCCCGCTACTTCATATTGTAGCTCCGCTAATTAAACTCTCCACATGCGTATCACAGGGGGTGAACTAAAAAGTAGAATCATCCCGGCCAATTTCGCCAATCATGTAAGACCCTCCACGGATCGGGTGAGGGAATCTCTTTTCAATACAGTAAACCATCAAAAGGGAATCCAAGATGCACAAGTGTTGGATTTGTTCTCGGGCTCAGGCATCATTGCACTTGAATTTCTTTCTCGGGGTGCCGCCCAGGTGATAAGCATCGACAAAGACAAGAAGAACATTTTTCATCAGAAACACATCAAACAATCCTGGGAACTGCAGTCTTGGTCCATTGTAACGGGTGATGCGCTCAGTGTAGAAAAAACGCTGGAAAAGAGCGGACAGCCACTGCCTGAATTCGATATCATTTTTGCAGATCCGCCTTACGATATGCCCAACATTCAAGGACTCGTTTCGATCTTGATGCCCCTGCTCGCAGATCAGGGTTGGCTCATTGTTGAGCACAAACCCCAATTGGTTTTTGCTGAACAGGAATTGCTGAAAAAAGAATATGGTAGTACCACAATGACTATATTCGCTAAACCATGAGCAAGATTGCTGTTTTTCCCGGAACCTTCGACCCCATCACAATCGGTCATGTTGATATCATCAACCGCGCAAGCACTATGTTCGATAAGATCATTGTTGCCGTTGGCGTGAATACCAAAAAAACCACCCTTTTCGACCTTGCATTGAGGAAAGAATGGATCAAAATTGCATTTGCGAATAATCCAAAAGTGGAAATTGCAGATTACGAAGGTTTAACAGTGGATTTTTGCAAAAAACACAATGCCAAATTCTTGTTACGCGGATTGCGCAACGGAACTGATTTCGATTACGAGTCGCATATTGCGCAGTTAAACAAAGCCCTTTGGGACGAAATTGAAACCGTTTTTATTATGTGTAATCCAGAGCTGAGTTACATCAGCAGCACATTGGTTAGGGATTTGATCATCCACAAAGCCGATTATCGGAGATACTTGCCAGAGGGCGTTACACCCCAATCTTAAAGCGATTCACGCACTTGTTTATCACGTCGTGCACACTTTGATAAGAATTGAATTCAGCGGTCTTAAACCAATCCAAATCCGCAAATTTTACTTCTGATATCCCCTCTTCCACCTGAGGTTTAAGGGATCCCTTGCCGTTGCTATTCATCAAATACCAATGCGTTTCCTTCAAAAGCAAAATCTCGTCCTCGTAATACACATGGTAGGTTTCGCCAATCTTATCGCTGATGTTGATCATATTGATGCCGGTTTCCTCCATCACTTCGCGCAACGCAGCAGCCATCTGGTCTTCATGTCGCTCAATTTTTCCCTTTGGCAAATCCCACAGCCCATTGCGCTTTATCGTTAGCAATTGATCTTCTTTATTGAAAACCAATCCGCCGGCCGCTTGAATCACAGTGAAGTCTTCCATGAACTCCAAAATTGTTGCCTTCGGGTCGGGGCAAATCAGCCCAAAATGCAATGGCTTTCCATTGTTCTGTGAAGAAAGCAAAATTTTAAAACTCTTCTGCAATTCATCATCCCCAATAAAATACAAATTACTCAATCCGCGCAATGCTTCAGGAGAATCTGCAATAACCAAAGCACCGTCGTTGAAATAGATTTTATAACTTTGCGCTTCCATGTCCAATCAAGCCGCAAAATTAGCAAAATTTCTCTTAGAAATAAAGGCAGTAAAACTAAGTCCTTCAGAACCATTCACTTGGACTTCTGGCATCCTATCTCCCATCTACTGTGACAACAGAATGGTGCTATCTTACCCCGAAGTTCGCACATTTGTGGCCGAAGAACTCGCCCAATTGATTCAACAACAGTTTCCGCAAGCAACCCGAATCGCTGGGATCGCAACCGCCGGAATCGCCCATGGTGCCTTGGCAGCCGACAAACTCAACATGCCCTATTGCTACGTGAGACCCGAGCCCAAAAAACATGGATTGAAAAATCAAGTGGAAGGGGAAATGAATCCCGGCGATAAAATCGTACTCGTGGAAGACCTAATTTCCACTGGAAAAAGTAGTTTCCAAGCCGTTGAAGGCGTTCAAAATGCAGGGGCAGAGGTCATCGGCGTTGTTGCACTTTTCACCTACGGATTTGCCAATGCTATGGAAAAATTTGTAAATGCTGGCATCCCCGTGTTTACACTCACCAACCTCCCTACACTCACCGAAGTGGCAGCAGCACATGGCTTTATTCAAGACAATGAATTGGCCACCGTAAATCGATTTGCCGAGAACCCTAGCGCTTGGGGAGAATCGCTGAAATAGTCGATTTGTCCGCTACAACTTCCATGGGCGACCCAATTTCCCAGGATTTCATCACTGCGTCTTTCACGCTGTAACCCGATTTCGTTCGTTTGCTCTCCTCAATAGAGCCACATTCAATGGTAAATACCTGAACCGCGGGCAGTCGATGCACCGGGCCGAATTTCTCTTGCGTGTTCTCTACAATCCACTGTTCAATGGAATCTCTCTCCTCCTCCGGCAACTCAACGCCCACTTTTGAAAATGTCACCCAACCCAACTCGGAACCGATTCCCATCGTAAATTCCGTAAATCCGTTGCGACCGTTTGATCTTCCCCGCTCAGCATAGAGCAAAACAACTTTCAATTCGATGCAATCTCTCTGTAATGCAAGGCCCGACAAAAAATCACCACCCACAGGACTTTTAAAACTGCCAGTAATGAGTTTGTTAAACAACTGAATTTCTTTTGTCGATAAACTCTGCCACCAACCCACAATCCAAGATCGAAGGGTGTTCTTATCACCCTCCCTCATTTCATCCATCGACGCAATCAATTGACTGATTTGTATTTCTGAACTGTCGCTACTTTGCAATGGCGTTAAGATCAATGCAAGGGTTTCCGACATATCACCCACAAATCTCTTGCTCTCCACCAACAACCATTCAGGAATCCCCGTGGTCTCCAAAGCCAATTGCTTTAATTGTTTCGCTGAAATCAACGGTTGCGGACAATCATTTTTAAGCAGTGCTGTAATCGTCGCCAAATCATTTGGTTTGTTGCTCAGATTGCGCTGAAAATCGACCCAAATTCTATACTTGTCCTGCCCATTTTTAGAGGCACCCAAAGCATCAACCAATTGCAAAAACTGCCTCATTCTTCTGTCCTATTCCAATGTCCCACTTTTACAACTTCGGCGTGAATGAACAAATTCTCTCTGAGATACCGAGCAAAAATTTCCGAAAAACCGTGTGTCACATAAACATTTTCAGCATTTGAGGAAACCACGGCCTCTAATAGTTGCGACCAATCGGCATGATCACTCATCACAAATCCTTTGTCTACCGCGCCCCAATGCTGCGACTTTTGCATCGCCATCCAACCACTGCAATTGGCCAAAGCATGCTTCCCAATTTTCTTAATCAAGGGTCCGTTCAAAGCATTGGGAGGGCAAATCAATAAAGATCTAGAAAGTGCATCTTTGCCCAAACCATCCACCGCAGTTTCTGCTTCCGACCAATCGCCAAATTCATAACCACTCCTCTCCAAAGCGCGGTTTGCATCTGCGATGGCGGAATGACAAATTACCTCGCCAATGTCGCGATTCAAATACTTCATGATGCGCTGCGCCTTACCCAATGAATAACCCAAGATAATTGAGGTTGTCCCGCACTCCGCATTTTGTTGCCACCAATCGTTGATATCGGCAAATACTTCTGCCTGGGGCTTCCAATGGAATATCGGCAATCCAAATGTACTTTCCGTTACAAAGTGATGACATCGCACCGATTCAAAAGCCGGCGATAACCCGTCGGCGAGTGTTTTATAATCCCCACTGATAACCCATATTTCCCCGTGATAGGAAAGTCTCACTTGGGCACTCCCCGGCACATGTCCTGCAGGAAACAGTGTAATTTCAACCCCATTCATGAAAATCGATTCGCCATAAACAAGTCCCTGGATAGAAATGCCCTTTCCCAAACGCAGTTTCATGATTTCAACGCCGCTCCACTCACACAGATACGAACCCATCCCCGGCCTCGCATGGTCGCTATGGGCATGTGTAACAATGGCCCTGGGAACCTTTCTCAAAGGATCGATATACACATCCGCTTGCGGACAGTAAAAACCCAATTCCGTGAAAACCACCAACGACATTCCCTCAAATTTCCGACATTTTAGCCGTGTCATCATCAAAAAGTTTCGTTTAAAAGCAGGCCAATTCAGACGGCAAAGCATCAACTTCTAGCCAAAAATGAGTTAATTTGCGACTTATAACATTATGAAACAACGCATATTAAGTTTAGCCTTGGCCTTTACAGCGATTTTTCAGCTGAGAGCCGATGAAGGCATGTGGCCCCTAACCTTGCTACAAAAAATCCAAGATCCAATGCAAGCCCGTGGTTTGAAATTGTCGGCCGACGATATCTACGCGGTAAACCACGCATCTGTAAAAGACGCCATCGTGCGTTTGATGTCTAAACAAGGACGTATGTTCTGTACCGGTGAGGTTATCTCAAGTCAAGGATTGTTCCTTACCAATCACCACTGCGGTTACGGTGCCATTCAAGAACTTTCAACCAACGAAGACAACATCTTAAAAAATGGTTTTTGGGCAGCCAACCAACAAGCTGAACGCAAGGCCAATTTCAATATCGGATTGCTGAGAAAAATTGAAGATGTTACAGCGATTGTCCTCAAAGATATCGCCATCAATCAAGACGAAGCCACCCGCGCCAAAGCTGTTATGGCTCAAATTGCAAAGGCAAAAGAAGCTGCCATCGCTGGTTTGGGTGAAGAACGCAATAACTACGTGGTAGAAATTTCATCATTCTACAACGGAAATCAGTACCTAGCGATGTACTACGAAGTATACCGCGACATCCGTTTGGTTGGAACCCCACCAGAAAGTGTAGGAAAGTTTGGTGGTGAGACCGACAACTGGCGTTGGCCCCGTCATACTTGCGATTTTAGCATGTTCCGCATTTATGCCAACGAAAACAACAAGCCTGCAGATTTTACCCCAGCCAACAAGCCTTTTAGCCCACAGCACCATTTGGCGATCAACATCGGCGGAATGAAGACCGGAGATTATGCCATGATCATGGGTTATCCTGGTCGTACCACACGATACACCTACAGCGAAGGAATCAAATACCTCGGCAGCAAAGAACGTCCGATGCGTGTTGCCTTGCGCCGTGATATCATGGATGTATATGAAAAATACATGAAGCAAGACGAAGCCGTGCGATTGATGTATTCAGATCGTTTGGCTGGCATCGGAAACTATTGGAATAAATTCAATGGCGAAGCCCACGATTTGTCTAAGCCAGGTGGATTGTACGATACAAGAAAAGCCGCTGAACTCTCATTTGAGCGTTGGATGCGTGAAAATAAAAAGACAGACGTATACGGCGATGTGACTTCTTTGTACGATGAAGCCTACCGCGAATTGTATACCTATGGCCTATACCCTGTGTACTTCCAAGATGGTATTTCAAATAGTCAACCCATGTCATTTGCGATGTCGATCAAAGCCATTGCCGATGCCATTGCCTCCGGAAAACCTGATACCGCAATGTCGAATGGTATGTTGCGCAACATCGACGAGATGTACAAAGAGTTTTACCCCGCCATTGAAAAGGAAGTGTTGGCCGCGGTCATCGATCACCTTTACAAAGACCTTGATCCAACCTTATTGCCTGCCGATTTGGTAGCATTGATGAAAAAATACAAAGACAACGCAACTGCGGTTGCCGAAGTGTTGTTTGCCAAGTCAATTTTATCAGACAAGGGCAGAATGGCTAAATTCTTGGCAAAACCTTCAGCGAAGAAGTTGGAGTCAGATTTATTGTATAAAATCACAATTGCCTACATCAATAAACTTCGTGTGGACTTGAAACCCGTTTATGATGGAATCAACAGCAAATTGGATCGCGCCAACCGCCTGTTCTTGTCGGCCCAGTTGGAAATGTTACCTAGCGGACAGGCCATGGCCCCAGATGCAAATGGAACCATGCGTTTGACCTACGGTACAATCATGCCTTACGATGCCCGCGATGCCGTGAGTTATTCTTTCTTCACTACCTCTAAAGGAATTTTAGAAAAATACAAAGCCGCCGATTTTGAATTCGATGCGCCTCAAAAATTACTCGCCCTGATTCGCGCGAAAGATTTTGGTCAGTACGCCGATAAAGATGGAGAGTTGCATACTTGCTTCTTGTCGAACAACGACATTACAGGCGGTAACAGCGGAAGCCCTGTCATGAACGCCAAAGGACAATTGATTGGTACTGCGTTTGATGGCAACTGGGAAGCCATCAGTTCTGACTTTGCGTTCTTGCCAAATGTGCAGAGAACCATCAGTTTGGATGTGCGCTACACCTTGTTCATTGTTGAGAAATTGGGTGGTGCAAAGCATCTGATCGACGAGATGACCATTGTAAAAGACTAATTCCCATTCGTCGGAACGACCGACGTATGATAAAAAGAAAGGGCTTCCGTGAGGAAGCCCTTTCTTTTTATGAGCTATATGTTTCTTGGGATCGCAATGAGGCAACTAACAACCTGCGATATTCCCTTGAATCCTTTTTTGGGGAAGTGCATTTAAACAGCACTTCGGGAATTTTATCTGCTGCGGTTAAACCACCCTCCACGAGAGGTTTTTTCTTCCTCGGTATTTTTAATCGTACTCACAGAACCCATGGTAGGATAACTTGCAGGTGCACTCGCTGCTGCCGCCGCACTTGAAGCCTTGTTGTCCGCTTCAATGGAATCCATCACCAATGACTCTTTTACCTGCTTTTGCAAAGTGCTTACCATGCTGATAAAAGTATCTTTGGAAGCACGAACTTTTCCAATCGTATAGCAACCCATCATTTGTCCAATGATAAACAATGCCATCGATCTTGCATCGGTTTGATTTTTTAATTCCCCTGCTACACGTCCGGCCATAATGGCTTTCTGTAAAATTCTCACTTGAACCTCATTCACGGCTTCCAATTTCTGACGAAACAAATCATCGGAATGACTCATTTCCAAAATCATATTGGTGAGCACATCACCCCGTTTGATAGTGGTTTCAGTAGCTTTTGCTTTTTCATTCTCAAATATCGAATTTAAGGCAGCCGCAACCCCAGTTTCAATGTTATTCAAAGAAGCCCATTTCTGTTCGTAATAAGGCAACATGACCTCATCAACAACAGCATAGCCCAATTCGGATTTGTTCGGAAAATAATGATAAAACGCTCCCTTTGTGATTTTCAATCGCGCGATTTCTTTATCAGTGCGCAAAGTCTCGAAACCCTTCGCTTGAATCGCTTCAAAGCAACGTTGTAGGATTAATTGTCGTGTAGTTGTGCTCATAGGGACCACAAATATACCAACAAGTTTGTTTAAATGTTAACAAAATGTGGAAAACGATAAATTTTTTTTAAGTCGCTGATAATCAGACACTTTTACCAGTAAAAACAACATTCTCGGCTATATATTATTCCGAAAAACCGCTGTTTTTGATACCACAATTAGGGTGTCAACCTTCCATACATCCTCGGGAATGGAATACTTTCGCGTACGTGCTTCAACTTACATACCCAGGTCACCAATCGCTCTAATCCCAATCCAAAGCCGGCATGGGGAACAGATCCGTAACGACGTAAATCTAAGTACCATTCAAATTCAGACATCGGCAATTCGTGTTCGATAATCTTCGCCGTTAGCAATTCCAAATCCGTTTCTCTTTCTCCTCCACCCACGATTTCACCGTATCCTTCGGGCGCCAAAACATCAACACCGCGGGCAAAACGTGAATCCGCCGGATTGCGCTTCAAATAAAATGCCTTCACTTCGTGTGGCCAATCGTAAACCATCACCGGACGGTCGAACAAACGAGTGATTACCGTTTCATCCGATCCTCCAAAGTCATCACCATAGGTGAAATTCTTTGCACTCTGAATCCATTGCGGAATGTTTCGCAAGTCTTCTTCAACATCCGATTTTTCCTGCTTTAACTGTGTAATCTTGGTTTGATGAAAATTGATTTCTCCCTTCTTCATGCCAGGAACCGCGATTTTGGCCTCTCTTTCTGCAATTTCTGCATCCAAAGAAATCAACAATGCCTCGCAACGCTTTAACTCCTCTTCCAAACTAACAATACTATTCACACCGTTTACATCCTCTTCTCCTTTGATAATCCTTACCGCTTGATCGTATGTCATCCTCGGAAATGCACCCAAGCTCGATTCCAAAACAGAAACATCCCTTCCAATGGTTTGTAATTCACCGCGGCATTTCTCCAAAACACGCTTCAACACGTGCTGCAAAAATCCTTCAATACAATCCATGTTTTGGAAAATGTCGTGGAAGGCCATTTCTGGTTCAATCATCCAGAATTCCGATAAATGTCGACGAGTCTTCGACTTCTCCGCGCGAAACGTAGGACCAAACGTGTAAATCTTACCCATGGCCATCGCCATCGCTTCACCATATAACTGACCGCTCTGACTTAAAAAAGCCGGCTCACCGTAGAAATCTGTTTCAAACAACGTACTCGTCCCTTCACAAGCGTTTCCTGTAAAAATGGGCGCATCCATCTGCACAAATCCCTCCCCCTGGAAATATTCATGAATGGCAAAAATGATGGTGTTTCTGATGCGCATAATGGCCCACTGACGCGTACTGCGTAACCACAAATGCCTTTGATCCATCAGAAATTCGATCCCGTGTTCCTTTTTGGCAATCGGATAATTCTCCGATACACCCACAATCGCAAGAGAAGTTACCTGCAGTTCAACACCGCCCAACTGTTTCTCATCTGCCTTCAACAATCCATGCAACTCCACACTGGTCTCCAAACTCAAGGTCTGCGCCAACTCCAAATATTGCTCATTGGCAGTTTCGGCTGTTACAACACACTGTACATAGCCCGTACCGTCGCGCAAAATCACGAAAACAATGCCCTTACCCTCACGCTTATTCGATACCCAACCACGCAAAACAATCGTTTCGTTGATATGCGATTGAAGGTCCTGAATACTTACCGCCTTTGAACTGAAATCCTGAGTTCCCATGTGAATCTATTCTAATTATTATCGTTTAAAAATACTTGCATCGCAAAGATAACGAATGGGCCTCAAAATTTATGGCACGATATTTGTTAAAAGGGCGAAATTTCCTATATTTGTGATATGGCCCTCAAACAAGAGTTATCGCAGAAGCTGTTTCAGAAGCTGAGTCCGCAACAGATTCAGTTTATCAAGCTGCTACAACTGAATACCCAAGACTTTGAGGAGAAGGTAGGGCAGGAACTGCTCGACAACCCCGCATTGGAGAATTTGGAAGGCGTTGACGAGGGCATCGACTACCGAGGGAGCGACGAAAGAAACAACGAAGAGCGAAAAGAGAAGTCAGAATCCACCACCGAGGAATTTAGTCCGGAGGAGCCTACGATCGACAATGCCTACGACGATTATGGTCAGGACATCAACGTAGACGAGCTGCTTCGCGCCGGTGGCGATGACGACTATGGCAGCTTCAGAATGGGTGAGGATTACAGCAATGAGGAACATCGCGAAATGCCTTTGGCCGCGCAAAGCACCTTCCATGAGTATCTTTACGAACAAGCCCGGGCCATCTTTGAAGACCGTGAATTAGAACTCGTTTATCACCTCATTGGATCCATTGAAGACGATGGCTACCTGCGTAGAGAATTGCGCAGTATCGTGAACGACCTCGCTTTCAATGAAAATATCATGACAACCGAGGCGCAACTTGAGCGCTTGTTAATTAAAATTCAAAACTTCGATCCGCCAGGAATTGCAGCACGCGACCTACAAGAGTGCCTTTTGCTCCAACTATACAAAAAGGACTATGGCGATAACCCCGCGATCGACTTGGCCGAGAAACTCCTTTCTGAACAGTTTGATGCTTTTACCAAGAAGCATTACGACAAAATAAAGAAAAGTCTCAAAATCAACGATGAGCAGCTCAAAGCCGCCATGGGTGAAATCTTAAAGCTGAATCCAAAACCCGGTGAAACCGGCAGCATCAGCGGGAAAACTCAATACATCGTCCCAGACTTTACCGTCATCAACGACGATGGTGTTCTTCAAGTTCGGTTAAACGGCAGAAATGCACCTGAATTGCGATTGAGTGCTTCCTA
>DDYM01000043.1:63304-67731 GCA_002347985.1 Bacteroidetes bacterium UBA2234
ATCAAGCAGAAAGTGGATGGGGCAAGATGGTTCATCGACAGTGTGAAACAACGCCAAAATACCCTCATGAAAACCATGCAGGCCATCGTTCAACGTCAGCACGAATTCTTTATCGAAGGCGGAGACGAAACCAAACTCAAGCCCATGATTTTGAAAGACATCGCAACCCAAGTTGAATTGGACATCTCTACCATTTCTCGGGTGGCGAATAGCAAATACGTAGAAACCGACTTTGGCATCATACCCCTAAAATTCTTCTTCTCGGAAGGACTCACCAACGACGATGGCGAAGAGGTCAGCAACCGTGAAATCAAGAAAATTCTGAGCAACGCAATCGGACAAGAGGACAAAGTAAAACCCCTCACAGACGAAGCGTTGATGGATTTGTTAAAGGAAAAAGGGTACAATATCGCCCGCAGAACCGTAGCCAAATACCGCGAACAACTCGGCATTCCAGTGGCGCGGCTGAGAAAGGAACTTTAAAATCTCAACTGGAAAATTTTGTACGTGTATTTCAACACTACAAACATCCAATTGCTATAAATCCCATGGGACTTTAGAATTCTCAAGTCTTCGGCATTGTGACGAATGACCGACTTGATACCGCCTGTACTTGCACCACCCTTTTGCATTTTAACAAAAGTCTGCTTGAGATATTTCGACTTACACTTCGCCAAAACCAAGCATCGTAAAAGCCAATCAAAATCTGCGCTGATTTTATAATCTAAATTGAAATTCCCCACTTGCTCATACACTGATTTTCGAGCATAAACAGTTGGGTGAGCCGGCTGCAAAGCAAATCGCATCATCCACGGCTTGAAAAAGGACGAACTATAAAAACGCGTTGATTTTTCCGGTGTGTTTTGATGAAAAAAATCCAAGTCCGCATATAGAAGATCCATCGAATGGCTTTCCATCTCTCTGGCAATTGATGCAACAACATCATTGGAAGCGAAGTAATCATCGCTGTGTAAAAAACCGATTACATCGCCCGTTGCCATCGACAAACCCTTGTTTAACGCATCATAAATACCAAAATCCCTCGCTGATACCAGCTGGGTTATTTGTCCTTCAAATTGACTCAGAATTTCCATTGTACCGTCTGTACTCAGACCATCAACAACAATATATTCAATGTGCTCATACTTCTGATTGAGCACACTCCGAACGCATCTCTCAATCGTAGACTCCCTGTTAAAAACCGCGGTAATAATGGATATTTTCACACTGAGAAAATCTAAACTTCAACCTTATTGTTTTTGATCCAATGACCCAAAGCGGTCAACAACCAGAGCTTATACCATTGCGTATTCTCATTCATCATTTGTGATTTTCGCAATTCAGCCAACAAAGGCCTTAGACTTTGTATTTGCTCAACTACCGTCAATCCCTCATCCACCGAGTTTTTTAATTCCCCATTTACCCAAGACTTCCAAGGAAATACAAATCCCATTTTCTTTCTGTCCCAAATTTCTCGGGGTAAATCTTCACCCATTGCATCTATCAAAAGCTTCTTTCCAGGTCGATGCGACTTAAACTGATCCGGCAAACTCATTACGTAATCAGTTAACTTATGATCCAAGAACGGGACGCGGACCTCCAATGAATGGGCCATACTCATTTGGTCGGTATCTCTCAACAACACAGGCTTCATATATCTTTCAACCTCCTCGTTGCCAATCCATGAAGTTAAATTGCTACTGCCCAAGCCAATTGACCAATGCGTTTCATGGTTATTCCCAATGCCAAATTTCTTTAATTCCGAGTTAGAGAAAAATCTCCGAAACAACGCGTATGCGCTTACTTCATCTACCAACGGCAAAGCCATCAATTCAGCCATTTTTCCCTGCTTAATAAAGGATGAACGAACTGAAACAGGCAGCATTTCCCACAATTGAAGCAATCCAAATTTTCGGAGTTTACGAATTTCTGCCAACCGTTTAAAAACATCATAGCCAGCAAAAATTTCATCGCCCCCCAATCCACTCAGGGCCATTTTTATTCCCGCAGCTCGCGTATACTTGCTCACCACATAAGTGTTCACTCCATCAGCACTTGGATGATCAATGGCTTCAAGCGCTGGTGACACCTCCTCCAAGAAATTCTCGGGAGTGATTAAAATATTTGTGTGGTCTGTCTTGAATTTCTTTGCTATCAATTCAGCATATCTCAATTCAGAAAATTCAGATTCATCAAAATAAACATGAAAGGTCTTTACGGGGGATTGCAAATATTTCGACATCACCGCCACTACTGCACTGGAGTCAACACCTCCAGACAAAAAAGCACCAAAATCCACGTCCGAGACAAGTCGTTTTGCTACAGCATCATCAAAAAGTGAGCGTGTATTTTTTACAACTTCACCGTAACTTTGTGCGGTATTATGATCAACAATGGCTTCCGACCTCTTATAGTACTGCGACGACCTAAATTGAATTCCACCATTTTTCAATAAAGTCACATTTGCAAAGCATCCACCTTCCAATTGATAGACATCTTTTAACAGGGTATTCGGGTCAAAAACCGTTTGATACTGTAAAAACTCAGGGAGCAATTCTACATTAAGTCTTGGTTGAAACAAACCACTCGCTATCAAAGATCTGATCTCAGAAGAAAAAACAAACTGTCCATCTCCAACCCAATAGTAGACCGGCTTTTTGCCATAACGATCCCTAGCGAGGAATAACGTCTCCTCAATGGAATCCCAAATTGCCAGAGCAAACATGCCCTCCAATTTTTCGAGCATCGAAGAACCAAATTTGATATAGAGAGCTATCAGAACTTCAGTATCTGTTTTACTCGAAAAAGGGTAATCGCCAACTTCCGACCTTAAAGTCTGAAAATTATAAATCTCTCCATTAAAAACAATGGTATACCTCGCATCAAAACTATGCATGGGCTGATTTCCACGGATATCTAAATCGATGATGGAAAGTCTACGATGTCCAAGTGTAATAATACCCGATTGATGGACGCCATCTGCATCCGGCCCTCGATGGGCCATCTTTTTGTTCATGGACTCAACGCATTGGCGCGATTGGCTCAATTCCAACTGTCCCAAAATTCCATTGATTCCACACATGATTGCAAAAGTACTTCAATGAAAATTGATTCAACCGCCATTTAGCCAAAAAATAGTCCAATTCGTAAATCAACTTTAACTATTGACAAAGATTATTTCCGTAATCTGTAGTTTGAATTTACTTTTGAATTATATTCAATCAGAAATAAGTCCAAATACCAATAAAATCTATGGAATTAAACCAACCAATCGTATTAATTATTGCTCTGGTTTTATCTATTATTGGGTTGGTTTCGATGCTCAAACTGTCTTTTAAATACAGATGGTTTGATATTCCAGGTGACCGCTCATCTCACACACGAATTGTACCCCGAACTGCGGGAATATCAATATTTATCATTTCATTTTTAACCCTACTCCTTGTGGGGCCCGCAGAATTCAATTCGCCGTATATTCTAGTTTCATATGCTTGCTTCTTCATCATTGGTGTTTACGATGATATTAAACATGTCAAAGCCAACACGAAATTTTGGGGACAATTAATTATTGCGGTAACTCTAGCCTACGTGCTGCCCAATTTTAGAATCAATAATTTTTATGGTGTCCTAGGTTTCAATGCCATAGACGAAATCCCATCTATCATATTTACCTCCTTTGTCTTCATTGTTGTTATCAACGCTTACAACTTAGTTGATGGTGTAGACGGTCTTGCGACCACCTTTGCCATATTTGCTTTCCTTATGATTGGAAGTGCATTCCAATATACACAACCCCGCATTTTCGATTTCTGCGTTTTGTTCAGTGTAATACTTGCTCCATTCTATTTTTTCAATTTCAGTAAATCAAGAAAAATGTTTCTGGGTGACACTGGCTCTTTATTTCTGGGACTCACAATCGTTCTGTTGGTTGGATTTCTACTCAATTCAAACAACGCAGTATCAACACCTTTTAATATGAATCGCGCCTTGTTTGCATTGGTTTCTCTGTGTTATCCACTCCTAGATACTTTGCGCGTGTTCACCTTGCGTCTTGCCAAGGGTCAATCACCTTTTACAGCAGACCGCCGACATCTACATCATAAATTACTCGGTTTCGGTTTGAATCACTTCACAACTACGTTTGCGCTACTCATTTTTAATCTTTGCATTTTTATCATCAACGCAACCAGCTTTAAAAATGTGGATGTTAACGCCGTTCTAATCACCAATTTTATCATTATCGCCGCGTTCTTCATCACTGGGCAGCGAGTATCTATTTGGTTCTCTAAGAAAGCCAAGAATTAGTTTTTTTATTCTACGAATAGCTTCTGCTTCCGTATTACTTTGCCGTCGCTAGTGCGCACCAAACGCGCTACATATGCACCGGTGGACCAAGATTCAGTATCAACCAGTGTTTCATTCTTTTT
>DDYM01000060.1:0-14158 GCA_002347985.1 Bacteroidetes bacterium UBA2234
CGATTCCGTTACCGGGGCATGCACCTTGATGTATCTCGTCACTTTTTCGACATCGATTTCCTTTACAAATACGCCGAAATGGCCGCCCAGTATCGCTTCAATGTGATTCACTTACACCTCACCGACGATCAGGGTTGGAGGATGCAAAGCAACATCTATCCCAAGCTCAATAGCATCTCCTCAACCCGCAGTGGCACACAATTAGGCCCCTATGCACAACAAAAATTCGATTCACTTACCTACCAAGGGAATTACATCCAAGAATTCCTCCAAGGATTTGCGCAATTCTGCTATCTCAATCATGGCATCACCGTGATTCCGGAAANNATGACTCTTGGGGCATCACCGTGATTCCGGAAATCGAAATGCCAGGCCACGCCCTCGCCGCTCTGGCGGCTTACCCCGAACTTAGTTGCACAGGCGGACCGTTTGAAGTAGCAAAGGGATGGGGCGTTTTCGACGATGTCTTTTGCGCAGGCAACGATGCCACCTTCACCTTTTTGCAAAACATTTTGCAAGAAACGATGCGCACTTTCCCCAACTCTCCCTACATCCACATCGGCGGCGATGAATGTCCGAAAGAACGCTGGAAACACTGTCCAAAATGCCAACAACGCATGAAAGACAATGGACTCAAAGACGAACACGAACTGCAGAGCTACTTCATACAACGCATCGAAAAGTATTTACAAGATTCGGGTTGGTACATCGATGCCAAAACGGGCGATACCATTCACGGTAGAAGCATCATTGGCTGGGATGAAATTTTGGAAGGCGGATTGGCACCCAAAGCCACAGTCATGAGTTGGCGGGGCGTAGACGGTGGAATTGCCGCGGCGCAACAGCACCACAACGCCATCATGACCCCCGGAAAACCTTTGTACTGGGACCATTACCAAAGCAAAGACAGCACCGAACCCCACGCCATTGGTGGTTACAACCCGGTGGAAAACGTATATGCCTACGACCCCATACCCGCTGCCCTACCCGATAGTTTGCATCGATACATTTTGGGAGCGCAAGCCAACGTTTGGACAGAGTACATCCTTACCCCAGAGCATGTGGAATACATGGTCATGCCCCGATTGCCTGCATTATCGGAAGTGTTGTGGTCGGACCCGAAGCAGAAAGATTTCAACGATTTCAAACGCCGCTTGGAATTGCATCGCAACTTATGGCAAGGCATCGGAATATTTCCTCTCTGCAGAGAATATGGACCAAAATACAATTATTGTCCGATCATCTTTGGCGAACCAGCCACGTTCTTCCGCAATGGCAACAAGAAATAATCCATTCCAACACATTACTGCAACAAACGGCATCCAAATAGCAACCATTCAAACGGCCTAAAATCAGCAAAATTCAAACATGAACAATCGTAGAAAATTCATCAAGCAGCTCTCTGGCTTGGCGGCCTTGGTGGGATTGCCCTCCGCAGGTTTAGCCGCCATCGATGGCCTTTCACAGGGCGATAACGACAAGAAAAAAGGCGACAAAGGCAAGGCCAAATCGAAGCGTAAACTGGGCGCTCCGATGATCGTCACCACCTGGAATTTTGGATTGCAAGCCAACGAAGCCGCTTGGCCTACATTACAAAAGGGTGGCAAGGCCTTGGATGCCATCGAACAGGGTATCCGTCAGTGCGAAAACGACCCCACCGAGCGCAGTGTGGGATTTGGCGGAAGGCCTGATCGCGACGGTCACGTGACCTTGGATGCCTGCATCATGGACGAAAAAGGCAACATCGGTTCGGTGGTTTGCATGGAGCACATCGCCAATCCCATTTCTGTGGCTCGCGCCGTCATGGAAAAAACTCCCCATGTGATGCTGGCTGGAGAAGGGGCTACCCAATTCGCGGTGGAGCAGGGTTTTGAGAAAGTGAATTTATTGGTTCCGGATAGCGAACGCGAATGGAAGGAATGGCTCAAAAAGGCCGAATATACGCCAGTGATCAACATCGAAAACCACGATACCATTGGGATGATCGCGATGGATGGCAGCGGTAATTTATCGGGCGGATGCTCTACGTCGGGCATGGCTTTCAAGATGCACGGACGCATTGGCGACTCCCCCATCATTGGCGCGGGTTTGTACGTAGACAACGAGGTGGGCGCGGTCACTGCCACTGGGCAGGGCGAGGAAGTGATTCGCGTGGTGGGCTCATTCCGGGTGGTGGAGGAAATGCGTCATGGAGCAAGTCCGCAAGAAGCCTGCGAGCAAGCGGTAAAGGCGATTCGCGACAAATTTGTGTTGCGCGGCAAGGACTGGAGCAATACGCAGATCGGGTTCATCGCCATCAATCCACAGGGCGATATTGGTGCTTACGCACTGAGGCCGGGCTTTACCTATGCGGTTAAAACAGGCGATGTGGCCGAGGTCCGCAAAGCCAGTTATTTGTTGGATTAAGATCAAGCAGCCGGAGTAGGTTTTTTTGAGTTGCGAAAAACGCAAAACAATCTCATTGACAATCACCCAGCTCGATGGTATTTTTGTGTAAATCAGAATTATGGGATTGGTACATACAATGGTAAAGCTTTCAAATCCAAGGCAGCCGGAGAAATCGACGGATATAAAATGCTTGGTTGATTCTGGCTCTACGCACATGTGCATCCCTGAATCCATGGCCATATTTTTGGGTTTGGAAGTTGCCGAAATGAAAGACGTTGAATTGGCCGATGGCTCATTCAAACAATATCCTTATGTGGGTCCGATACGGGTTGACTGGTGCGGTAGAACAAGTTTCACTGGCGCATTGATAATGGGCAGCGAACCGTTGTTGGGTGCCATTCCCATGGAGGACATGGATGTATTAATACACCCCAAATTGCAACAGTTGGTAATTAACCCAACACCTTACAGACCCTACGCAAAATTTTAATCCTCCACCGAGAGGTAATCAACCAAAACGGGATACCCTTCGCCGTAGTATTTTCCTTTGGGAGTTAGGTCCATCAGCCGCTGCGCGGCTGCTGGCTGCCTCAATCTAACCTCATAATAACTCACCCTATCCATCTTCTTCTGGTATTTCCGTTTCCCGACGAAGGAGATGGTTTTCATACAAGTGATTGGCAACTCCTTATCCAAATTCCAATTTCTAGGCAATTTCACCACAAAATCCTTGGAGAACAATGATTTCCCCAACGAATCGTATGCTGTAACCTCCAGCGGAACGTCACATTCTGTGAGCAACCGCGAATTGAACTTTACATAAAACTGGTCCTTCGCTCCCCACCATCCACTGCGCTGCAACTGCATCACCACAGGCAACATCGCATCGGCCACCCTTCCTTGCGAGGATTTCAGCATACTCCAACCGTGCAGTGAATTCGCCACACTCCAAGTAGTTCCATTCCAAATGTCGTTGTACTGCCAATACAAAGACCCCATACAATACGGCGAAGCCATTCGATGACTGATCATCGCCCTGTACAAAAACTCCCCCTGAACCACCGCCGCGGAATCACCAAAATTCATGGGCTCCACATTTTGTAATCCTTGATGAGGCCATGACTTGGGATATTCCTCACGCACGTATTTCTCCAACAGTTTCGGACCCTTGTAACTCAACAACAATGAACGCCAATCGTGTACCTTGCCGACTTGAGAGAGGGCCCAATCTGGCGGACTCGGCAATCCATACTCGCTGCAAAACGGCATCCGCGCAGAATCCAAATGTGCAAAACCGCGCTCGCCATGCCAAACGCCCCAATCGTGGTTGTCGCCCCGTTTCATTTGTTGCAAATTGCCCCAATTGCCAATCGGACTGCTCCTTGTGTAAGGAACTCCCGCATCCCAATTCGATAAAGCCGCTGGAATCAGGGTATCGAACAGCGACAAATACCCCCGCCACTGCCTCGCACTATCAGCCCCGTGAATATTGTATTTCTGCTGCCAGCCCCAATTGTGCCAAGCCACTTCGATCTCATTGTTCCCGCACCACAACGCCAAACTCGGATGATTGTGCAACCGCATCGCTTGGGCATTCACCTCAGACTCTACGGCCTGATAAAACATATCGTCGTCCGGATACATCGTACCATTGAACATCAAATCCTGCCAAACCATGATTCCAAGGGCATCGCATCGCTCATAAAACGCATCGCTGGGATACGCACCACCGCCCCATATCCTCACCATATTGTAGCCCTGCCAACGCATGTTTTCCAACTCACCCATCGAGCCGGGCTGCCCCAAAAACAATTGATCTGGATACACACTCGCCCCATCGCCAAACTGCCTGGCCCAAATCAAATTTGCACCTTGCGCAAAAACAGGAATTCCATCTACGGAAAACGCAAATCGTCCCCCCGAAGTATCCAATGTAACCGTCCGCACTCCCCAATTCGTCTCAATATTATGAATCTGATTGCGACCGTTTTTATCCAACTGATGCGCCGAAATCTCAATGTGATACAACGCCGGGTGTGAATCTTGATACACCTGCTGATACAGCCCATTCGGCATCCAATGCTTGGGATTTTTCACCCGAAAACACATCCGTCGGTGTCGCGCCTCCACCCCAAATTCATTGGTGCCAATCAACACATCCTCCACCTCGGCCTCTTCTGCTCCCTCTGGGGCAAACTGCTTTCGAACAATATCCCATTCGATATCGTCGTGCAGACCCGGCAAATTCCCCGAAGTAATGCGAACAAAACTAGTACGACCCCGCATCGTATCGCACAAATAGTACAAATCGGCGTGACCGTATACATATTCTACTGCCTTCCCCGCTTCCACACCCATCCAGCTCGAATCCTGAGAAATCTTGAGGGCTTGCAGGTGGTTATCGCTCCAACCATGCACAAAAACGCCTTCGCCCAAACCCACCAACACCCTTCTCGGGGCAATATCCCAACCATACTGAACGATGGGCTTACGCAAGTAGGGACTGGCCTTTGCAAACGTCTGATTTTTGGCATTGTATCCATACGTGCCAAAAGTGCTTATTTCGGCTTCATTATCGGCCGGAAACGTCATCCCGATGCGTTCGCTATAAAGCTTCCCCAATACCGTGGGCGATGAAAAAACTATATAAACAGAATCGGTGCCATCGCCCTTGATTTTACTATCCAAATCAATGGTCACCGTGGCAAAACTGCTCATCAGCGGATTCACCGACTTAACCTGTTTCCCGTTCACAAACACCTCCATGTATGCGCCTTCCCACTGCTTGATTTCCAAAAAATGATGCTCGTCTAAATGCGCTTCCTCCGCCGAGGAAAACAACGCCGCGCGATAGGTCCAATTGCGCCATTCCACACTTTTGCAATGCACATTGCACTCGGTCTGTTTCTCATGTTCGCACAGCGAAGCGTATATACCGCACTGTTCTACACAGGCACTGGGCGATGGGTGCTGACAATACAAATCGTTGATCGCAGGAGTATAACCCACAGGCATCCAGCCCCGACCCAACACCGTAGAATCGTATTCCCGAAGGTGGTCGGCATGTTTTTCATTCGCCACAACCCCAAACACAAAATCCTCTTCCAGCAACTCCCATTGTTCGATGCGATGGCTGTTGGATTCGTTGTTTTTCTCAACGATGCCATCACGGGGCAAAGGAACGAGCGAATTGAGTTGTGCTGAGAGGTTTACACTGAATAGCAGCACGAAGGCAAAACATACGCACCTGAAAAGCGGCAACAGAGCCCTATGTCGCTTGTTGATCAAAGCGGCACTCCTTTCATCGCCTCAACCATCGTTTTTAGTTGTTCAATATCCAACACACCGCCGGCATTTCTTGATGATGTATGTATCTCCTGAAATCCCAAATCCCGGTAGTGAAATACATTTTCCGGCCGAATCCCGCCCCCAGGCAAAATATCGATCCGTTGCGCATGCCACTTCAACATTTTCAAAGTCTCCATTTTCATCGAACCCCAACCCGTAAGCACGCGATCAAAACCGCAAGCTTCCGCCTCATCGATGGCATTAAATGGTGTAGAAATTTCATCAAAAGCGCGATGCAAAACCGCTTCCATCCCCAATGAATGTGCGATATCACAGCAGATTTTACAGAATACCCGATCCAAAATCCAACGACCTGATTTCTTCTCCAAAGCACCAAAAACAACTCCCTGATACCCCAATTTAGCGATGCGCGCAATGGCATCCATCATCCACTTCTTCTCTTTTTTGCTGTATGCGAAATCACCCCCGCGCTCTCTTACCATCACAACGGCAGGAATTCTAAGGCCTCGTAGCAATGCATCATCAGAGGCAAATTGAGGACTCATCCGCTTGAGGTCGTCCCACTGAGGCGTGATTCCTCCTTCGTCGTAATCACGACAAAGTTCAAGGCGGGCTGCGCCCGCCGCCTCCGCCGAAAAGGCATCATCTACAGAAAAAACACAAACCTCAACCCCTTTCATCGCACCTGAATTTCATCGATGAAAATATACCCTTTCCCCTGGTATGGATAACCCAAATGTCCCTCCGGCAATGGACCATACTTATCAGCAAACACTTTTATATATCTGGCTTTAACCGGCTTAACCGCAAGGTTCTTTCCGCTGGTATGCTGCACAGTAACCGCATCAATCATCGTTTCATTGTTTTGCCAATCATCAACCATCATAACCTCTTGAGTCCACGGGGTGAAATGAATGCCATCCGTTGAAGTAGCCACCGAAAAATGACGGGGTTTTAAAATCCAAGCCCTGGAATCTTGCAAGAATCTCGCCGTCACTTCACTCACCGGTTTTACCGAACCCATGTCAATCACCGCCGAAAAATCTTGATCATAAAAACCCATCCAGCCCCCCGCACGCCATTCTTTAGAACCCTCAATTTCATCAACCAATGCACCCATTCCACCAGCACTGTATTGAGGATGTGGCATTAATCCTTCGGCCAACGACACCTTAAAATCATTTTGTTTTCGATTGTAAACAGCCGTAGCCCAATCACTCGTCCCTGTTACATTGCCCGGATTGGAACCTGGCAATCCGCCGTAAACCTTGGTGTCAACCAACTTCGCACTCACCACCGCATCATATCCCAGCAAAAACTCATACGGCTTTTCTCCATCCGCATCCACCGTAATTATCTCTACACCTTCTCCCGCCAATATCATTCCTGGAATGTTATTAAAATTCGAAGACCCTTGAGAGCCCTTCTTTTTGCCACCCTTGCCCTGCATTTCCTTCGCATCTAAACCTATTTCCTTGTTAGTCACGTGAATTTCCAACACCCCAGTTGTCCCTTTGGGCACAGAAACCCGAACTCGCATGGTGTCTTTAAAGGTCCGAACACCCTCCAAAACCGGCACTGGAACAAACCCTGTCACCATCGATTGCTTAGGCGTTTTCAGCAATAAATTGTCTCTCTCCTCATCGCCAACCTGACCAAAAACGATCCCATCGCCCTGCATCAACTGCTGATGCGAAACCGTCAATTCCGCCGCCTTGAAAACCTTCCGCATATTTCGCATCTCCAGCGCACGCTGCTCTTTCAACTCATTCAATGCCAATAACCTTTGCGCCAAAGTCCCTTTCATATCGTTGATCGATGGCAAGGTAGGCAACTCCGATTCCTTGGGCAATTCCATTTGATGCGCAGCCCAAGGCTTATCGCCAATTTTAAATAGGTCCTTAGACGACATTTTTTCATTTTTCCCTTGCGTTCCATCCTCTTTCCATTTCGTCCCATCCGGGTACATCAAAGGTTCCGCCGTCTTTTCGGTTGTATTCAAACTGCCGCGGGTGATATAAAAGGGCGACTTACCCTCACGCAGAATTTCCACTTCATAGAATTGAGGCACCCCGGTAGTGTAAACATTGCTGCCCGGACAAACGGCATAAATTCCCATCGCACTCATCACATACCATGCACTCATTTGTCCGCAATCCTCATTCCCAATCAAACCATCTGGACTGTCTTGATAAAACGTTTTACAAACCCTATCCACGATGGCCTGCGTCTTCTCTGGTTTTCCGCAGTAATTGTACAAGTATGCCATGTGATGACTTGGTTCGTTGCCATGGGCATATTGGCCGATCAATCCCGAGATATCTGCTTGATCGCGGCCCGTGGTGCGCGAATCCGCACTGAACAAAGAATCCAAATGATTTTCCGTAGCCTTTACACCACCCAATTTATCCATCATTCCCATGATATCGTGAGGCACATACATCGAATATTGCCAAGCATTGGCCTCAGTAAAATGGTTGTTGACCTCTTTCGGATCGAAAGGCGACAACCATCCTCCATTCACACGCGGACGCATGAAACCCGTTTTTTCATCATATACATTCTTCCACCGCTCACTGCGAGCATAGAAGTTTTTGGCAACATCATCTTTGTTCAATACATAGGCTACTCGTGCGATGCACCAATCGTCGTAGGCATACTCCAACAACTTCGACACACTTTCAGCGGTGTTTTCAATACCCATGTAACCAAGTTGCTTACCGTCTACATCCAAAAAAGCAGAATCCTTCAATTTGGCACTGTGTATCATCGCCTCCAGGGCCAAATTATAATCGAAGGGATAAACAGTCCTGCCCTTTGCATCCTTTTCAACCCCAATTTCCTTGAGGATTACATCTGCAATTACACTCACGCTGTGATAGCCAATCATACACTCCGTTTCACAGCTACCCAATTCCCACACTGGCAATTTCCCACCCTGTTGATACTGCAGTAGAAAACTCCGAACAAAATCCACGGTCCGATCCGGATCGATAATACTCAGCAGTGGGTGCAACGCACGATATGTATCCCACAATGAAAAAACCGAATATACTTTGAAGTGTTTTGCGGAAGTTATCCGACTTACATTGGGATTCATTTCACTCACCCGATGCACTTTCTGATCTCTCCCACGATAACTTCCATCTACATCACTTGCCAAGCTCGGATGAATCATACAGTGGTATAATGCGGTATAAAACTTCCGCTTCTCGAGATCCGTTTTAACCAATTGCGCTCCAACCCGAAATGCCTGGGCTTCGTAATCACTGGTTACTTGAATCTTACTTAACTCCTCGTTCCAAGCTTGCTTGGCTAGTGCCCGGTACTCATTAAAACTCTTATCCCCCATCATCTCCGCATTCAAATTGGCGATGGCAGCGGCCTCGCTGGTGAAGGAAATCCCTACTTTAGCCACGATTTCACAAAGATGTCCTTCGCCATATTTGGAAGGATTGACAGTTGCATTCCCAGACCCCAAATTACCCTCCGAGTAACCCATATCAAACTCCACTACCATTTTCCGACCGTCTTGAGCAGTGATAATGCGAGAAATGTCCTGCGAAAATTCAATCACGAAAAACACCCATTGATTATTTGCCCAGGCTTTACTCTGTCGCCACCCACCAATCCGATGCTGATCCAACTGATACATGTGATGCGAAATCACATAATCGCGGTGATTCAAATCAATCAGCACTTTCGCTGTAAACTTGGATTGACCCATCGACTGATAATAGGTATATCGATGAATTCCTACGTGGGGTGTAACGGTGAGTTCGGCCTTTACTTCGGGGGTGGGTAAATACACAGAATAATATCCCGCCTCGGCCACTTCCGAACTGTGGTTAAAATTACTTCGGTAGTTAAATGGATTGAAGGAAGGCATGATGGCTCTGGGTCCGCCGATAGGCATCATCAATACATCGCCGTAATCACTCACGCCGGTGCCACTCAAATGCGTATGAGAAAATCCGTAGATAAAGCTATCATCATAATGGTATCCGCCACAACCATCCCAACTATCATCGATACGGGTATCGGGGCTCAGCTGAACCATTCCAAAGGGCGATGCCGCACCGGGGAAAGTATGTCCATGTCCGCCGGTCCCTACAAACGGATTGACATATTCCGAGAGGTTGAGAGGGGTTGATTTGACTTGATTTGGCGCATCAAGATCGGCTACGATTCTAGGGGTTGCTTGAGTTTTTGTTGGATTTGGTGCGACTTTGATAGACGATTTGGGTTTTACAGATTGCGCCCAAAGGGGAAAATGTAGACCCAAAAACACCAAGGAGAACAAGAAGCTTACGCGCGGTGCAGGAGGTATGAAAGGCAACTGTTTGCGATGGGTTGGACTTTGCAAATTCATGAAAAGCGAATATAACACAGGATGGGGATGTCCGTAGTATTTGGCATAAAAAAAGGGAGGCCGCGCTGCGCGCGGCCTCCCCAAACAACTTAATTAAATAAACAGATATTACTTCACTACAACACCCACAACTACACGACGGTCCAAATTGTTGGTACCCGTGTAAGCAGGTTGCGTAGTTACGATTTGAATCTTGGCAGCAGCCACACCCAAAGAGTTCACCATAAAGTTTTTCACAGCATTGGCGCGACGCTCACGCAATTTTGCATTTGCAGTCTCAGAGCCAGTTTTATCAGCCGATGCGTAAACTACAATATTGAAATCGTATGCTGTTGCACTGCGATCCGCTCCTACCTTCCAACGATACAACTCCTGCATACCATCAGTTGTCAACTGAGAAGAATTCAATGCAAAGAAAACAGTAGTTACGTTACTGCGCTCAAATTCCGCTTTGCTCTCTTTTTCCAACGCCTCAACCGCAGCCAATTTTGCTTCCAAAGCATCAATTTCCGCTTTAGACTTGGTTAAGTCAGCATCAATCGCAGCCACCTTAACTTTGGTTTCTTCAACCGCTTTTCCAATTCCGCCATCGCCCTTGTCCAACTTCATGTTGTTCTCATCGATCAACAATTTTGTTTGATCTGCAACGAAGCCACTCAATTTTGATTTCTGGTAAGCGTCCTTAGAACTGATACCGCAGCCAGTGGTTCCCACCAACAACGCAGCCATTACGCCGCCGATAAATACAATACGTTTCATAATTTTATGCAAATTTATAGAGGTTCAAGGGCCCAATTATCAAAAACTATTCCACATAATCCCAAGATTGATGGAATCCATCCCTAAAAATAGACCATTCGTCGTTTTATCCTCCAAACCACAAACAGACCTAGAAGCTGCTCAAACTATTTGCCTTGCGATTTTAGCATATCCAACGCAACGTCAACAATCATATCTTCCTGACCGCCAACCATTTTTCGTTTACCGAGCTCCTCCAAAATACTGCGCGTATCAATACCATAGCGCTCCGAAGCCCGCTCAGCATGCAGCAAAAAGCTAGAATACACACCCGCATAGCCCAAACTTAAGGTTTCCCTATCCACGCGGACAGGACGCACCTGAAGCGGACGGATCAAATCGTCTGCCGCATCCATCAGAGCATATAAATCGCTGTTATGAATCACCCCCATCCGATTCAACACCGCTATCAAAACCTCCAACGGTGCATTTCCTGCGCCCGCACCCATTCCAGCCAAAGAAGCATCCAATCGAGTTGCGCCATGTTCCAAAGCAACGATCGTATTGGCAACGCCCAAACTTAGGTTATGATGACAGTGGATTCCAATTTCAGTCTCCGGTTTAAGCGCATCTTTAAATGCCTTCATCCGATCGGCCACGTCATTCATCAGCAAAGCACCGGCACTGTCTGTCACATACACACAATCCGCTCCATAGCTCTCCATCAACACCGCCTGTTCTGCCAATTTTTTTGGTTCGTTCATGTGCGCCATCATCAAAAAACCACCCACATCCATCCCCAACTTTTTGGCCGCATCGATGTGTTGCGCAGCGATATCCGCCTCCGTACAGTGCGTGGCTATCCGTACACTCTCCACACCCAAATCTCTCGCGCGCTTTAAATCGTCGATCGTTCCGATGCCAGGCAAAAGCAATGTGGTTAACCGCGCATGTTTCAATTGACCGGCAATCCCTTCCAACCATTCCCAATCTGTGTGGGCACCAAAACCATAGTTAAAACTCGCACCCGCCAAGCCATCACCATGAGCAATTTCAATGGCATCCACTTTGGCTGCATCCAATGCCAGCGCAATTTCTGTCATCTTGGCCTTGCTATACTGATGTTTGATAGCGTGCTGACCGTCTCTCAACGTAACGTCTTGAATATATACCTTACTCATGCGATTTCTCCTTTTTGATTGGCAGCCATTTTCTCTGCAGTGGCCAATGCTGCACTTGTCATTATGTCCAAATTCCCTGCGTATTCAGGCAAGTAGTGTCCCGCACCCCGAACCTGCAACATCACGGTTGTCTTCAAACCACTCACCTTTCCCAGTCCCTCAATAAAAACGGCATGCTCCGGTGAAATGACTTCAAATTGGACTTCCTGATGCAAGCGATAGCCCGGCACATATTGTTGCACTTCCGCGACCATCTCTGCGATGCTTTGTTTAATTGCTTCCGTATCGGCGAGTTCACTCAGGGTAAACACCGTATCACGCATCACCAACGGCGGTTCCGCAGGATTTAGAATAATGATGGCTTTGCCCTTGGTTGCCCCACCCACTTGTTCGATGGCATGTGCCGTAGTTTCTGTAAACTCATCGATGTTGGCCCTTGTTCCCGGACCGGCACTTTTTGATGCGATGCTGGCTACAATTTCGCCATAATGCACTTTGGCCACGCGGTTCACGGCTGCCACCATCGGAATGGTTGCTTGACCGCCACAGGTAACCATATTCACGTTGGGCACATCTGCCAAGGAATCAAAGTTCACCGGCGGAACCATGAACGGGCCAATCGCAGCGGGGGTTAAATCGATCACTCGCTTTCCTTCAAATGCTTTGATTTTATCGTAATTGTAGACATGGGCTTTGGCCGAAGTTGCATCAAATACAAACCCAATTTCCGGCCACAAAGGGTGATTCAACAATCCATCAATCCCTTCGTGGGTGGTCGACACGCCCATTCTTTCTGCCCGCGCAAGACCATCACTATTGGGGTCGATTCCAACAAAAACGCCCATTTCTAGGTGTTTTGCCGTGCGCATCACTTTGATCATTAGATCAGTGCCAATATTCCCCGAGCCAATAATAGCTACTTTGATTTTATTCATATAAAACGATTCAATTCAACCCTTCCAAACAAATTTCTGCGTTTGGAATTTTATTCAAAAGTAAAGGATACAGTGCCAAACCCTTCGATGCTTGCAGCGAAGGTGTCGCCGGCTTCGCCGGCGCACATCGGACCCAAAGCACCACTCAAAACAATATCACCCGCTTTTAATGGGGTTCCCAATGCAGCGAAAGTCTGTGCCACCCAAACCAACGCCTTCAAAGGACTGCCCAAACACGCCGAACCTATGCCTTCCGACACCAAATTTCCGTTTTTGTGCAACTGCATAGTGACCGCAGTTAAGTCGATTTCGTGGGCGGAACGACGAATATCGCCCATTACAAAATGACTTGCACTGGCATTATCAGCCACAGTATCTGTAATTCTAATATCCCAATTCAACACTCTCGATCCAACAATTTCGATGGCGCCCACAACGTAATCAATGGCTTCCAATGCGGTTTCTTCAGATATCTCTCCCATCAAATCATCCTTCATGACAAAAGCAATTTCCGCTTCTGCTTTGGGTTGTAAAATAGCAGAGGCCTTCATACTTCCCCCATTTTTCACTTCGGTATCGGCAAACAACAATCCAAAATCTGGCTGATCCACCCCCAACTGTTTTTGCACGGCAAGTGATGTGAGTCCAATCTTCAAACCCACCACCTTGCTGCCGTTCGCTATGCGCAAATCGTTGTTAATTTTCTGAACCGCATAGGCCGCAGCGATATCGCTATCTCCTATCAATTCTCGAACCGGCGCACACGGCAATCCTTTGTCTTGGGCATCACGCAGCCGCGCAGCGGCTGCTTCTATCACTTCCTGTGAAATCATTCTTCAAAGGTAACACCGGGGTTTTATTTCTTGTTGTTTTCTAACAATTCCATTCGAGAATCACCCACAGTCACGCTAAATCCAATTTCCGCACCCAGCGCATTAAAAACCCTAACAATTGTGTCAACCGTAGCATTATTTGCACTTGTTTCCCATTTGGATATTTGCGCTTTCCCAACACCCACGCGATCACCCAACTCCAATTGCGTTAAATTCCTGAATCGACGAGTAGCCTTTATCATCCTACCCAACAATTCCATATTCAATTCATGTTCAAATTCATTCCTCAATTCCGAACCCACAACTCCAACATACTTATCCTTCATCTGAGAAAGGGTAATTACATTATTTTTTTGCTGTTTCATTTTACGATTCATTTTTGACACATATATTTTCTTCGTA
>DDYM01000060.1:14301-35058 GCA_002347985.1 Bacteroidetes bacterium UBA2234
AACTCCCAAATTTCTTCATTGAGTTTCTTAAAAAGCCTCCTGTCATTGGAATTCTCAGCTAGCTCGATATTATAAAGAACTTTGATAACTGTTTTTGAATCCAAGGTCGACAAAAATTCATCCGCCTCTTTCAAAAAGACTGTCGTAAAAAACCGCATTCCCACCTCCACATAATATCACAAATATCGCGAAAGTTTCCTTAAAAAGCAACTTTAAGCGATTATAATCGTTTAAGATTCTAACCAAAAACCCCAAATCATCCAAGGCGAACATTAACTTTGCATCCTCATCAATCCCATGGCCAACATCAAAGAAATCGCCCAATCTCTGCACCAAGCTGCGCACCAAGCTAAGCCAATCACCCAAATTAGCCTTGAGCAAAACCTTTCGCTCGACCAAGCCTATGAGGTGCAAAAGGAGCTAATCAACCTCAGAATCAATGAAGGCGAAACCCTCATTGGACTGAAAATGGGATTTACCTCCGAAGCCAAAATGCAACAAATGGGTGTGCATGATCTGATTTGGGGACGCCTCACATCGGCGATGCTCATTCCAAATCAAAACACAACCGCAAGAAGTCAGTATATCCACCCCCGCGTTGAACCTGAAATCTGCTTTCGAATTGCCAAAGATATCAACCGCGAACTCAACGAATCCGAAGTCATTGAATACGTTGATGCCGTAGCCGCCGCCATTGAAATCATCGACTCGAGATACCAGAACTTCAAATTCTCATTGGAAGATGTGGTAGCCGACAACTGCTCATCCATTGGTTTTGCCGTTGGCGATTGGATGCCGGTTCAAACAAGCTTAAACGATTTAAACATGGAACTGTTGATCGATGGAAAAACCGTGGCCTCAGGCAGTTCAAACGACATCATGAACAATCCATGGAAAAGTCTTGCCGCCGCAACTCGCTTGGCCGCAAAATATGGCGAACCCATCAAAAAAGGCATGTTCATTATGGCCGGAGCCGCAACCAACGCAGAGTTTATCCAAGCCAATCAAAGTGCATCCGCTACGGTGGAATCAATGGGCGAAGTTTCAGTTTCTTTCAAATAACTAGCGCTTCAAATACACTTGTAAGTGTTGAATCAACACTTATTTCAACGCGTCATAGCAATGCGCATATCGTAGTATTCTACTGTATCACTTTTTGGTCACCTCACCAAAATTGGGGACTCATTCAATTCTTTTTTCACTGTCAGTTCCTATCTTTACCCCCAGAAAAACTATGCTAACCGACATTGAAATCGCCCAACAGGCCAAGCTAAAGCGCATTGAAGCCATTGCAACAGACAACAACGTTGATCCAGAAATTTTAGAACAATACGGAAAATACAAAGCAAAAGTTGACTTTGTTCCCAATCAGTCCCAGATTAGTCAGGGCAAACTGATATTGGTAACCGCCACTACACCAAACAAAAGTGGAAGCGGTAAAACAACCACCTCAGTTGCATTGGCACAAGGTCTAAATCACATCGGCAAAAAAGCAATTGTCGCCCTGCGCGAACCCTCACTCGGTCCATGCTTCGGCATGAAAGGGGGAGCTGCCGGCGGTGGATACTCACAAGTATTGCCGATGGAAGACATCAACCTGCACTTTACAGGCGATTTTCACGCAATCACATCGGCAAACAACACAATTGCCGCGTTGCTAGACAACTACCACTACAACAACCAAGGCACCCCCAATGGCTTGAAGAGAATCTTATGGCGTCGTGTAATGGATGTGAACGACCGAAGTTTGCGTATGATCAATTCCGGAATGGGCGGATCGGCCAACGGAATCCCAACGGAAACCGGGTTCGATATCACTCCAGCCTCTGAGATCATGGCGATTTTGTGTTTAAGCACAAGTTTAGAAGATTTACGAAACAGACTTGATTCTATATTGTTGGGTTACAAATACGATGGAACGCCCTTCACCATGAAAGACTTGGGCGCAACTGGTGCGATTTTAATTTTGTTGAAAGACGCAATTAAACCCAATTTGGTTCAAACCTTGGAGGGAGGCGCCGCCTTTGTTCACGGCGGACCGTTTGCGAATATTGCGCATGGTTGTAACAGCATCATGGCTACATGGGCAGCACTGCAGTATGGCGAATACGCTGTAACCGAAGCAGGTTTTGGCTCCGATTTGGGCGCCGAAAAATTCCTAAACATCAAGTGCAGAGCCGCAGGAATTACACCGGCCGCTACCGTTTTGGTCACAACCACTCAAAGTTTGAAGCTCCATGGTGGATGTCCAGAAAAGGAAATCAAATTGCCAAACAAAGAGGCGTTAGAAAAGGGTTTGTTAAACTTGGAACGACATGTAAATAACCTTCAGCAATTTGGACAGACTGTTGTTGTGGCGTTGAACCGCTTCCATTTTGATACCGAGGATGAATTGCAAATGATTTCAGGCTGGTGTGCATCACAAAACGCGCATTATGCTGAAAACCAAGGTTTTGCGAAAGGTGGCGAAGGCGCTGCCGATTTGGCTCGTAAAGTGGTTGAAATTGTTGAGAAATATCCAAGCAAGCCAATCAATCACACATACGAACTCACAGATTCGGTAGCTGACAAATTGAATAAGATCGTTCAAAAGGTCTACGGCGGAAACGCTGCGATTTTGTCTGAGGCGGCGAAGAAGAGTTTGAAGGAAATCGATGCTTTGGGTGCCAACAACTGGCCGGTATGTATTGCTAAAACACAGTTTTCATTCACCGAAAATGCCAAGCAAGTGGGTAGTGCAACCAACTTCAACATCACCATTCAAAAATTGATTGTGAATGCAGGTGCACGATTTGTTGTTGCCGTAGCCGGAGACATCATGCGCATGCCAGGACTTCCCAAAGAGCCCGCAGCGATGGGAATGGACGTGAAAGACGGTATCATTACTGGATTGAGCTAAGTTACACGGCCCGAAGGGCAAAATATTTTACAGATAAACGAGAGGGGCCCCGTCTAAGACGGGGCCCCTCTCGTTTATGATACTTTGAAATATCTTCCCCGAATCCAAAAGGCCACCCGTACCAATAAAATCAACGCCGGGACTTCTATCAATGGACCAATCACCCCAACAAACGCTTGTGGGCTGTTTAATCCAAACACGCCAATGGCAACAGCAATCGCCAACTCAAAGTTGTTTCCTGCCGCAGTAAATGCAATGGCCGTGGCTTTATCATAACTCCCACCCATCCTCTTACTCAAACCAAATCCCATCAAAAACATCACCGCAAAATAGATTATCATGGGAATTGCAACCAAAGCAACATCGCCTGGCAATTGAACAATTTGATCGCCCTTTAAGGCAAACATCAAAACGATAGTCGCTAGCAATGCAATCAATGTCATTTTGGAAATTCGAGGCAAAAACACATCGTTATACCAAGCATCGCCCTTCCATTTTACACACAAAATCCGAGATAGAAACCCCGCCACAAAGGGTATACCCAAATAAATCAAAACACTCTGTGCAATTTCACCCATCGTAACATCCACAATCGCGCCTTGATAGCCCATCATGGGAGGCAAGACGGTGATGAAAATCCACGCATAAAAACTGTAAGCAAAAACTTGAAATATCGAATTGAGGGCCACTAAACCCGCTCCGTATTCTTTGTTACCCTCTGCCAAATCATTCCAAACCAACACCATTGCAATGCATCGAGCCAGTCCAATCAGAATCAATCCCACCATATAATCTGGGTGATTGGGTAAAAATATCAATGCCAATGCGAACATCAAAACAGGCCCAACTATCCAATTTAATATCAGACTTACACCCAGCGTTTTCTTATCACGGAAAACCATTGGAAGCAAAGAATAATCGACTTTCGCAAGGGGTGGGTACATCATCAAAATCAGACCCACAGCCAAGGGGATATTGGTTGTCCCCACACTCATCGATTCTATACCTTTAGCCAATGCGGGCTGAAAATATCCCAGTGAAACGCCCAGTCCCATGGCCAAAAAAATCCACANNTTGATGCCTTTTTCACTTCTTTCATCACCCAAAGCATTTCCGTTGCAATTTGAAGACAACGTGCGTCGTAGGTTGCCGACTCATCCGGCTTCCCATCAGAAACTTTGGGGTCCACGTAGGGTATCGCCACACGAAAATTGGCACCGGTGACTGTAGGACAAGCCGCATCAGCACTAGAACAGGTCATAATTGCCCCAAAACCAGTAGAAGGATTATAGGGATGAGAAATCACCTTGGAAAAACAAAAAATCGGCTTTGCCTTGGGAGCGAAAGTGACCATCATAACCTTGTTGTTCAAATTGATCGCATCGATATTTTTCAGTTTTGCATCGGCAGGATCCAAACGTTGCAACATGATCGGATCTGGTATGTGCTCCAAAAGACAACCCGTTCTCTCCAAAGCTGCTATGGCGCGAGGGTTAAACGCGGTGGCCTCAGTTCCCGCAGAATAGGTTCGAACACCATCAATTCCAACATGGTTGGCGGCGGCGGCAGCCCATATCTGACCTAGGTGAGAACGACGACTGTTGTGGGTACAAATGAACATCAAATCACAATGCTGACTGTCCTTTAACGACTTAACGATGTATTTGCTCAGGGCGGTCAATTCATCCTTGCGATCGGCGGGGATGTTTACCAAGTTAGAATCCACTTTTGCCCAATATGCCTCGGAAACACCCACTTGGGCCAATCCGGAATTCGATGCCAAAATATTCATAACGATCAATTGTAAGATGACTTTGATTCTTTTCATTGCTTTGATTTTATAACGATATCAACGAGATGTATTTAGTTTAGAATTGGGTTAGACTGCACAAGAACTATCGTCAGGCGGTGTTTGATAGAAAAAGTCGACCAGCAAAGTACGAAACTCTTTCCAGCGGGCTTCGTCGATGCAGTAATTCACTTGTTTGCCCATGACGCGACCTTTGATAAGACCAATATTTTTGAGCTCTTTAAGGTGTTGTGTTACGGTTGGTTGCGCAAGCCCCCAATCTTTAACGAGTTCGCTATTTACGCATTTTCCAACATCGATAATATGTTGTAGGATGGCGATGCGTGCCGGGTGTGCCAACACTCTGGCTATCTCCGCCAAAGTATTTTCGCGGTCTTCAAACAGTTCATTTTTACTAAGTCCCATATTGCAATATTACTATAATAATGACAAATTACAAACAATATCATTTTGAATATCAATGAGTAAAAAAAGAGGGGCGGCCGTAGGCCGCCCCTCAAAACTACACTATGAAAAGTTACTATTAGTGTGCTACTACCAATTTGATTTGATTTCTCACTCCACCAACACTTACCTCAACAAAATACACTCCCTGTGCCAAATCACTTGTGTTCAAATCCACTGTATTCAAACCACTCATTCTCTCAGGCAATTGCACCTGCAATACAGATTTACCCTGTATATCCATCAATTTGCAAGTCACAACTTCTGTACCTACAATATTCAAAATCAACTGTGATTTTTCGTTTGAAGGGTTGGGTTGAACCGCCATCGCACCGCGAGTGCCAAATGTCTTCACATCAGCGGTATTCAATCCCATACCAGAAACTACGAAATCATAGGTAGATTCATCCAAATCATTCCCTTTCAACACCACGGTTGCTGAACGATTCCCTTCGGCCTTAGGCTGGAATTTTACATTGAATACCAACTTCGATTTAGGATCAACCAACAAGGGGAATTTCAACGATTCCACAATAGAGAAATCAGCGGCATTTGCACCCAAAATACTCAACGATGATATCGACAAAACACCGGTTCCGTTGTTTGCGATTTCAAAAGTATTCGCGCTTGCAAAACCCAATCCAACAATACCAAACTGCGTATTGTCTTCTACTTTTGGCAAATAAGAACCGCTAGCAATTTCAAGTCCTTTACCCAAAATCGAAATTTCCGGCGTTACTGAATTTCCAGAAATCGCAAACATGTAGGGAGAGCTCAAATCAGAACTTAAAATCTTAACGGTTCCCTCTTTTTTACCCAATGAAGTTGGGGCAAATTGTATCGTAAAGTATGTTGTAGAATCTTTAGCAACGGAAACATTGGTCTTCATTGTGATGGTAAAGTCGCTCGCGTCCTTACCAGATACCGAAGCCGATATCAACTTCAACGGAGCCAAACCACTGTTCTTCACAGCAAATACGTTTGTTGCGCTACCAAACTGATACACATTTCCGAAATCAGTATTGTTAGAGACCCCGGGAGTACCATCGTTGTTAGTTACAGCAACATTGTTACCGGAGACAGTCATCTCCGATGTAACACCAGTGGCTTGAATTACGAAATCAAACTCAGATTCATCCAAATCATTGTTTTGAATTTTCACCGTTGCATAACGATTCCCCAAAACTGAAGGAGTGCACATTACAGTTAACACATAACTAGAATCTTTCTTCACATAAACTGCATCAGAAGTATTTCCAACAAATTTGAAATCAGCGGCATTCACACCAGCCAATGTCATTTTAGAAATTTTCAAGTCACCTGCTTTGTTGTTTTTAATGGCATATTTAACCATAACTGCATCACCCAAAGCGACATTTCCAACATGAGTATTGTCAGCAGATTGAGCCGTCAAAGAGCCATCAGTGATATCAACATTATTACCAGAAACTGAAATCTCCGGCAAACCGTTAAATGTTACTTGATTGTACATGGTCAAAATCTGACCGCCTTCAACCACTTCGCCAGCGATTGCGTAGTGCGCTTGATCAACCAACAAGAACATTCCAGGACCCAAAATCGATTGTGCATCTATCACACCACTTGACTCTTCATCAATGGTCAAGAAATTTGCTCCACTCTTTTCAAACCTAGATGGATCATGTTGACCGATCAAGCGAAGAGCATCGGTAGCAATAGTGTATTCCCAAACTTTACCATTATGAACGTTGCTGCCCACGTCTTCCAATAAAATCAAATGACCAGAATTGTCGATGGTAATATTATCAAACATTTTCTGTCCTTCAGTACCATCCAATAACGCGGTTATTGTACCACCCTTTTCAGGATTATTAATATCGCTAAAACGCATTCTCCACAAACGACTTGGAGCCAAAATTGAATTTGTAGTTACGAAATAGAAATCTCCCTTAGAATTTGGATCCCAAACACCATCCTCTGGACGTAAGAAAGCTGTTACACTCTTAGCATCACTCATTTTATTGATCGCAACACCTGTTGAGTCTTTTACCACACCTAAATCAACCATGGTGAAAGTCAAATCAGGAGCTGGAGCAGAACCCGAAGCTTCTGTAGCCAATCCCGTCACACTTGGACCGAATAATTTCCCCCCAACAAGACCCGCTTTTTCAATTTCATTACCGGTTGATGATTTTGTACCGATGTAGAAATAGACCTGACCTGGAGTTGCATCATCTGTACCAGCTACAATTGTCTTATCAGATTCGATCGGACAAGCAAGTAGGTTTTCCATAGAGAATTTACCCAAGAAAGGAAGTTCGTAGGATGTACCCGCATTTGAGCCAGTTACAATGTGAGCAAATCCGCGACCTTCTGTTCCCGCTTCCTCACCGTTCATAAACAATCTTTCTTTGGTTCCTTTACCTGTATTACTGTTAAAGAATGCAGAAACCGCAGGCAAATCAGCAGAACAAAATCGATTGAATGCCGCCTTTGTAGATGGGTTGGTTGCGTTGTAGGTAGTATAACCTGTACCATTCCACAAATTCACATTTTTGATCAAATCACTACCGGAAACTACAGACAAATTTGATTTGTTGATCACCCACTTCGATACAAATGCACCAGCAGAACCGTGGGCGCGAGTCACACCCGCTGTATTTCCAAACTCATGGTTCATCACCATAGTAAATGTACCATCGTTGTTATCGAATGCTCCAATACCATCCGGTGTTCCACACATCTTGTAACCATTCACTGATTCTCCAGCCGTTAAAATTGAACCGAAAGAAACACCAGGAGTTGTGCTAATCAAATAAGGTGTTTGAGAAGTGCTAGGACCCATTTGACCTGGGGCAAAGCCTAAACCACCCACAGCAAATAAATATGTAGTCTCATCAATATCACTAGTAACCAGCGTAATAATTGCTTTTTTCACGCCTGCCGAAGTAGGACTAAAATTCAATGCCAAATTGTAATATCCATTGGGTGAAATTGCTATGGGCAATTGAGGCATTCCACCAACAACACCAAATTCGGAAGAACTCATTCCCGAAATTCCCATATCGGTGATATACAAAACACCATTTCCGGTATTTTTGATTACAAACGATTTAGATAAATTAGCAGTAGTACTTACCGCCCCGAAATCGGTAAAATCAGTAGACGACGGCAATGTATCGTTCAATGCAATCAGAGTATTGTTACCTAAAACTGAAACTTCTGGATTGTACTTATCCGTTTCAGGATTATACATTGTCAAAATCTGACCTCCTTCAACTACACCTGGCGATGCAGAAGAAAAGGTATAGTGCGCTTGATCTACAATCATAAACATACCGGGTCCAAGAATTGTCTGTGCATCAAACACGCCACTAGTCTCCTCGTCAATTGTCAAAAATTGAGAAGCCCCCGTTTCAAATCTATTTGGATCATGTTTACCAAGCATAACCAAAGCGTCTGTAGAAGGTGTATACTGCCATATTTTACCATTATGAACGTTACTACCCACGTCTTCCAATAGGATCATTCTGCCAGTATTGTCACAAGCAACGTTATCTAGCATCTTTTGACCCTCTGTACCATCCAACATTACACTGATTGTTCCACCCAATTCCGGATTATTGATGTCCTTAAAACTCAATTTCCATAGACGAGAGGGAGCGGTGAACGCATTCGTGGTTGCAAAATAGAAATCATTCAAGTTCGTGGGATCCCAAGTTCCATCCTCAGGACGCAAGAAATTGGTAATTCCCTTCGAATTGCTGATGGTATTTAATGACAATCCCGAAGAATCGCGAATGTTACCAACATCAGTTAATGTAAATGAAGTTCCAGCTGCGGGAAATGAAGTACTTACTTCTGTTGTTAATCCACTCACAGTGATACCATATAATTTACCATTGCTCAATCCAGCTTTGTCGATATCAGAACCGGAATTCGTCTTGGTTCCTACATATACATAAACCTGACCCGGTGTAGCATCATCCGTTCCCATGACAATTGTCTTATTTTGCATCTTTGGATTTGCCACGGCATTTTCCCAAGAAAATTTACCCAAATAAGGCAACTCATAAGTAGTTCCAGCGGCACTACCAGTAATAATATGGGCAAAAGCACGACCTTCAGAACCATTTTCTTCACCATTCATAAAAATGCGTTCTTTCGTTCCTAGTCCAGTCAATGGGTTATAAAACGCCGTAACTGCAGGTAAATCCGCTGAACAAAAACGATTAAATACTGACCGTGTTGAGATATTTGATGCGTTAAATAAAGTGTAACCTGTAGGCGACCACAAATAAACATCTTTAATAATGTCGGCCCCGGAAATAACGGACAAGTCTTTTTTATTGATGATCCATTTTGATAAAAATGCCCCTTTATTTCCATGTAAACGGGCAATTCCTGAAGTTCCACCCATTTCATGGTTTAAGATAAAAGTAAATGTTCCGTCATTATTATCAAACGCACCAGAACCGTCAGGTATTCCCGAAAGTTGATAACCATTGATTGCATCACCTGCAGACAATAAACTCGTAAAACTAACACCCGATTGAACAGGAACTAAATAAGGTGGAGTAGCGGTACTAACACCCGTAACACCTGAAGTAACCAACTGCTTCAGTGGGTTAAAGTTTTTTAACTTATTTGCACCCTTTAAGCGATATAAGAAAACATGACTCGTAATTGTAGTTGCCACTGCAATTCCATCCTGCGGAACAGAAACTTGTCCAAAATCATTGTCATTGCAAATCGCAATTGTAGAATCGTTCACAATAGCTAATCCTTCTGCCTTTTCTAAGGATGCAGGCCAAGAATTAGCCAATAAATTCATTAATAAAGTTTTACGAACTGGCTTTATACCATTGGCAACCAATCCTGCGGAATCTAAGCCCTCAACAGATTTTGTAGAATAAACATAACCTGAAGTCACAGGGGTAGCTCCGTTGATATTAATGGTATATAGACGCTTTATATCGGTAGTACCGCGTAATGCCGCCTCCAACACCAAAAAAGTAGAATCATTGACTGCAGCCATGTCGCCTATCTTCCAATCTTTCAATCGAATCTGATTGGAACCCGTACCAATAATATTGTCGTTCATATAAATGAACATCCTGTTGGCATTTGTCACTGGATCAATTTCCAAAATGCGGTGCATCCTAGAAGCTTCGCCAATTGTGGCATTAGGGTACAACAAAGGACTTTGAATAATCGCATAGATTTTTCCGTTTGGAGCAATTGAAATACCTTCAAAACCACGATTATTTTTACGGTATTTGAAACAAGTATCAATCAAAACATCCTCCGGTTGTGCTCCAGCCAACTTGGCATAAGGCGTATATCTGTTAATCACAATACCGTTGGGAGCTACTTTCCAAATGGTGGGACCATTTTCCTCGCAAATCCAGAAATTACCGTTGGCATCAACAATAATCCCTTCAGAATCTAGACTCCAAATATCCTTTGCAGTGATTTTATTGATAAGATTCAAACAATTTTGAACTGTATCGCTGTAACCAACCTCCAAAGCAGTACTACCAAATCCTACCGGGTTTAATACACCAGTGGCACCAGTACCTGATGGACGCTTGATGGTAATCGTTTGTAAAATTTGCACAGAATCACCAATGATACGCAGTCTATGAATTTTGGGAGCGTAATTGGGAAATGAGAATATCTTATCGTAAACGGGACGACAAGTAGAGGGGTTCGCATTTGCAGCATCAATATTGACACCACGATCCGAAACGGTCCAGAATTCTTTACCACCCGTGTTTGGAATGGCAAATAAACCAGAAAAGCCCGCTTCCCGGAATTTAATGCCCTGGAAAGTTCCAATGGGCGCTGAGGATTTGTTATTGTAATCCTGAAGTAAGACAATTTGCGTTTTGCCTAGTAAAGGAAACAACAACAGCAGTAAGACACTGATTTTGTTTAGATTATTTTTCATATAGTTTTTGGGTTTAACTTTTCAAATGTCTTCTACCACTGTTCCGAGAATGAAAGCAAACCGTTATTGATATATAAAAATTACATAATCAAAATATTAATACCACGGCTGAAGATTTTTATCACAATCTTTTGAAAATGAACATAGAAAGAAAATAAAAAAAGAGGGGCGGCCTATGGCCCCCCCTCTCTAAACACATGTTATGAAAATTACTACTAACTACTCAATTATTGTAAGATGATCGACTTGGTAGCAACTGTTACACCAGCGCCATTGATCACCTGCATTTGGTAAATACCTACCCCAGTCCAGTTAGCCAAATCAACTGTGTAAACTTGTTGATTGATTACCTGAGAGAATACCAACTGAGATGCAGTATTGTAAATCTTGATTTGGTATCCACCCATACTAGCGTAGTCGCCATTGTCAATTGTAAACTTGTTTTGAGTTGGAACTGGGTATACCTTGATATTGTTGTTCTTGGTTACATTACCCACTTTCAACGCAACTTTAATCACCAATGTGTCGGTCACTTTTACACTCTTGTAGTTGATACAGCTATCAGTGATGCTCAATTTAGCAATGTTTGAAGTATCAGCACACAAGCTTGTGTAAGCAATGGCACGGAACGGCTGAGTGTGGTTACGGATAGAAACACTCTTGACTGTCAAAGACTTGCTATTCACACCAGTGTATTTAGCAGATCCAGCAGGGATGTTATTCATACCCAAATCCAAATCAGACTGCCAGAATACTTTCGCGGCAGTATCAGAAGTAGCTACTGAGAAATTGGCATCAGAACCTGAAGCTTTGCTCAAGCTAGTTGGCTGTGTAGAAATCAAAGAACATGCCTTGAAAATCGCAGTCAATGTAGCAGCACTTGTGCTGTCTTTACACCAACGTGTTGAAATCATGCAACGGAACTTCTCACCGTTGTTTGCCATTGTCACTGTAGAAACAGACAATGAATCATTATTTACACCAGCATACTGACCTGCGTTACTCAAATTCTTGTAGCCAGTACCTTTGTTATTTTGCCATTGCAATACAGCGTTTCCATCAGTGTAGTTGAATACGAACAATGCGTTTGATCCGGTTTTAACTGAGATACTCTTTGGTTGACTGGTGATAGAATCACACACAACAAAGGTTCCATATCGCTTGTAAAGATTCAAATCATAATCAGAAGTTCCTACCAAATCCTTATTAGAACTTACAGGGCGGAAATCAGGGTTTGTTTTATTTTGAGGATCAACCAATACAGTACCCGCAGTGAAAGCAGCCTTATCAATCATATTGTTGTTGATTGAAGAACGAACCCACTTATCCAAAGAATCCACAACTGAACCCGCACTGATTTCAACCAATCCAGTGTTTGTTGTAGTTTTAGTAGCTGCAGCAGAAGTGTTACAGATGTAGTTGTTGCGAATCAAATCATTCACATCGCTCACCTTAACCGCTGGCTTAACACCAGAAGCATACAAGGTAGAGTCACCATCAAACATAATGAAGTTACGGTATCCCATGAAAATTGAGTTGGTAACCGACAAACGGCTGTTACGACGGATACGAGCACCTCTACGGAAAGCCCCTTTAGAAGTAGTACCCATAGCTGACCAAGATCCACCGATTGGAACTGGACCTACACAAGTCATATTTGTAAATACTGCATTTGTCAATGGCAATTTACCTGAACCAGAAGCATCATTATCAGACTCAAAGGTCTCCGAAGTAGAAGCACCTGAAGCGGCAGCCCAAGACAAATCATAGTAGAGAGAATCTCTCTGCGCAATACCGAACTGTACATTACCACGGTATCCGAAATCTGTATCGAAATCATCGTCAGTTCCTTTGTAAGCGATCAAGTGTTTTGCATTTACAGTACCGCCGAACCACTCATAAGAATCGTCACCAGAGAAAGAAACCTGAACGTAATCAACTTTGGTTTTGTTTCCAATAGAACAAAAAGTCAAACCATTCAACTCTTTGTTAGGTTCGAAAGCGAAACCTGCAAACTCAATACGTAAATAGGTCAAGTTACCTGTATTATCAGCATCATCAGTTCCACCGTGAAAAGCCAACTGGTTGTCGAAACTCACGTTGTTAAATCCTTCCATCTGAACCGCTGTACCTTGGTTGTTTACAGCCTTACCAGCCAACAACAAACCACCCCAATCACCACGATCACGAGATCCAACAGCTTTCGCAGAAGTCATAATTACTGGCTTAGAAGCAGTACCTTGAATATCAATCTGACCACCACGCTCAACAACGATACAAGCATATTCCTTTGGAGAAGCAGCAGTATTAGCACGACCACGAATTACAGTTCCAGCAGGAATCACCAATTTAGCACCAGACTTTACTACAAAAATGTTTTTCAACAAGTACACCTTAGAAGCATCCAAAGTAACTGTAGTAGTGATGGCTTTTTCCCCTGAAGCATCATTCAATGTAGTTGAATCGCTAACGGCACCATAATTGGCGTTTTTTGGATCCCAGTTGGTCCAATTTTTTGTCCAATCTTTACTTGCGTCTGGACTTAACGCCCCAACGAAGTTCACTTTTTCGATCACCTGCGCGTTTGCATTCAGCAAACAAAAAACAGCAGATAGAGATAATAAGATTCTTTTCATAGTTTTATTTCGATGCAAGATTCATAATATACAATTACAACAAATTCAACTCAGCGTCAACTTTGTGTTAAGTGATTCATGTTGTATTAACATTGAATTAATACGAAATAAAAAAGGGGGCAATAGCCCCCTTTTTTATTACTCTAATTGTAATTCCTAAAAGTTAAACGTATAACTCACACCCACTGTCCTTCCGTTGGTGAAACTAATCAAAGTATTGTCTCCTCCATCAACTACTTCCTTTGAATCATACTTGCCATTGTGATTCATATCCTGATAGAAAATGGATTTCTGCGCCAACAAATCGCCCAAAGTAATTCTGAACATTCCCGTTTTTCCAATATTCTTGGCAATCTGCAAATCCAAAACACTTCTACCAAATTCATAGATATCTAAACCAAATTTAGCCGATGACACCGGCAATCCGATATAAGCAATACGCTGGCCAATTTTGTTGAAGCTCGCATTCATTTGCCAACCCTTTTTATTCTGGTAAAACAATGATGCATTCACAACATAAGGACTCTGACCCTGCAGCGTTCTTGTATTCACACTATCAAACTTCACTTCACTGTTAATCAATGCCACGTTACCATAGAATGTGAAATTCTGTAACCACTTAATTCCGGTAGATTTGGTGAGGCTTCCAAAATTCTTACGAACCTCTAACTCCAAACCTTTATTATTGGCAATACGCTGGTTTTGATAAGTGAAAGTACGAATTTGCGTTTGTGTTGGATCCAAGGAAAACTCAATCGGATTGTTGATTCGTTTTTTAAACACTCCAATCGACACCATATCCTCTTTATTTGAATAAATCTCGTAACGCAAATCAAAATTCTGAATGGTAGCCCTTTGCAAATTTGTGAATCCCAATATCTCCGAATTGATGCTGAAGTTATAGAACGCAAAAGGAGCCAACTCACGCAATTCTGGACGATTCAAAGTCTTAGAATAGGCCATACGAACACTACTTTTCTTACTCACTGGAATGATACTCGTGAATGAAGGCATCCAATCAACATTGGTTCCAGGATTTGCCAAATATACGTTTCGCTTTGTAGCTTCCTTACTTTTCAATACCTGAGTGAATTGCTCTACGCGAACACCATAAATCACCTTCAAATCATAACTCTTACCTGCCTTTTTAAACAATGGCAACTGATTTTCTGCCATCGCATAAGCCGCGCCCAAAGCACTGAATGCAGTGTAATCATCTTTATCGCGCGTTTTATCAATCAAATACAAACCCGTTGCAGAAATTTTATCCAATGCCAAATCTTTTGAAGGCTCGTTTTGAGAGAAAAATCCTCCAGTTAGCGGACCATACACAAATTGCCTACTGTTAAATACTCTACTGCGATGCTGAACATAGGCACCCGTTTTCAAAATCCAAGTCAACTTACCTGTCTTACGCAATGTAGAATAATCAACAGATGCCGACGAAGAATTCTCATTCAAATTGGAGAAAAACCTACCAGTACCATCTCTAAAAAATTGATTAATAACCATTTGCCTTGTACTCACATCACCCTCAGAAACAGAATATTGAGCAATCCTGAAATCAGGTACTTTTCGCACAGTAGATCCGTAATTCAGAACCCAATTCAATGTTGATTGACGTTTGCCCATTACGTGAGATCCGATCAACTGGCTGCTGTACAATTGATTAAGATTTGAGAAATTGGAAAAAGCCTGACTCGTAATGTTATCATCATAACTCGCAACACCTGCTCTCACAATGCTATTTACATCGTATGTCAAACTGTACAAGTTCTTGAAATCAATTTTGTTCTTATTGTTAATTTTCAACGCAAAATTCGCAACACCACCATTTTGAACGTTGGTTGCCAATGTACTATCGGTAAATGAACGCTGCAGTCTATTGTCTGAAAAATCACGCGTAATCACCTTACCCAAAGCCATACGCTGTGTCATCGAATAGTTCCAAGAAAGCATAGCCCCCGCCTGCATCTTTTTGATTTTGAATGGAATACCCACCGTATAATTAAAACGTGGCGATGGCTTTGCACTGTAAGCATTAAAATCCCAATTGTTATTGAACTTCTTTGTTTCTGTCGCATTGAATGTCGGCTCGTTATAATCCACAACCATTTTTGGATCCAAATTGGGAGCAACATTGGCAGCAGACATTACACCAAAATATTCCGAGCCAGCTATGTCAAATGTACGAACAGGCTTTCCAGTGGTGATTGTATTGTATTGAAATCCTACAGAAACCGATTGGGTGAATTTATCCGGAATGCTCTTGGTGTTGATTTTGATGATTCCACCACCGAAATCCGCAATCAAATCTGGGGTTGCACTTTTAATCACAACGATATTATCCAACAAACTCGCTGGAATTACATCAAATGAAAAAGCCTTTCGATCACTTTCCGTACTTGGCAATGGCGCACCATTCAAGTAACCCGCATTGTAACGATCGAACATACCTCTAACATTGGCAAATTTACCCTCTGAAATCGTAGCACCCGGAATACGCTTCAACGCATCACTCGTAGTACGAATTGTAGTTTTTGAAAAATCTTCCGCACTAATCGATTCAACCAATTGAGAAGATAACTTTTTCGTCTGAATGGCCTGAGCCACCGAATTTTCTTTGGCCTTACGTTTCACACGAATATCTGCAGCCTCCATCCTTTCGGTAATCTGCAACACTACATTTAAGAAAAACTCTTTGTCCTTTTCGATTACAATTGTGTCTTCATACAAATCATGGCCCTCCGCCTCAATGAACACCAATCTTCTTCCCGCTGGCACTTTGAATGAGAACTTTCCGTCAACATCAGACATAGCGCTATCAGATGTTCCAAAAACGAAAACCTTAGCTCCGGCCAATGTCCGACCAGTTGCTGACATTACCTTACCAACCAAAACACCCGCATCTACCGAAGATGTCTGGGATTTTACATTTTGAAATACAATGAAAAACAGTGCTAAAAACAGAACTTTGCGCAGGGATTTTACCATGCGGCAAAAATCAATTTTATGTGTTACCTTAAAATTAAGAGAACTTTACGATAGATTAACTTTGCGTTAACATTTGGTACTCATTGAGAATTGTCGAATACCTTTCAATTACAGCCGTCAACCCAACAACCAACGCAATAAACCTAACCCTTTGTAGGGTGGATATTTGATTGGCACGCTTAACCAAAGTGGCGAGCGCATTACCGATTTTTTATGACTAAACACATCAAACGTATGCTTTCCACGATAACTCCCAAACCCACTCCCTCCAACACCGCCAAATGGCAAATGATGATTGGCAACATGGACGAGTGTATCATTGATACTTACCCCACCCGAACTGGTATCCGATAACACTTTCTTCGCCCCTGCGTCACTGCCAAAAAAATACAGCGCCAATGGCTTTTCATGGTCGTTGATATCACCAATAACTTCATCCAACGTTTCATAAGTCCGCACCGGCAAAATCGGACCAAAAATTTCATCGCACATCACCGGAGAACCCCAACCATCCACTGCTACCAACGTTGGTTCGATATACTTTTTCTCGCGATCTGTTGCACCACCCAACAAAATCTCCGCCCCTTGCAAATAGGAACTCACGCGATCAAATGATCGTTCATTCACCATCCGGCCATAATCAGCACTCAAAGCAACATTTTCTCCATACATTTGATGCAAAGCGTCTCGGGACGCATCAACAAAAGCCTGTTTTTCGCTATGATGAACCCAAACATAATCTGGCGCGATGCAAGTTTGACCTGCATTTACCGATTTCCCCCAAACCACCCGTTTGGCTGCCTCTTTGATATCGCATCCTTTTTCCACAATCGCTGGACTCTTCCCGCCCAACTCTAACGTCACCGGAGTTAACTTTTCCGCGGCCGCTTTCGCCACAATTTTCCCTAAGAATGGACCTCCTGTAAAAAATATATAATCCCAACGCTGCTGCAACAACCACTGATTCTCGTCGATGCTGCCTTGTACCACAAAAACCTCGTCGCTTGAAAACGCATCTGCAATCACTTCCCCAATCAACTTAGCCACATGGGGAACCTCCGGCGATGGTCGTAAAACAACCCTATTTCCCGCCGAAATCGCACCAATCAAGGGATTCATGAGCAACTGAAACGGATAATTCCAAGGCGCCATAATTAAGACCTGGCCAAATGGTTCAGGAATCACTTTGCTACTAGACGGCAACAAAAACCAAGGGGTGGAAATCCTTTGATGCGCGCTCCAATGTTTCACATGTTTGATATGGAAATCAATTTCTTGATACGTAACGCCCACCTCGGTGAGAAAACCTTCATAATTCGACTTTCCCAAATCCATCTGAAGGGCCTCTAAAATTTCCGATTCATGCTTTGCGATACTCTTACGAAGTCGCTTTAATTGCTCGATGCGCTGCTTCGCCGTTTTAACAACCCGCTGCTTGCTTAACAAACGTTGCTTCTCGTAGGCCTGCTGTATTTCAGAAATTGGGGTAAATCGCAATGTCATGATGTTTGAAACAAAGATGGGTATATTTTGGTTCGCGAAATACCATAATCCATGAAAACTCCCGCGTTTTTAACCAAAATCAAACCTTCAGTGCCCTCAACATATGTCGTTTGTGCGGTGGACCCTCCAATTTCTCTACCTTAAAACCCACTTCCTTCAAAGCCCTTTTCACATCACCCGAAGCCGAGTAGGTTACGAACACGCCTCCCGATCGCATCGAATCAAACAATGGCTTAAACAGCGATACGCCCCAGACACCGTCTTGCTTTTTTGGACCAAAGGCATCCCAAAAGACCACATCAATTTCCTGTGGAATCACTGCACTCTGAATGTCTGATTCATGTTTATAAACAGAGAACGACCCCGACTTCAACCCAATATCAACCCAGGTCTCCCAGGGAGCCGAATGCAAAGCATCGCTTTTAGTTGCCAGACCCATACTTAAAGTCATCGAACCAACAACATCCAAAGGAGTCTTTGTGATCGATTGGCTCGGAAGTGAATCCCAATATTCTCGCATCAACGCACTTGAAAGTGGAAATTTCTCTACCGTATAAAACTTCAAATCACAACCCTTTGATTCACACCAATTCATAGCCAACAAAGCATTCGTCCCGGTCCCCAAACCCATCTCAAATACACTAACGCGCTTTCTATTAGGATACATGGAGAACCAAAAATCCAAGCCCTTTTCTATATACACATAATTTGATTCCGTAACAGCCCCATGCGTAGAATGATAGGTCTCATCCAATTCAGGCAAATAAAGCGTCTTGCTGCCATCGGCAGTTTCAATCACTTTTATATCATTAGATGTTTGCCTAGCCAAGCAACAAAAATACGATCGAATTATTGAACCCGAGTCCAAACACTCGTTCTTCCAATCATCGAAATGCCCACATATCCGCGAACATCCAATTTATTGCCTACCAACTTCATAATACAGCTGTAAGTCTTTCCATTTTTAGGATCATAAATCGTTCCGTCTTCCCATTCTTTGTCGTCCGCATCATACACAAAATCCTTCAAAATTTGCAAACCAAGCAAAGGAACATTGTGCTTTTTTGGATCCGGATTTAAATCATCCACCTTCGGCTTCCCATTTTTCAATGGCTCTTTCAACCAAACAATCTTTCCGTAAAATTTACCAGCAAAACTGCCATTGGTGGCCTTGAAAATTTGAATGTGAGAAGTTCCCTCCTGATTCAACCACTTTCCAATAATTGCATCGCCTTCACCGGTATTAGTTTTCACTGAATTTGCGCTGAAAAAACTTGTAACAGCCAATACAGAAGCAAGTAATATTGTTTTCATATTTTTACGTTTTTAACAAATCTATACGATTACGGCTAAATTACAAACCAACATGAAAAGTTTCCATCGATGGCTGCGGTTAAACCTATTCAATACTCAGCTTTTCAACTTCCCCAAACTTCTGCATCGATCACTGCAATATTTTACCAAATCCCAATCTCGTTCCCATTTTTTTCGCCACACAAAAGGTCTACCACATGCTACACAAAACTTGCTAGGCAAATTCGACTTCTTTATCCCTTTCATGGCTTTTTTCTCCCCTTCTTCGAGTCAGTTTTCGACAACTGAGAATCTTCCGTTTTTTTGATCGATTTGCTGCCGCGCGATAATGCTTTCGTTGGCCTACTGTGCTTTTTCAATACCCTCGCCTTTTCCGTCCCCGCAAATTCTGTCTTGCGCATCTCATAAATCCGAGCAACCATTGCATTCTTTCTACCCTGCATCGCAACCACTGGCAAAGGATAATCTCTACCCAATGCTACCCCGTACATCACACTTTCCATCTCCGTCATCGTCCATGGTTGATGTATCAAATGATTCGGCAATGCGGAAAGTTCCGGAACCCACGTTCTTACAAATTCGCCATCAGCATCATGCTCCAAACCATTCTTTACGGGGTTATAAACCCTCACCGTATTCGCGCCAGTAGTGCCCGCCTGCATTTGGAACTGTGTATAATGAATTCCCGGTTCATAATCCAAGAAATATTGCGCCAAGTGGTACACCCCCAACCGCCAGTCGATATCCAAATGATGCGTCAAAAAACTCACCAACATCGCCCGCATCCGAAAATTGATCCACCCCGTTGCAGCCAATGCGCGCATATTCGCATCCACCATCGGATAGCCCGTTCTGCCTTCCTTCCAAGCCAACAACAACCCTGCATCGTTCTCTGCCCCCAAATCCTCAAAAGCCCTATTCACCGCCCGATATTCATACGTACACTCCTGCTCAAACTTCTGAACAAAATGGTCATGCCATTTGATGCGCGATAAAAATGCCGTAATCGCCCTGCCATTTTTTTTCTCCTTCGGTAGTGATTTTGAAGCTTGATATATCTGTTTGATCGACAAATTGCCCCAAGCGATATAAACCGAAAGTCGACTGCATGATTCCCGACTCTGAAGTGGTTTAGAAATATGAAAATGGTATGACTTGTGTCGCTCCCGCAAAAAACCATTCAAATACCTGCATGCCAAACTCTCCCCGCCCATTTGCATCCCGG
>DDYM01000060.1:35079-36940 GCA_002347985.1 Bacteroidetes bacterium UBA2234
CTCAGACATCACGCCAAACCAACGTCTATCCCAATCCACACGATCTCTAATTCCGCGAATCACTCCATTTCTTTGAAACTCTCGCCACTCAACATCCTTACTTTTAAAAAACGACTGCAACCTAAGGTCGCGTTTGAATGTTTCCTCGATTCCAGATTCTTGATATGAAAGAACACAACTCACATCAAATCTATCCATCAATGCTGCGAAAACATCTTCCGCTGTTCCCCAGAAAACATCCACTCGTCTTGGTTTTGAAACGTTCAACAATCCCTGCCACGATTGATTGATGTCGTTCAACGACTGCCACTGAAATCGCAATTGTCTTTCCGAACAATCCGGATGATTCAACAAAATTGGCTCAAAAATGAAAATTACTCGATATGGCAAACCACTTGCCTCCGCTTGGGCCAGTGGCGCGTGATCTTGGGTACGCAAATCCCTCTTCAACCAAACCAGCTGCATCTGGGATTTTTTTGCGGTCAACCGCGATATTGATTCCCGGGATTCAGATGACGTCCGATGAATTGAAACTTGGCTGTCCATATACTTCTCAATTACCACGATACTCCTTGGATTCCCTTCGCAATGATTTCTCCACCTTCTTCCAATAAGAGAAAAAGGAAGAAAATTCTCCCTCCACCTCAGGTGCCAACCAATTTCGTTGATGTATTTGGCCTTTATAATGCAAATTCAATGGATGCTCACGAAAATGAACTTCACAACCATCCAATACCTTTTCCAACGCGCAGAATTCGCCCACAAAGACGCGCATCCCTGGAATTTCTTTCGCCACAGAGCACATAAAATCTAAACACTTCTTTGAAATGGGGTATCGCTTAAAAACACTCGGCTCGAGCAGCAAAATGGGCAAAGACGAAATTCCGGACTGCCACTGAAACGACAACTGATAATAATTGAATAACGATACAGAATCTAGGCCATCCAAATCAATTTTTGTTAAAGTCTTGAGTCCGTGTTCTTTGGCTGTACTCAGCATCGCATCTTCGTCGCATTCTGAGTAAGGCAACACATCCTCCATCCCCGTCAATTCCATCAACTGATTGGGAATCTTAGATTCAAGAAGTTCCTCGTATGGCTTATCCAAGTATGTCCCGTTTTGATTTGTATCCGTAAAACGATTGATGTTTTCTTGATTTGCGATGTACTTTTTATTTGAGAAAGTTCCTGCCACCCATTGCCAAGAAAGGGCATTTGAACCCCAATCCCCATCTAATAAATGCGAGTACATCCATTGGGCCGACAAGTGCCAATGGGACTTACCCAAATTGCAGCTTAAAAATGCAGTATACATCCGAATATGATTGTGCATCAAGCCAGAATTCAACAAACTGCCAATACCACGATCTATCCCTTCAATCCCCGTTGCACCGTTCGCAATTGCCGAGGGTATAAGCTCATGTTCAACACCTTCCTGATTTCTTCGAATATCCAAATTAATTCCTTCACCCCTTTGTTGCCAAACTCTCTGAAAAAAATCGCGCCAAGCCAATTGCTGAACAAATCCATACATCACATCAAAATCGTAACCCTTCTTCAAAAGATGCTCCCAAACCCATCGGGTATCTATTACTCCACGGGAAATAAAAGGACCTAACTCGGTCACACCACCCGATACATAATTTCGCGTTTTAGCATACTTCGCAGGATCAATCTCTTCCAACTTCTGCGAAAGCAGTTCCTGAATACTCATCGCTTACTGATTTTATTGTTCGATATGGATCGCTGACGGCTACAATGGAATCGTTTCACAGCCTCACTTCGCAATTTCATGTGTTTTTGACTCACCCCGCTGTTCACGCGTTTCCGCCACAAATTGAAACTACTTCGCTTTAATCGA
>DDYM01000060.1:36975-38690 GCA_002347985.1 Bacteroidetes bacterium UBA2234
GGTAAGGCAAAAGTTTGGATTTTCATTTTCAATTCAACTGTTTTAAAAATTGTTCCGCAGCCACAGACAATCGATTCCGTTTGTCAGCATCCATCTTGTCATACGAATTCACCATCACACCCATGCGCGGATTTTTGAGAAAGAAATCCCGATGACGGTCAATGAAACGCCAATACAATCCATCCCAAATCTCTGTCCATGGACCCTTCTCAAAATCACTCATCTTCAGTATATAATTGCTACCGCTGATGTATGGCTTGGTACTCATCATCCCACCGTCGGCGAACTGACCCATCCCATATACATTGGGGACCATCACCCAATCATAGGCGTCCAAAAACAGCTCCATGAACCAGCGATACACTGCGTTGGGAGCCAAATCGCAGAGCAACATAAAATTGCTTAACACCATCAGTCGTTCAATATGATGACAGTATCCATTGCGAAGCACTTTTTTTATTACGATATCTACTGGGACAATGCCTGTTGTACCGTCGTAAAAACTCTTCGGCATCTGCCGATTGTATTCCCAATAGTTTCGGGTTCTTTGCGTCCTACCAACGGCAATGTAAATGCCCCGAATAAACTCCCGCCAACCCAACAATTGTCGTACAAATCCCTCTACATCATTCAATGCCAAATCCTGTTCTTCCCCGGCTTTAAGAACTGCCGTTAGCACCTCATCGGGCAATAGAAAACCATTGTTTAAATAAATCGAAAGTAAACTGTGATGCAATAACGGAGCTCCGGAAACCAAGGCATCCTCATAAGACCCAAAACCGCGCATTCGATGCGTAAGAAAATCTTGTAACCACCGCTTGGCACCCAGATGGGTTACGGGATAATCCATTTCTCCGCTACATTCTCCAGGGTTGTTAGGAAAATACCGTGAAACATAAGCAATCGCCTCAGATATAAAAGTATGATCGGTTGCATCTGCAATTTTGGGCAATGCCGGGGGCGTTTGAGACTTTGGATACTTCAGACGATTTTCTTCATCGAAGCTCCATTTCCCACCCATGGGTTTTGCGCCATCCATCAAAACCTGAAATTTCTTTCTTTGGGATGAATAAAAATTGGCTTGAAGAAACTGCTTCTTTCCCAAAAATTGATTTTCAATCTCTTTTGAATCTAAAACAAATTGAGGCGATTCAACAAAACGCAAACCCATATCCAACTCTTGAGCACATGACAATATCTCACGATGCAGCCAATCATCTTCCAATCGATACATGCTGAGTTCATTGAAACCTTTTGATTTCCAATCAACCATCAAATCCCTCACTTTCAACGATATTCCCTTCGACCCAAAGTATCCAACGCGATAACCCAACCCCTTCAAAAAAGAGGCATAATAGCGCATCGTAGCCCGATGAAAAATCAACTTTTGTTTGTGAAATGCAAATTGCGTGAAAAACAAATCCTCTTCCACAAGGGCCACATTTACCACATCTGAGGGCAAACGCTCAAACAGTTGATGCGGAAATGCCAGCCACAACCCAAAATTATTGTCCCAATTCACCACAAACTAACAAGTGTTAGTGTAATTGGTTTTCCCAGTTTGATGAAAAGAAATTGTCTTTTCGAATCCATATAATTCTATCGTTTCGAAACCATAACACGGTTAGGTATGTTAGTTATGAGATGACAAAAAAAGTGGCCATTGTAGGAGCGGGAATTGCAGGAATTGCTTCGGCGATTCGACTTGCGCAATC
>DDYM01000060.1:38741-40434 GCA_002347985.1 Bacteroidetes bacterium UBA2234
TCCTTATTCACCCTTCCGAATTTGGTGGATGAGCTATTTACCTTGTGCAATAAAAACCCCAAAGACCATTTCAAGTATGATCAGTTAGACACCATTTGTCATTATTTTTACGAAGACGGAAAGCGATTCATCGCCTACAAATCCTGGGATAAATTCAGCGAATCCCTCTCAAGCGTTGCAACAGAAAAAGAAAAAAATGCCCTAAAACGTCAACTCCAAAAGGCAGCTTTTCGATACAACCTAACCGCGCCCATTTTTATCGAACAAAGTTTACATCGCTTTAAAAACTACCTCAACCGAAAAACAATCAAAGGACTAATCAATGCTGGCAAGTTAAATTTGATTGAATCCATGAATCAAGAAAACCAAAAGCGAGTATCAAATCCGTATTTGGTTCAATACCTAAATCGATTTGCCACCTACAATGGCAGCGACCCATACCGCGCACCGGCATTGCTCAACATGATTCCTCATTTGGAACAAAATTTAGGCTCCTATTTCCCCAAAGGAGGCATGTTCAACATCCCTAAATCACTGCATCAATTGGCAGTTTCTGTAGGCGTACAATTCCACTTTCAGCATGCCGTAAAGGAAATTGTCACCTCCGGAAAAAACGTATCCGCCGTTCGTGTATTGCCCCTGGAAACACTGGAAGAATTTCACCACCCTTGTGAACTTGTTGTATGTAATTCCGACATATATAACACCTACAATTATTTGCTCCCCAATCACAAAGCACCGCAGAAAACGCTGTCACAAGAACGATCCACATCGGCCTTGGTTTTCTACTGGGGGATAAAAAGCACTTTCCCCGATTTCCACTTGCACAACATATTATTCTCCGCGGATTACAAAGCGGAATTCGACCATCTTTTCCAATCACAGGAGCCGTTTCATGACCCCACCGTTTATATCAACATTAGCTCAAAGTGTGAACCGAACGACGCCCCAGAAGGTTGTGAAAATTGGTTTGTAATGATTAATGTCCCCAGCCATACCGGTCAGAATTGGGACGATATCGCGGCGAAGGCAAGGGTAAATATCTTAGAAAAACTCCAACGGATATTACAAAGAGACATCGAATCATTGATTGAATTTGAGGAGATTTTGGATCCAATTAAAATTGAACATCGTACATCATCTCATGGCGGATCCCTCTACGGTACAGCGAGCAACAATCGCTTTGCGGCATTTTTACGACACAAGAATTTCTCATCATCCATAAAGGGCTTGTATTTCTGTGGTGGTAGCGTTCATCCCGGGGGAGGAATTCCTTTGTGCCTGAATAGCGCCAAAATTGTATCTCAACTCATCGCAAACCAATAAAAGTTGTTGGCTATTTCATTGTAATTTCGAGTGACAAACCATGCATATTCTGTACGACGATCAATGTAAATTTTGCACCAAAATCTCCCAATGGGCATTGGCCCAAAACCGCGATTTTACAGCCGTGAGCATGCGAAGTCCCGAGGCAAAAGCAATGTTAAAACACCATGGCATTCAATTCATTGATTTGCAAACTGTCTATTTTGTAAACAACAAGGTTTCCGTTCGATCAGCCGCCGTATTCAACATACTTCGAAACACCAAAACACCTTGGCGATGGCTCTCAATCTTCCGATTTTTACCCTCAAAACTTACGGATTTCATATACAAATGGGTAGCAAAAAATCGATATCGTTGGAACTAGACT
>DDYM01000060.1:40548-50690 GCA_002347985.1 Bacteroidetes bacterium UBA2234
CGCGAATTCCTGCGCGCAAGTGAAATGCCAATAAATCACCCGTAAATCCAGATTCAAGTCCTTCCAACACCCGTTCCATTTCATCTGAACACTGCTGCAAAGATTCGGCATGTCTAATATTGGTCACCACCGTTTGATCGCCCAATTCACCAAAACCTCCCAAAAAACGGGCTTCGATAGAGTTTCTCAATTCCTTCACAGAAATAGCATCCCTGGCCGAAACAAACCAAACCGACTCCAAATCCATATCATTCACCATTGCACTCCACGCGCCCAAATCCCCCTGAGCCATATCAACCTTATTACAAACGACCCAAATGCGTGACGTTTTCTGCTTCAACATCGTCAAATCTAGTCTTGCCTCTTCCAAAGTACACTCGACCACATCCAATAAATACAAGGTAGCTCCAGCCTTTTCAACGTGTGCAAATGTCCTTGCGATGCCCTCCTGCTCAATCACATCCGTAGCTTCCCTGATCCCCGCCGTATCAATCAAACGCAACAAAAATCCTTCAAAATTCAATTGTGCTTCGATGGCATCACGCGTAGTTCCTGCAATGTCGCTTACTATGGCTCGATCCTCGTTCAATAAGGCATTAAACAATGTACTTTTACCCGCATTTGGTCTTCCGGCCAGCACCAATGCCAAACCCTTTTTTATCACATTTCCCAGTGCAAAAGAATCATTCAACGCATCCACCTCAGATTTAATGCGTAATACCAACGCCCTGAGCTCTTCTCGCGAGGCAAATTCCACATCTTCCTCTGCAAAATCCAATTCCAACTCTACCAAACTGGTAAAATGCAACAATCGATCTCTCAGCGTGGCTATATCCCGAGAAAACCCTCCTTTTAGCTGTTTTAAAGCCAAATCATGAGCCATGCGATGTTCAGACGCAATCACATCTGCTACGGCTTCTGCTTGTGCCAAATCGAGCTTGCCATTTAAAAACGCGCGTTGGGTAAATTCACCCGGCTCGGCCAATCTGGCACCGTTGCGAATAAAGGCCCTTAATACGCGACTTACAATGTATTCACTGCCATGCAACGACACTTCCGCGGTGTCTTCCCCGGTATAACTTTTGACACCCTTAAAAATTGTAACCAACGCCTCATCCATTACCCCATCTTCGTCGTACAAGGTCCGCAAATGCGCCGTATGCGTTGGCCTATCCGAAATATTCCTCTTCAACAAAGAATCCGTAATTGTCAATGCCTCTGGACCCGAAACACGAACAACAGCAATTGCTCCAATCCCTGCCGCCGTAGCCCGAGCTACTATGGTATCCGTGTGATATAAATTTTGATCCGAATTCAACATTTTAGATTGCTACAAAAATAAAGAAAGCCCCGCAGGTTCTGCGGGGCTTTCTCAGCTTTATTCTTGAATTAAAAATTATTAAGGCTTACGAATTACGTTCACAGAACCATTTACCTTGTTAATCTTATCTTTTCCTTTGAACTGATATGTCAACTGGTAGAAGTATGTTCCTGAAGGCACTTCAGCACCGTCGTTATTTACCTTACCATTCCATTTCACTCCAGGATCAGAAGACTCGAATACGCGCTCACCGTAGCGGTTATAGATACGCAATTCAAATAAAGATTGACCAGCAATTGGAACACGGAACTCATCGTTCTTACCATCACCATTACCCGGTGTGAATACGTTAGCCAACAAAATGAATTGGTTCACATAGACTGGCTTACAGATTGTATCCTTACATCCAGTAGCATTGGTTACTTCCAAACAAACCCAGAAAGTATCTGTACCGCTGTATGAAGCACTTACTATCTTATCGCTTCCAGAGTAGTCAACTACCAAAGGCTCTTTGGTGAGTTTGATGTTATTCTGGTGGTTATAACCCCAACGCCACTGCGTACCATTGATATCGGTTCGGGTATATGTATAATCCGGTGTTTTCGATGAGTCAATTGTGAAGTTAGAAACCACAGAATCCACAAGGAAAATAATATCACCCATTACTGTAGGACACCATGGACGTGGATGGTTTGGATCGTAGTCTGCAAAGTGTGAAACCCTAATCTGACCCGGCTTGGTAAATCTCCATGCCAACTTCTTCTTATCAGTTGTAATGGTATCTACCTGACCCGTACTCAAGTTCTGGAATCTCCACTTGTAAGATTTCAAAATGGTATCTGAATTATCCGTAAAGTAGTTACTATCACCCACACATATCGCCATCTTCAGCACAAATCCTCTGACCGAATCACGTGGTAAAACAGTCACGATAAAGGCCTTCTGAGATGGGGTATCAGGGAATGTAGCAGGACAGAATTTGCGAATGTTCGGAGGCAAAATCAACGAGTCATACTGCTCCAAGAATACATAGTATTTACCTGGCTTTTTGTAAGTATGCCACAAGAAAGGATCCTTCCTGTTGTCAATTTTTCCATCTCCCCAGAACCAAGTCCAGTCAGATTTGTTCGATGCAGTGTCTGTCAAGTTGCTGAACTGAAGACTGTCACCTTCACAAATAGTAACCTCATTGCCAGCTTTAGTTGTGAATTCAAATTTCGGACGAGGTCCAGGAATCAATATCCAACGACTGAATGTATCCTCACAACCTTGGTCTGTTTTCAAACGATATTGAATTTTAAACCATCCATTTCTAGTGTACTTGTGTCCAATACGATCAGGCAATCCTGATTGATTTGATGCCGCTCTCTTGAACAAGTTGTTCGATGAATCACCCCAATCAATATACCACTCTTTGATAAAGTCGCACTGCATTGGTGTAGGACCATTACAGTTCTTCATAGCCCAACTACATGGGTCATGCATGATTGAACTATCAAAGAATTCAATAGTAGAGTTACAAGACGGAACAGTCACGTTCAAGCCAAACTTCACATCCAAACGAGTAATGAACAACTTGCGTGTTATAGTATCCATACATCCGGTACTGTCACCTGCAATGTTTCTGAAAATATATACACCTGAATCATTCTTGTAGTATTTGGCTACAGATCCGCCACCACCCAAATCAACCCAAGGCGAAATCACAGAACCAACACCGGTACCACCCCATGGCTGACCACCGAAAATTGTGATTGGCTTGCTTGGATCATCATCCGCTTTGTTCCAATCCCACTTAGTAAATGGTTCACGATTTGGCTTTCCTTGCGCTGTTTCAGCTTGACGTGTAGGGTCTCTCCAATAGTCTGTGAAATCCCATGTCCCAAAGTTAATTGGATCTGGATGGAACATTTTATACTTTGGAAGCGCCTTCAACGTAGTTGCCTGATCTTGACAAATAATACTATCTGGCAATTCCAATTCCATCGCGAAACCAACCAATACTGGGAATGCCGCGATATCATCACACTTACCATTTGATGAAGTCATAGACAAACTGATCAAATGATATCCAACCCACTTTGGTACAAAACGATATGATGCATAATCAACACCACTGATTTTGTTGATTTCCGTAGGACGGATTGTTGTATCACGGTAGTGCAAAATCGTCATACTATCCTTGTTAGGTATGATGTAGTAACGAATAAATCTTCCAAATCCGGTAGTATCAATACAACCATATGCACCAGATGAAGGCTGACCGATGACTCCTTTGTTGTTCCAAATCATTTGAGCAATTTGAGCACCTGTCAATGAGAAAGGATCGAAACCACGAGCATCCAAACGCTCTTTCATTTTATCCCAAACAGCAGATACGTCGGCACCTACCTGCCAAGCACGAATCTCAGCAGTATAAATGGTATCAGGCTTTTTGGTCAACTTAGTATTTCCATCATTCCAGATATCTGTACATGGAACCTGAACTGGGTCTTCACCACCGCGTGTCTGAACCACATAGTTGTACAAACGCTTTTGGTTCTTTCCAGGTACCTTTTGATATCTGAAGTAATCTTCTTGAATATATCTGCGCCATCCTCTAGAATAAGTAGGACAAGCATTACCAGTTTCAAAAGACCAACGCAGTGTTTTCAAATCGTCTGTTCTGGTCTTGTTTCCAGGTATAGGACGAACGATCACCGGATCTCCCTTACAAATCTTACGTATACCCACTGAGTTTGGCTTTGGAATGATTACCTCAAACGCTGGGTCAATCATTGGGAAACAAGCAAACTTCCTGTACCACTGAGTATCGCTACAAATTGGACGATCCTTGGTTGGAGGAGAGAAAGTTCCAGGCTTACGTACACCATTACCCACAATGATACCTACTGTAATACATCCACTTGGATCACATACTTCTGATGCAGAATACTGCTTAGAATATCTACTTGGTGGGTTACCCGCCATTTGATATCCAGGGTATGGGGGTCCTGGAGGACGTGAACCGGGACTCAAACCACTCAATGAAACCCAACCATTTGGATTACATGTTGAATCAAAGTTGATTTGAACCGTAGAGAATGTACAACCAGGTTTCAAATCACTTAAGATAAAGGTAATACCATATTGAGGGTTCTTCGCACCCAAACATTCAATCGCATCTTTCAACAAACCTGATCCAACACCACCCGCATTCGCATGCAACATCGCCAACTGCTTGGTTGCTTCGCTTTCACACTTCATTGGGTGACAAGTATCTCTGTGATTCAATTTTACGTTGTTACACTGTGGAATTTTTGCATAATACAATTCCCTGTAACGTTTGTAATCGATAATATAATCTGTGCCGTAGTTTAAGCCATTGAATCGGCCCATCTTCGACATCAGCAACATTTTAATTTGTTTTGGTTTCTCTCCTTTCGCCAGTCGAATTTTAAGCAAAGGCAGAGGCAACGTATCTCTTCGAGTATACATTGAGAAATTGTATACAATAGAATCTGTCTTGCTCGTCAAGCGGATAATATCTTTGTCTTTTGCAAGAACAGTCTTCGGCCCAACATATAAAGTCTTATTGATATAAACTGAATCCTTAGCTCCCAAAGTGATTGTAATAGAATCTTCAACCAATCTCTCTCCAATACCCTTCATTTTGTAGTATGGTGCATACTTCTTGATTGCATTCTTATACTTGGTAGTGGCTGCGGTAGCAGAGTCTGCCTTTGTCTTAGGTACAAAAACAATAGTATCTAAAACTACCCACAAAGTATCCGATGCCCAAACTTGAATCTTTTTACAAATACCAGTTGATGTAATAAAAATCGCATCTTCCATTGGAGAAGTTTTAAATTTCTCCAACAAAATCAAATCCCATGACTTGTAGTAGTGAGTCGGAAGAGTGTCGCGAGAATATTGACAGTTTACAAAAACGTTTTTGTTGCGTGTGACATCTGTCGTACACTTCGGTGCATACGTATCACTAAAATCCCAAAGTCGGACCGCACAAACTCGCTCGCGCTTCAAATAGTCATTACCACCACCTGGTGAAGGATTTGCTGAGTACACAGAGGATGTACCATTTGAGTTTTTCTCATTTCTCAATGGCTTCTGCCACACCTGCTTTGGAGTACCATTGGCATTCTTTTGGAAAGTATGACCCAAAGTACCATTCCATTTGTAGAACGTACTATCATCGTCAGTAAAATCACGGTCGTTATGATAGAAGGTAGAGAAGTTCTTAAAGTGAACCGTATCCATAACATCCTTTGGACATTGGAAAACCTCAAATTCTGCCAAACGATTACCCATTACCTCAATGGTAGAAGCAGGTCCCAATACAATAATTGTATCGTAAGCTGATTTATTACCACAAATTGGGTGAGAGTATGTCAAATTGATCAAGAAAGGTCCAAGGCCTGAGAATGAGTGACTGGTATTCCAACTCTTGTTATCAAAGTTCTGTGGACCCGTATTCGGATCACCAAAATTCCACAACAAACCTGTAGCTCCTGTAGGTATTTGGTCTACGCCAAAATCAATCTTTGGGTCAGAAATACATACAGAATCTTTACTAGCCCAAATGGTTGCCTTCGATTTAAATACCGATGCCGCCGCAGTGACAGTAAATGAGTCTTTACAACCATCGATTGTCTCGATGATCACTTTAGAATTATAAGTACCTTGACCGTAGAAAGTCTTCTTAATTGTTGGACCCCAATCCGTGCTTGTTGAGCCATCACCCCAATACCAAGTGATTTTCTTAACCTGACTCTTGTCGATACGTGAAATATTCTGAATGGTAGCCGTTACACTATCACAAGCAACTGGCTTGTTACTGGTAAAACGCGCACCAATTTTTTCACGCACCTTCACGGCACCCGTTAATTTCAATGTATCTACACAACCCCACTCATCCGTTACCTCAACGAAAATGTCGAAGCTTCCACCACGCTCATCCTTTACCGAAAAACAGAAAGTCTGCGGCATTGTGGGTTTGGTGTATTCAAACAACTGACCGTCGCTCACCAAATAACGAATTTTGGCGATCTTAGAACCGTTCACGTTGAAAGAACTATCTGTAAAACAGAACAAGTTCTTTTCAAAACACTGCTCGTACAAGTTCTGCAATTTCAACTTAATCGTTGGCGCAGTCCTAACCACCAAATTCAACGTAGACGTACACTTTGTCCCGTTGATTGTAGTGATGTAAGTCACTGTTTTGTTTCCAGGAGTCTTAAACGCAAAATTCAAGTTTTTCAAACCTGTTTGCGATCCTTCTCCGTTAAAATCCCAGTCGTGCGTAGTTCCCGCAGATGCGCCGTAAAAACTCACTGGAGTTCCAACGCAAGGTGATCCGCTGTACTGGATTGTACATTGCGCCGCTGTATCGCCAATTATGGCAAAAACAGCCACTAACGTGAGTAGCGCACTTTTCATTATTGTAATAAAACCTTTCATTTTAGGTGTGTTTGCTTTGTGTAATTGGTCAAAAGTAGAAAATTTGGCCCGATTTCCCAAGGAGTTAGGCCAATAATTTGAACTCTGTGTAATATTATGAGTATTATTCATATTCGATTTTTCTTCTTAANNNNCCCTTCCATTTTGCATCGTATTTATCCGATCTGAAAACCAAGCGATTATTCATATCAAACACACACATATCAAACATTTGAGGCTGTGCCATGCCAATGTAAAATTCTTCGTTCAGTCCATCGCCATTTGGCGTAAAAATATCTGGCACAAAAATATCGGTGGCGTCTGTTGATGGCAAAATGTTCACGGCTACCCTTTGACTGTCCTTACAAACCACGGAAACACCTTTATCATCCAAAATCCTCCGTTCATTTAACAATTTCACGCTGAATGTTCTCGCATGATCAACCCAGTATTGGTGTGAAACCCTTTCAACCCCCACTTGGTCTGTCACCACTTCAGATTTTTCGCCATCAGACCAGTCAATCTTCATTTTATCAAATTTGCCCTCAATACCCAACGAAACAATCCCACCCACTATGTCCGAAATGACAGGCTTCCACTGATTTGATGCGGAGCGACATGGATTTGTGTTTAAGGCCACAACCTTTTGTATCCGGTTGGTTGGCGTAGAATTGTCGCCCAATTTCAAACCGATGGTTTCAGATGAATTTCTGTCCTTCACCCAACCCGCGATATTATCTGCCCCAAGTTTTGTCTTTTCGCCAACCCCATTCGCCTCAGCAGAATTGCTCTGCAAGACAGTTTGATATTTTTGTGATTGCTGCTTATTCTCCTGAGGATTTTTATCAGAATTCAATCCCACCGATGGTTTTTGATTGAAACTGCTGGAATTAGATTTTGGATTTACTGTTTTCAATGAGCCTCCTGCATTTGACTCAACCAACTCAACAGAGGAATTTGCCGCGTTTTCGCGATGGTTAGAATTGGCAGAATTTGTCGACAAAACAGAGTCATCGGCTGCATGAGTTGAATCATTTTTTTGAAACACCAATACCGAAACGACTGTGATTGCAACTACCGAAGTCAGAACAGCAACGGCCGCCTTTGTAGAAAGTCCAAATAGGGTTTTCCCCACATTGCTCGTTGCTACAGCGGGGTTTGTTGGCGTAATATTTTGTGCAGGGCTTTGATTTAAAGTGTCAGCTTGAGTCGTCTGCGTTTGCAGTTGATTCATGCATTGCTCAAAAACACCTGGAGGAGGCGTAACACCAGCGGAACCCAATTGGGAACGGAACAATTCGTCGATATGATTCATAGAATCTTTCATCAATTCCTTTCCAATTTGGCTTGCAACCATTTACGGGCTTTAAACAACTGAGACTTACTTGTATTCTCCGAAATACCTAACAACTCAGCAATCTCTGCATGAGAAAAACCTTCAATTGCAAATAAATTAAAAACAGTACGATACCCATCAGGAAGTGTACCCAATAATCGCATCAAATCTTTTGTTTCCAGAGGTTGAGCAGCGTTCACATCTCCACTTAATCCAAACGCATTTTCTATATCCGTTGTGAATTTTGCTTTGTTACGCTTGAGTTGATCCAAGCAAGAATTTACACCAATGCGCTTAATCCAGCCTTCCAAAGATCCTTGGAATCTGAACTCGGACGCTTTTTGAAAAAACTTCACCATGGTGTCTTGTAACATATCTTTGGCATCATCTGAATTATTCATGTATCGCAGACAAATGGCATACACCGATGGGGCAAAAAGATCGTACAACTCTTGCTGCGCCTTGCGGTCTCCCGCTATACACTGTCGCAACAATTGATGTTCTTTTGGCTCCTGTTGATGTGTCATTCGAAGTTAACATGATCCAGATTTCACCTAAAGAAGACATTACCCCTCCTTTGGTTGTCTGACCCTCTAATTTTTTTTCATAATTGATTTCACCAAGCCATAGCTTGCATCCATCAGAATGATTTTTGGGTTTCCGTTTCTTTCTATTCCGTACATCGCTTCCTCTAACACCTTAACCATTTTTCCAATGACTTCGTGTCCCAGCTGTAGCGTATTGAATTTGTTTACGAAGTCCAATTCAGGTCCTTCCCATAACCCCTCAGATCCCGAATAGGGAACAATGGCGCAAGTTCTTAATACTTGAATCCCATATAATAGGAAGGATTTTACGCCTTCTCTACCCAGCGATGACAAGTCGTCGCTCCAAGCAAATGCATCACCCATTCTTCGCTTAAAAACCATGGTCATCCACTGGCGCCAAGCATCCAAATGGGGATTGGTAGCTTCTTTACCCAACTCCCTTGCCAAGTGATAATTACCCTGTGCCACTTTTGCCAATCGTTGTGCATCGGCTTGAGAAATTTGGTCGCGATTTACCAAGGCTTCGCTCAATGAAAAATCATCTATCGGCGCCATTCGAACCAGTTGGGTTCTCGACACAATCGTGGAAAGTATGTCGTCCACGTCTGAACCAACCAGCAAAAAAAGCGTACCAACCGGGGGTTCTTCCAAAATTTTCAGCAAAATATTACCCTCTTGACCCAAATACTCCGGAAGCCACACCAAGCAAACTTTCATATTGCCCTCAAACGCTTTCAACGACAAATTCTTGATGATGTTCCGCAATTCCTTGGTTGGAATATTCCCTTGCTTATTCTCTGCGTTGAGCTGTTGCATCCAATCGGCATAGCTCATGTAGACATCGTCCTTTAGTGCTTCTCTCCACTGGGGATACACATCGGAACACGACTCCATTTCACCGGCTTTTTTGGGAAAGGGAAAGGTGTAATGAACATCTGGATGGGTATAGGAACTGAGTTTTCTACAAGTTGGGCATTCACCGCAGCTATCCAATTCCGTGCGTTGCGAACACATCACAAATTGGATATAAGCGAGCGCCATGGGCAATCCTCCACTCCCTTCCGGACCCAACATCAACTGTGCATGTGGTATTCTGCCCACTGCAACGCCATGACGAAGTCTTGCCTTCACTTGTTCTTGCCCAATTACATCTTCAAATCTCATAATTGTATTTTCTGCCTCCTACCCAAATACCAATAACCCACACTGGAGAATGCAACGACTAATATGGCGATAAATTGACTGTGCGATAGCAATCCATCGAAAACAAAACCACGGGAAACATCGCCGCGATACCCTTCAGTAAAGAAACGTCCCACACCGTAAATCAATGCGTAAAAAAAGAACAGTTGCCCGCCAAACAACTTGCCGCGTTTTTGCATCAGAAGCATCATGGCGATACTAAAGAAAACAATTCCGGCATCCCATAATTGAACTGGGTATAACGCCTCGCCCAAGGGCTCGGCGTGCGATTTTGGGTCATTAAAAACAACCCCATATG
>DDYM01000060.1:50719-54504 GCA_002347985.1 Bacteroidetes bacterium UBA2234
AAGCCATGAACAAATGCACCTGCAATTCCAATATCATCCATCTTATCCCAAAAATCCCAGCCCATCTTTCGCATCCAAACCCAAAGGAGCAACAAGGTCACCAAAAATGAACCGTAAAAAACAAATCCATTCCCTAAATCGCCGAGAAACACATCCATATTGCGCCAATGTCCGGCGGGATCCTCCATGAAATAAAAAACCTTTCCTCCAATGAACACCCCCACGAAGCAAATCAATATCACCGTGCTGATACTATCTACGTCCATTCCCAATCGAACCCGGTTCAAATACAAATGATAAAATGCCGCTAAAACCCCAACCAAAATACAGAAACCGTATCCATAGATCGTTAATCCACCAATATGAAATAATTCAGGTTTCATTTTTTACAAACCTAAGTAAATCAATCTGAATTTACCCTTGTAAATTGGCACGAATCAACGCAGCCATTTCAGCCAAAGCCGCTTCACTAGGATGCAACTTTTCTTTCGTAAAATTGATATCACCCACGGTCTGAAGCGGAACCAAATGAATATGAGCATGGGGCACTTCCAACCCAATCACCGCAGTTCCGATACGTTTGCATGGAACAGACCGTTCAATCGCTTTAGCCACCCCCTGAGCAAATTGCCATAACGCGCCCAATTCCTCACTCGATAGATCAAAAATATAATCTACTTCGCGTTTGGGAATCACCAAAACATGGCCCATCACCAAAGGCATGATATCCAAAAAGGCCAGATGATGTTCGTCTTCACAGATTCGATGACAAGGAATTTCCCCGGCCACTATTCGCGAAAACAATGTTGCCATAATGAATTATGCAAAAATTTCTAAAATCTCCAACTTCACTGTGCCCGCAGGAACGCTGATACTCACTGTTTCTCCCACTGCTTTTCCCATCAAACCTTGAGCAATCGCACTTTTAATGGAAATCTTGTTCTCTTTTAAGTTGGCTTCGCTTTCCGATACCAGACGATACACGGCCTCTTTGCCTACATTGTGATTTTTCACCCGAACATTCAACATGATACTCACTTTACTCGTATCCAAATTGGTAGTATCCAATACACGAGCATTGGCAACCATGTGTTCCAACTGACTGATTTTATATTCCAAAATACCCTGCGCCTCTTTGGCCGCATCGTACTCCGCATTTTCACTCAAATCCCCTTTGTCACGCGCTTCCGCAATGGCATTAGTGATACGAGGACGTTCCTCATGCTTCATCAAATAAAGCTCTTGCTTCATCCGTTCTAAGCCTTCCTTTGATACATATTGTATTTCGCTCATCGTTGGTTTTTTAAGAAAAAATGTGCACCAGCGTTACCCACTGATGCACACTTTACAAATATATAAAAATGCTTGAATTATTCTACTGATCCCAATCCAATGCGCAACCCAAAAGAATGCACGCCATTGAATGGATTTGTTGCTCTGTATGAGTAATCTAAACTCACTTTGTTACCGTCTTCCCCTACCGCAAAATCGTAACTGATTCCCGCTTGAGGACCTGTAAATGCTGATGGACGAGTATCGCTATTGAAAATACCCTGCTGGTAAACTAAGCCACCTCTTAACGTCAAGAATTCCTTGTAAGAATACTCAGCTGCCAAAGTAAGTTGGTTCGCTGTATAAGCATAATTGGTAAAGCCAAATCCTACAGTCAACTTGTTGTCATACTGATTGGCATTTCTGTCCAAGCGAATGTCATATGAAGCCGCAATATTCAAAAGCGCTGGCAATTTGATTTTATCAACCTTTACTTGTACAGTCTTGGTAAACGTTCCATTATCCAAGATTGCTTTGTAACTCAAACCGTCGCCTGAATGTTTCATATCTGGACCAATGTTCTTCATTGAAATGCCAAATTTGAAATCATCCTTCTTCATACCACCCTTGGTAGGGCGGAATGTAGTTACATATTGAACACCGGCATCCAAGGCAATTCCAGAAGCATTTGCATCAGGAATACCCTCAGAAACGATCTTAGCCATTACACCCGCAGAGATGTTATTACTGAAACTTTTAGAATAAGCCAATCCCAAATTGGTCATGTTTACTCGGAAAGTTCCAATTCCACCATAAGGATTTTGCTCCGTGGTAATATCAATGGGTTTGATACTGTATTGCATGACAGAGATACCCAATGTTCCTCCTTCGCCACCATCGCCCATTTTCTGAGCCAAAGCAACGCTGTTAATGCCAATTCCAGAACCCATCAACCATTCGGTGCGAGCAAATACCAACTCCGTATTGTTTTTGAAGCGATCTAGTCCACCTACGTTCATGTACATGGCTTCGGCACCCGATACTTTACCTCCGTTTGCCCAACCCATACCGCTGGATCTTGCCCAACCATTGATGGTCAATTGAGCCGCACCTGCCTGACCCTGACGTTCGGGGTTACCGGCAAAAGCAGTTCCTACAAATCCAACAGCCATCAAACTGGCCCAAAGTATATTCTTTTGTTTGCGATTCATCATTCTAATTATTAATAACTGTCCAAATCAATGGCGTGCATGATACCATACCAACGGATAATCTTTTCACCCAAATCCTTTGTTTTCACATGGATCAAGTATAAACCACTGGCAATAGGAACATTACTTCCGTTTTTCAAATCCCACTCATAATAGGTATTCACATCCGACTTGTTCACTCGGCGAATCAAATTACCTGCCATGTCGTAAATTGTAATTGTACAATCTGGAGGCAAGTTGGTAATTTTCACACGAGAATCAATTGGAGAGTTTTCATATGAACTGTAACCACGGTAAGGGTTAGGAACTACGTTAACTAGATCCAAATTCTTCTTTCCAATTTCATTGCTTACTTTAGGTGCAATACTAGCCGCATCAAACTCGTACATCGGACGGTCATTGTTGATTGCATTGCCCGCATTGTATGAAGTATATGCCTTGCGAATGTTGATTTTGATTTTCACATTTGTTGGTGGCTCGTTTCCGTTCACCATTTCAAAACCTGGAGCCATATAAGTAGGAATCACCCACATAGCCTGAGATAACAACTTCATTTTCTCAGTGCTCGATACAGTTCCTCCAGCCGTAGTTGGCAAGGCAGCTGTTTTGAAACGTTGGAAGTTGGCTTCGGCATCACCCAAATATCTCTCGCCTCTCACGTTACGTGAGATGGCAGACAATCCAGTTCCAAAAATGTAAATGAAATGCTTACCACCCATAGCTGGATAGCTACCATTGTCGTTGATTACTTTGTCTGTTGGATTCCACATCATGTCACGTCCATTTTCTCCCGCCAAATAACTGTCCTCAGAGAAAGCAATCACCAATCTCTCGCCTGTTTCCATGTTTACAGCATAGCCTGGGAACCAACCCAAACCTTGAGATCCTGCAATTTCTTTTCCGTCCTTGTCTTTGGATGTACCCCAACGCATGTTGAATTTTGACATCTGACCCTCAGTAGAACTCTTCATTTCATCGTCTGCCATTTCAAACACTGGGCAACGTGTCCATAAATTCTTATCCTTGGTGATAACCAATTGAACACTGGCCAATTCAGATAGCGGATTCTGCAATCCCACTGAATTACCCCACCAAGCAAATCCATAAGTATTTTTACCAGTCGCTGTCAACTTCTCACGAGCTGTTAATCCATAAGGAGCAATTCTACCATTCCAGATTCTTTCAAACGCCTGACCTGGATCACACGCCGTACCATCCTGGTTAAAGAAGTCGTGTGCTATTGGATCGAAAGTCGTTCCGCGACCAGCCTGACCTGCACGAATCCAGTTTTGCCATGGGAAA
>DDYM01000060.1:54549-57389 GCA_002347985.1 Bacteroidetes bacterium UBA2234
TCTTCCCATTCTACACTCCAGCTCAATACACCATTGGAAGGATCCGCTTGTGCATTTTCACCAGGGTTATATACTTGCTCAATTTCAACGCTCAAGCCCCAATCTGCCAAAGTCTCTTTGGTAGCATTGTTTGAACCGCGCTTACCTTGAACTGATTCAAACTTGGCTCGAATGGTTGTATCAGAGAAAATGGTGTCGTTTGAAACGCCATCAGCACCCTTCTTCACCATAAACCAACCCGTATTTTTGGTCATTGAATCCTTCAAGCCAGAAGTCAAACTCGCCTTATTCTCCTTGAAAACAAACTCGAATTTCGCATTTGGCACCTTCAACGGATCTACCACTTTGATTTTCACCGGACCAAATCCACCCACATAAGTTGGTTTGCTCGCAATATTGTTCGCCAAAATGTCATCCATAGTTTCTTTGGTGAATTCCAAAACGTTTCCACCATTACCGCGACCAGCCAAGCGAGTTAAAACCGGACCACTGCCGTATCCTGACGACAATTCAGTTCCAAAATTCTCTGGCTCAGTTTTGTGTGGCACAACTTTGTATGTCTTGATGTTACGACGACCAGCCAAGAATTGGTTTGGATCAACTTGTAAAGAATCATCAGCCAAGATCGCATATGACATAACCAAATAATACACTGGCTTGAAATCTACCAACTGTGTATTGGCAGAGGTTGCAAACAAATCATTTTTAATACTCCATGTATGCTGAATTCCGCCATCGGCTCCTTCAACCTTGATCACAGGCAATAAGGCCGCCAATTTGGGGTCATACACCTTATTCACAATCATACCTCTGTTGTTCTTCAAATCACATTGAAATAACAAACGAGCCTTGTCAACATTATCCAAATCACTGGTACTTACTGTTCCATCTTTCAATTGATAAACCAAGTATCCTTCGAATTTATAAGTACGCTCCTTGTTAGTTGCGTCTCTGTACTTTTCTACGTAGTTCTCAATTTTTGGAGAGTTGGTATTCAAAAACTTCATCACCAATTCCTGCTCAAGTTCTTGAATTTCGATATCTGGCGCATTTGGACCATCCAAAATCTTGAAGTTGTTGTTAAACAACGTTTGTGCTTTGTCAGATGCCAATTTCAAAAGATTCAAAGAACCACCCGCACCACCACTGGTTGTACGAGCCCAAACCACACCCACAGTAATACGCTGGGTTTGACCAGGACGCAAAGTGAAAGGTCCTGTTGATTGAATGAAACGACGATCACCGGGCTTGTTACCTGCAATTTTCTCCGTCCATGGATCCGTTGGATAAGCAGGATCTGAATCCCCAGGGAACATATACTTTGCTGGCTTAGAACCACCAAATCCAGTTCCACCATAGGTCACATTCTGACCACCCAACCATTTACCTTGTAACAAATTATAAAATTCGATTGCCTCACCCGGGTTTCCACGTACAGGATCTGAGTCGTTGTTGTAGTACATATAGTGACTCAATCCCATTTGATTACCCGCAGAATCTGTTGGACCTTCAAAGTAATCCACTCCAATCGTAGGAGGATTTAATCCATAACCCAATACACCTTCGTCGTCATCATCACCGTTATAACAGAATCCCAAGCCACGAGCTACATCACAACCCACATAGTCATCGGCGTAGTTACCCAAATCGGCATCAACCCACTGACCCATGTAACAATCTTTTAAAGTAGTAAATCCACGGTTAATGATTTTAGAACCATAGAATGTCATATTGTTGACCTCATCGTTAGTACTGAAAGCAAACGCAGTTGTTTGTACTTCAACACCGATTGCCTGCCCTTGAGTTTCAGAGTGGATGTTACCTTTATCATTGTAAACCCACCAAATAAACATATCAGGTTGCTTATCCACCCCATTCTCGATAATCGGTCTGCGATCATCCAATACGGGGTGTTCCCCTGAAAAAGGATCATACACACCATCGGGAGTAATTTCTTTGTACGGAGCCAAATATCTCGCTTCATTACCATACAATACTGCACGCTGTCTTCCCGCTGGCCAATCACGAATACCTGCACTTTGTGTCAAATATTTGCTTTTCTCAAACTCCTCCAACTCATCGCGAGTGACTTTCCACATCTTGTCGTACAACTTACAACGAACTGGATCAGTAGCCGCGGTTGTTGTATCCAATGGACCTGGCCAGAAATCAACTCCTTTTTGACGGTAGGTCATTGCGGCCAATTTCAAACTACCTCCATTGTCGCGACCACCAATCCAAATAGCACCGGCAAACAAAGAATGCTTACGCACAGCGTTTGGATCAGTCACCTTGGGGATTTCATATTTCGGATTATTGATATCCCACCACATATCGCCACCATTCAACAATTTGGTACGTACATTATTTACGTCCAAATCCGCACTTTGAGAAGCCCATTCACATGTATTGGCAAATTGACCCGCCCTGCGATCTACACGAGGACTGTTGGACCTGCCATTCAAGTTAAGAATGGGACGTGCGATCGACATTTGTGTCAACACGGCACTCAACAAAATCAAACCTAATCGTTTCATACTCTAAATTCCTTATTGTTTAATTGAAATTAACACGCAAACCCAATTTGATAGTTCTTGGAGCACCCAAGTTACCCGTTTGGGAGTTTAACAAAATTTTATACAAATCCACATAGCTCTGTGCATCAATCTGGTTCTTAGCCAACAACTTACCCTGTGGAGAATTGATAAATCCATCATCCAAAGGCTGTCCTGTGTATGGATAAACAGAAACTACGTTGTATGCGTTCAATACGTTCGAAACAATAAAGAACACATTCATAATCAACGGCTGTACTTTGTCTTCTCTGTTGAAACGCAAAC
>DDYM01000065.1:0-10626 GCA_002347985.1 Bacteroidetes bacterium UBA2234
GCGATCGGCGCAAAGTTCTGAGATTGCAACCCTATAGCCCAGAACATCATGAACAACCAATGAAATAATTTCATACACTTTAAAACGCACAAAGTTAATCCGATGTTGCCTCGCTTGTTGCAAATAATTGATTATATTGTTGGCAATAAATTGTCATTATTTTAATCAAAATAAGGTTACTTACCCATGATTTTCCACTTCCACTCCCATTTTAGTATGCGTTACGGATTGATTTCGCCGGAGGAGATCGTGCAACGCTGCGAATCCGAGGCCATTTCTATGGGATTTCGGGTACCGGTTTTATTGGCCGACATCAACACGGTGACGGGGGTGACAAATTTTTTAAGGGCTGCCAGGAACACGAAACACATCATGCCGTTGGTGGGGGTTGACATTCGCAACGGGGATCGGCCGCTCTACATTTTAATGAGCACATCACAGGAGAGCTTCGCTGAAATCAACGCATTTCTGTCGGACCACCTCATGAACAACAAACCATTCCCCTCCACTCCACCTGTGTTTTTATCGGCAAGGGTAATCTACGCTTACCAAAAGGACGGAAATGCAAATCTCATCGGCGATTCAAGCATTGAAGACAAAGGCGCTGTTGCATCTCACACAAAGGCAATGGGTTACTCAACGGCGATTGCGGTACATGCGGAGGTGCTACCCCAGTTACGACTGGCCAGGAACAGGAATTTCTCTTTGCCTATGATGGCTTGGCACACGGTAACATTTCGGGACGAGATTGATTTTGAGACGCACAAGTTGCTGCGCTGTATTGACCACAATTGTTTGGTAACGAAGCTGCCCACTTCTGCCACGGCTGCGCCGTGGCAGAAGTGGGCGCCCCTGCGGCAAATTTTTTCAAAATTTGCCGCAACCCCTTCCCTCATATCCCAGGCGCAGGCCTTCTGCGAAGGCTGCGCCTGGGACCTCCAATGGAATACCCCCCAAAATAAAAAAACCTTCTCCGGAAACCCCAACCAAGACTTCCGAATGCTCCGAGAACTCGCCACCCAAGGCCTCCATTACCGATACCCCAACTATACCTTCCAAACTACCCAACGATTGGAAAAAGAAATGCAAATGATCTACGAACTCGGATTTACCCCCTACTTCCTCATCAATTGGGATATCTGCCGATTCGCCCGTGAAAACAACTTCTTCTACGTCGGCCGCGGCTCAGGCGCCAACTCCATCGTGGCCTACTGCCTGAGAATTACCGACGTGGATCCAATACACCTAGACCTATACTTCGAGCGATTCATCAACCCACATCGAAGTAGTCCGCCCGACTTCGACCTAGACTTTTCCTGGCAAGACCGTGACCATGTAACCGCCTATATCCTCAACAAATACAAAGACCATGGCGCCGCACTCCTGGCCACCTACAGCACCTTTCAAAGCAATGCCGTAATCCGCGAACTCGGCAAAGTCTTTGGGCTCCCCAAAGCCGAAATCGACGCGCTGCTCAATAAACACTCATACTATAGCACCGCCATGTTTGAATCCTATACCCCAAGTAGAGACGATGTCTATGCCCAACCGGGAATCGGACATGGCATCCGCAATAGAAAACTTGGCCGAAAACCCCATGAATCCACCCATGAAAAATCAATATCAACACAACCCGCATCACAAACGCCCACCCAACAAGAAAACTCCACCCATCAACCCATCGTAGAAAACAACACGCAAAACCCACAACCCAATAAACCCCTCTACGCAGAACTACTCAAACATGCCCACCGCATCCACAACCTCCCCAACCACCTCAGCATCCACGTTGGCGGCATCCTCATCCCCGAAATACATATCCACCACTATAGCGCCACCTTCCTGCCTCCCAAAGGATTTCCCGTGGTTCAATTCAGTATGCTAGAGGCCGAAGACCTCGGCATTGCCAAGTTCGACATACTTTCGCAACGCGGATTGGGTCATATCAAAGATGCGGTTATCTATATAAAAGAAAACCGAGGGATCGACATAGACATTCATCAAATACAGGCCTTCAAAGACGATCCCATCATCCGGAGACTGATAGAAAGCGGACATACCACAGGTTGTTTCTATGTTGAGAGTCCGGCGATGCGACAGTTACTGAGGAAACTCAAATGCAACGATTATCTCACGTTGGTTGCTGCCAGCAGCGTCATCCGCCCGGGCGTAGCCCGGAGCGGAATGATGCGCACGTTCATTGAACGACATATACAGCCCGAAAAACGAAAAGAAGCCCACCCTGTCCTTTGGGACCTTATGCCAGAAACCTATGGCATCATGGTCTATCAAGAAGACGTAATTAAAGTTGCACACCACTTCGCCGGCCTCGGACTGGGAGAAAGCGATGTGCTACGACGTGGTATGAGTGGAAAATTCCGAAGTCGGGAAGAATTCCAAAAAGTACAAGAGAAATTCTTCGAATCCGCCGCGCAAAAAGGACATAAACCCGAACTCATCACCGAGGTTTGGCATCAAATAGAAAGTTTCGCCGGATACAGCTTCGCCAAAGGTCACAGCGCCAGCTACGCCGTAGAAAGCTACCAAAGTCTCTACCTCAAAGCCTACTACCCCCTGGAATTCTACACCGCCGTAATCAACAATTTCGGAGGCTTCTATCGAACAGAATTCTACGTCCATGCCGCAAGAAAAAGTGGCGCCATCATCCAAGCACCCTGCATCAACCACAGCCACATACTCACGCGAATTGAAGACAAAACCCTTTGGCTAGGACTTGGGTTGATCGATAGCCTAGAACAAAATTGTACGCATCGTTTGTTGCATTCACGGAACACAGACGGTCCCTTTACCAACCTCAGCGAATTCAAACAACGCGTTGAACCCGGCCTAGAACAACTCAAAACCCTAATCCAAATTGGCGCCTGTAGATGCTGGAACAAAAGTCGAAAAGCCCTCATGTGGGAAGCCCATGCCCTCTATGGAAACAACAAAAAACCCGTTGCCCAAACCCAAAAACTCTTCCTCGAAACACCCAAAGAATATCAACTGCCAAGCCTAGAAGATTCTTGGCTAGAAATCGCACACGACGAAAGAAATATTCTCGGATTTTCACTCTGCAACCCCTTCCACCTCATGCAAGGCGCAACCTTCCCTCACGATGAAAACATGCCCCACCTATCCAAAATTCGTGGCAAACACTTTCCGCACATGAAAAGCAAATTTGTGGTCATCGAAGGATACCTCGTTACCGTAAAACCCACAAAAACCGTGGGCGGAAAAGAAATGAACTTCGGAACTTGGCTCGATGCCGATGGACATTACTTTGATAGCATCCACTTCCCACCCACCGTGCAGGCATTCCCCTTTCATGGAAGAGGAATTTATAGACTCTGGGGACAAATTACAGAAGACTTTGGCGTTTTCAACATCGAAGTCGGCCGCATGAAAAAAATCCCATACCAAACCGATCCGCGCTATGCAGAAGAAACCAAATAAACAAAAGCCCTAAAGCCAAAAATTAATGGTGATGACCACCCTCGCCATGAACATGGCCGTGATCCAACTCGTCCTGTGATGCCTCACGAACCGAAAGAATTTCACCTTTAAAATGCAAATCCTCACCCGCCAACGGATGATTCAAATCCACTTTAACGAAATCTTCACCGATTTCAACAACACGACCGTCCAAAGGATTTCCTTCTGAGTCCTGCAATGGCAACACCGCATCAATCTCCAAAATATCCTCGGGAATATCCTCCCCTTCGAAAATCGACTTAGGCAAATCAACAACCAATTTAGGATCGATCTCGCCATAACCGTTGGCAGCAGTCAATTCAAAATCAAAGGTATCGCCCACTTTCAAGCCATTCAATTGATCATCAAACGCTTCGATTGTCTGGCCAATGCCGTGAATAAACAATAAAGGAGATGCTACGTCAGCAAAGTCAACGACTTCGCCATCGGCAACAGTTAAAGTGTAAGCAATGCCTACAACGTGATTGGGGGAAATGGCCAAAGTCGACATAATTTTTAAATGATGCCGCAAGTAACCACAAATCCCTGGGAGCAAAAAATTTCACCCAAAAGATTCATTAAATTGTGAATAACTCTTGGCTCATTCATTGGGCTGCACGCCTTAACCCATCGTAATTTGGTCGTTGCGTTTTAACCCATGCAAATCAGCGAAATCCAAGCCAAAATTTTGGCGCTCACCAACGAACTCAAAGACCACAACTACCGGTACTATGTATTGGCGGAGCCTGTGATTTCCGATCAGCAATTCGACCTAAAACTCAAAGAACTCGAAGCCCTAGAAAAAGAATATCCAACCCTAGCCCTAACAGACAGCCCAACACGCATCGTTGGTGGCGGACTCATCGAAGATTTCAAAACCGTCCCCCACAAACGTCGAATGCTCTCCCTCGGCAACACCTATTCCGAAGAAGAACTCAGAGAATTTGATGAGCGGGTCAAAAAATCGCTAGGGCTTGAAGCCGTTGAATACGTTTGTGAACTCAAAATCGATGGACTCGCCATTTCCCTGTTCTATGAAAACGGACAACTCATACAAGCCGTGACTCGTGGCGATGGATTTCAAGGAGACGATGTAACCGAAAACGTAAAAACCATACGCAGCGTAAAGCAACAACTCCATGGCAACTTCCCACAATCCTTCGAAATCCGTGGCGAAATCTTTATGCATCGCAAAGGCTTCGAAAAACTCAATGCCCTTCGCGTCAGCCAAGGCGAAGCCGAATACGCAAACCCCAGAAACGTCGCCTCTGGATCTCTCAAAATCAAAGACCCCAACGAAGTCGCCAAGAGACCGCTCGACATTACCCTTTACCATTTCCTTTCCGATGCAAATCCTTTTCAAACCCATAGCGAATCGCTAGAAAATGCGCATCAGTGGGGCATAAAAACAGCAGAACATAGCAAAACTTGTAAAAGCATCGAAGAGGTTTTTGCCTATTTGTCCCATTGGAATGAGGCACGACACAACTTGGGCTACGACACAGATGGTGTGGTAATCAAGGTGAATTCGTTTCGATATCAAGAAGAATTGGGCTTCACTGCGAAAGTGCCTCGCTGGGCCATCGCTTATAAATTCCAAACCGAAACTGCCAGCTCTACCCTCTTGGGAATCACCTACCAAGTAGGCCGAACAGGCGCAATCACCCCCGTGGCCGAACTCCAACCGGTCCAGCTCCTTGGAACCACTGTGAAAAGAGCAAGTCTGCACAATGCCAATGAGATAGAACGACTTGATGTGCGTGTGGGCGATGCTGTTTTTGTTGAAAAAGGAGGCGAAATCATCCCCAAAATAGTGGGCGTTGACTTTTCACGAAGGCCTGAACAATCCCAACCGCATACCTACATCACCCATTGCCCTGAATGCAATACAGAGCTGGTTAGAAAAGAAGGAGAAGCGCAACATTATTGTCCAAACATCGACGAATGTCCGCCCCAAGCCATCGGCAAAATCGAACACTTCGTGGGTCGGAAAGCCATGGACATACAAAGTATCGGCAGCGAAATGGCCGAAACCTTGTACAACGCTGGATTGGTAAAAGATCTGGCAGATTTATACGATTTAACCTTTGAACAAGTTTTGGCATTGGATCGTGTGGGAGAAAAAACCGCAAATAATTTGATCGAAGGGATCGCACAAAGCAAATCGCAACCCTTCGAGCGCGTATTGTTTGGATTGGGAATTCGATACGTAGGAGAAACAGTAGCGAAGAAATTGGCTTCCGCGATGGGAAACATCGACAATCTTATGGAGGCTTCGGAAGAGTCGCTCATTCAAGTTGACGAAATTGGGGATCGCATCGCCGAATCCGTGGTACAGTATTTCGCAGAACCCAAACACAGAGAAGGCATAGAGCGAATGAAATTGGCCGGCCTACAATTCACAGCGGCAGAAAAAGTGAGCCTTGGCAACAGTCTCACAGGTAAAACGATGGTCATTTCCGGAGTATTTGCAAAGCACAGTCGTGATGAAATCAAATTGATGATAGAAGCCCATGGAGGAAAAGTGGGTAGCGGGGTCACTGGAAAAACCGACTTTTTGGTCGCGGGCGATGGCATCGGACCATCAAAACTAGAAAAGGCAACGCAACTCGGGGTTCAAATCATTGACGAAGACACTTTCCTTGGCTTAATTAACCAATAACACAAAATGAGTAACAAAGACGGGTTGGTATCAAAGGTGATCGCAAAATTGCATCAGCACAAAGCCAAAGAATTTGGCAAATTGAAGTACGCACCCAATTTCAGCAAAGCAACTCGTTTTATCCTCGTGTGGGACAGCGGCTGTTCACCTGCCGAAACCAAAGCCATCAAAGAATACATCGAATATTTAAAAAACACAGGGAAACAGGTCATTCGCATTATCTACTTCAACGTAAAAACAAAAGAAGAGACCCCCTTGGTGCCTGAGGCGAATACTTACCATGTTGGGAAATGGGACTTCGACAGAACGGGCTTTCCCAAGGCTGAGGACTTAAAAAACACTTTGCTGCAGGACACCGACTTTTTCATATCGCTCGATTTAGAAGGTCATTGGCAGTTTTTGGGAATGGCTTCGGTTTGTAAGGCAGCGTGTAAAGTGGGACCTTACAATTCAAAACACTTGGGAAACTATGATGTATTGATCAAACCTACAGATAAGCACAACATGAATCAGTACCTTTGTGATTTGAAAGAACACTTGAACAAATTGGCATGAAAGAACTCATTGGAACTGGCACAGCACTCATCACCCCATTCAACGGGGATCATAGCATCGATTTTGATGCATTAAGCAGAATCATTGAGCAACAAATTGCGGGTGGGACCAACTATTTTGTGATGCTTGGCACAACTGGAGAAAGTGTCACCCTAACGAAAGAAGAAAAAGCAGCCGTTGTATCACATATAAAAACAGTGAATGCGGGAAGACTGCCCTTGGTTCTTGGAGTAGGTGGCAACAATACAGCCGAAGTGGTGGAACAGTTAAAGAACCTGAACCCCGAAGGGTTAACGGCAATCTTAAGCGTGTCGCCCTATTACAACAAGCCAAATCAACAGGGAATCATCTACCATTATACAGAGGTAGCAAACGCATCACCATTGCCTATCATTCTTTACAACGTCCCAGGTAGAACAGGAAGCAACATGACCGCTGCCACGCAATTGGAATTGGCAAAACATCCAAACATTGTAGCCACGAAAGAGGCCAGCGGAAATATGGAACAGGTAATGACAATCCTCAAAGAAAAACCTGCGGATTTTTTGGTCATCAGTGGAGATGATGCGCTAACCTTCCCAATCCTTGCTTGTGGCGGAAGTGGCGTAATTTCCGTAATCAACCATATTTTCCCTAAAACTTTCTCGGGCATGGTAAAATCTGCACTTCATGGCGATTTTGCTGCAGCGAAAACAGCCCATGAATTGGTTTTAGAATCTTCCATTGCGATTTTCGCCGATGGTAGTCCCGGTGGAATCAAAACCATGTTGCATGAGAAACAACTTTGTGGAACCGCGGTAAGACCCCCATTGTTCCAAGTAAATCCCCAAGTAGAGAGCAACTTGAGAAAGCTTGCTCATGTAGCTGAATAACATTTCAAAAATCGAATAGCACACTCCGAATTTCGCATATGAATCCCAATTTAGACCCCGATGCAAACAAAATGAGCAATTCCGACAAGGACATTGAAAAAGTATTGCGCCCGGCCGACTTTGGAGATTTTACGGGCCAGCCCAAAATCATCGAGAACCTCAAAATTTTCGTAGAGGCAGCCAAAATGCGCGGGGAGGCATTAGATCATATCCTATTACACGGCCCTCCAGGTTTAGGAAAAACTACCTTAAGTCACATTGTTGCCAATGAAATGGGCAGCAACATGAAAATCACATCGGGACCTGTACTTGAAAAGCCCGGAGACCTTGCGGGTTTGCTTACCAATCTTCAAGAAGGCGACGTATTGTTCATCGATGAAATTCATCGTTTGAGTCCAGTGGTGGAGGAATACCTATACTCGGCAATGGAGGATTATCGAATCGACATTATGATCGATACCGGCCCAAATGCACGCAGTGTTCAAATCGCATTGCAGCCTTTCACCTTGGTTGGTGCAACCACGCGAAGTGGATTGTTGACATCTCCTTTGAGAGCCCGTTTTGGCATTAACTGTCGTTTAGAATACTACGATGCCGCCACCCTAACCAACATCGTTGGCCGGAGCGCCCATATTTTACAATCCCCCATCGTAGAAGAAGCCGCATTCGAAATTGCACGCCGAAGTCGTGGCACACCACGTATCGCAAATGCCCTTTTGAGAAGAACCCGCGATTTCGCGCAAATCAAAGGCGATGGAACTATCACCTTGGACATTGCGAAATTTGCTTTGAAAGCACTGAACGTTGATGCCAACGGCCTGGATGAAATGGACAATAAAATTCTAAGTACCATCATCGAAAAATTCAAAGGGGGACCTGTTGGACTCAATACCATTGCAACGGCGGTGGGTGAAGATGCCGGCACAATCGAAGAAGTGTACGAACCCTTTTTGATTCAAGAAGGATATCTACAACGAACAGCTCGAGGCAGAGAAGCAACGGCATTGGCATTCCGGCATCTCGGCAAACTCGACCCGCGATACCCCGGTGGCAACACCTTGTTGTAATTCTCTTTCATTAATGACCATAGGATTATTGCTAAATTCCTAGGTATGGATTGTATTAATATGGCTATCGAATCGCATTTTCATTGATTTGCCAAAATTACAATTTGCTGTAAACCCCATATTTTTGTAATTACCTGTACAATGAATTCTAAAATACTCTCCATTATCAGCGCGCTATTTTTGGTCTCCGGCATCGGGGCCCAGACAGAAACCGACGGCTTAATGATGGCAAAAAACAATCTCTGCGGTGGTATCGTATTGGGTAGCAACAATTGGAACCATTACTGGGAAGGGACATATTATCGAAACAACCAAAACATTGGGACCCTACAAACGAAAGTGGCTATGGGAATGCTGAACTATGGGGTATCAGACAAATTCAACATCATTGCCTCGCTGCCCTATGTCCAAACGAATGCAACTGCCGGTACGCTAAGAGGACAAAAAGGGCTACAAGACATTTCTCTGACAGCCAAATACGAATTTTATGGCAAAAGCTACAAATGGGCCTATGTTAGTTTCCTGGCCTTTGGATCAGTTTCCGCACCAACAACGAATTACGTTGCTGATTACCTGCCGCTCTCAATTGGCATGCACAGCAAGACTGCAAGCGGAAGATTAATGATCGACCTACAAAAAAAGAACTGGTTTTTTACAGCATCCACCCAATATACAACCCGTGGAAATGTAACCATAGACAGAACGGCTTATTTCACCACAGAACAAATTTACAGCAACCAAGTTTCCATGCCTTCTGTATTGAATAGCAATGTAAGAATGGGATATCGCAAAGGCGCTGATTTGATTTTTGAGTTGGTGTATGACCGAATGAATACCTTGGGCGGATTCGACATTCGGAAGAACGACATGCCATTCTTGAGCAACAACATGGAAGCGTCGAGAATTGGATTGAACTTCAAGTTGCCTATTAACATACTAGGAAATTCAGGATTAAGCTGGCTTGGAAACGCAACCACAACCTTTGCCGGAAGAAATATGGGACAAAGTCATATCGTAATGACAGGATTTGTTTATCAGGGCGATTTTACCAAAAAATCAAAATAATGAAAATTCAGCGCATCCTTTATATCGCATTATCCGTGGCTGTGTTATCAAATTCTTGTCGGCAAGATATTGTATCCGATAATTTGAAATACCCTGCACTTCAGCCAACCAACCTAGATACCAATGCAGGAAGCTGGAGGCCCATTTTGTTATCCAAACCCGATGAATTTGGGATCGCAAATCCGATAGCAACCACCTCAGCGGATTACAAGTTGGAGTTGTTGGAGATTAAGAGTCGACAAAACAATCGCACAGACGAAGAGGAAATCGCGATTAAATATTGGAGCGCCGGTGTGATTTTACGTTGGAATGAAATCATGAGAGAGTTGGTAGCCAAATACAATCTACCCCCTTACCAAAATCCAGACGGCACTTACCCCATTCCGAGCGCGAGCAACCCATTGGCTTATCCATTTTTCCCATTTGCCAATCCACCCTATGCCGCCAGAGCCTATGCCTATTTATCTGCTGCACAATACGATGCGATGGTTGCAGCCTACTTTTATAAATCCAAATTCAAACGTCCTCGTCCCGCCATCACGGACCCATCCATCAAACAGTTGGTACCCGTAACTGCCGATTTTGTTTATCCTTGTGAAGAAGCTGTTGCGGCAGGTGCATCGGCGGCAATTTTAACATTGATGTTTCCGGGAGAACAGGAGTTTATTCAGCAGAAGCTAACGGAATGTGAAAATGTGAGAATACTAATTGGAGCGAATACGAGAAGCGATATCGATGCCGGCGAAGCACTTGGCAAATCCGTTGCATCAAAATTCATTGGCCGCGCCCGAACCGATGGCGCCGGAAAAGCCGTTGGAACCCCTGCATATTGGCAAAGTCTAATCGACAAAACCGTTGCAAAAGGAGAAACACCTTGGCTGAGCAGAGAAACCCCTGCAAGACCACCTATGTTGCCGTTGTTTGGTAAGAC
>DDYM01000065.1:10656-31158 GCA_002347985.1 Bacteroidetes bacterium UBA2234
AAAAAAGAGTTGGAAGAGGTTTTATGGTTCAGCCAACACCCAGACAGGGATCGAATGAAGGTAGTGCACTTTTGGAGCGATGGCGCGGGAACCTATACCCCACCTGGTCATTGGAATGCCATTGCTTGTGAGGACTTTGTGAATCAACATTGGAGCGAAGCGAGATGGGCTAGAAACTTGGCGCTTTTGAATATGAGTATGTTTACCGCCGCTGTTTGCTGCTGGGATGCGAAATATTACTATTTCAATCCGCGTCCGTCTCAAATGAACCCCGACTGCAAAACCCTAACCGGATTGCCCAATTTTCCAGCTTATACCAGCGGGCATAGTACTTTTAGTGGCGCTGCAGCCAAATTATTGTCGCACGTTGTACCATCGGAAGCCTCAAAATACATGTCGATGGCAGATGAGGCAAGCAAAAGTCGTCTTTGGGGTGCATTGCACTATCGGAGCGACATTGAAGTTGGGATGACGATGGGACTCGCGATTGGCCAAAAAGCGGTAGATAGAGCGAAAACCGACGGTGCTGAATAAATAACTTTCATCTGCCCCTATTTTTGTGGCAGTGCAAGACCCAACAAATCAAAAAGAATTCATTTCGGCCCTGGCCGAGAAACATGGCTTTTTGGCTTGTGGATTTGCACGTGCAGAGAAATTGACGGAGACCGAACCCAGTTTATTGGACTGGCTTAACAAAGGGTACCATGGGAAAATGGAATACATGGAAAATCATTTCCAAAAACGCCTCGACCCTTCTTTACTTGTTGAAGGGGCAAAAACCGTTATTTGCTTTGCATACAATTACTTCCCTGCACAAACTTCAACCCAAATTAAATCATCAACCATTGACATCCGAAAGCCTTCGGACATTTCCACTGTGGTTGAATCAAAAACCCCAAAAATTGCGAAGTATGCCTGGGGCGATGATTATCATCATGTAATCAAAGAGAAGTTATTCGATATGATGGGAGAAATTCAGTCGATAATCCCAAGTTTCGAAGGTCGAGCTTTTGTTGACAGTGCACCGGTAATGGAACGTCAGTGGGCTGAAAAATCGGGGTTGGGTTGGATTGGAAAAAACAGCCTATTGTTGAGAAAAGGAGTGGGCAGCTTTTTCTTTTTGGCGGAAATTATCTGCAACCTAGAAATCGAGCCAGACCGTCAACAAACCGACCATTGCGGAGAATGCACCGCTTGTATTGATGCTTGTCCAACCCAGGCCATTGTGCAACCCCAAGTGATCGATTCCAATCGATGCATATCTTATCTCACCATTGAGGACAAAACATGGCCCGAAGCGCCGGGGGAAGCGATATCAGAATGGGCCTATGGCTGCGATATTTGTCAGGATGTATGCCCTTGGAACAGATTCTCTCAACCCAATCAAGAACCTCGGTTTGTTCCGCGTGATATGATTACTTGGGATGCCGAGCAATGGAAAAACGTTGTTTGTGAGCCGGCGCAAATCAAACCCCAACTGAAGAAATCAGCCATGCAACGCGCCGGCCTCAAAAAACTCATCGCACAAATTGAATTGGCCCTTAATTACCGGCCCGATTAAGAAACACTAGTCAACAGAAACCACTGGCAACTCAATCGTAAAGGTAGTCCCCTCGCCCACCTTGGTCTGGTAAGCAATCCGTCCGCCCAACTGCTCTACAATCTTCTTAGAAATTGCCAATCCCAAACCCATGCCCGAATTTTTCGTAGAAAAATTCGGAGAGAAAATCTTCTCCCGCAACGCCTCCGGAATCCCCTTGCCATTGTCCTTAAACTCAACCACCACCAAATTGCCTGACAATTTCAAATTCGCCGCAATGTCTCCCGTCCTTCCCTCCGGAATGGATTGGATGGCATTTTTCAAAATATTGGTAAATACCCTACCCAATTGCAATGGATCTGCTTGCACAAAAACCAAATCTTTGGCAAACTTCCACTCAATCGGCATATCGCTTTCCTTACCCAACAACAACACCGCATCCGACACTACCTGTACCAAATTCACCTTCTCTAACTTCGGCTCAGGCATCTTCGCGAAAGAACTAAATTCCTCTGCCATCTGACTCAATGAATCGATCTGACGTATCAAAAGTTCACTGGTTTTCTGAATTTTATCCTTCAAATTCTCATCGTTGCGCTGCAAAGAAAATTGCAAATGCTGCAACGACAATCGCATGGGCGTCAATGGGTTCTTAATTTCATGGGCCACCTGCTTCGCCATTTCACGCCAAGCGCCTTGACGTTCGCTCTCCGCTAGCAAATTCAAACTGTTCTCTAGCTCCACTATCATTTTATTGTACTCCTTAACCAACAGACCAATTTCATCGTTTTTGTCCCAATCCAATGGCTGATTCCTTTCCCCAATCTTCACCGATGCCAACTGCTTTCGAATCAAATTCAAAGGCAATGCTATCCGCTGAGCAACCAAATATGCAATCACAATCATGATGGCAAAAACCAAGGCAAACAAATTGATGATCGTAACCGCATACTCTGAAATATCGCGATACAAATCTTTCCGATTTGAGAAATACGGCAAATTCAAATACCCCTTCACCTTCAAATCCTTGTTCAACAAAGCCGTATACGAAGAAATGTAATCTAGATCACCCAAACTCTCATTGATCAATGAGGTAGAAGAGCCCAAATTGGCCATTTTACGATACACCGATGGATTCATCAACCTACCACGAACACTTTCTTCAATCAATCGGTCATTGGTAGAAACAAGCAACGTCCCGTCCGCGCGATACAAATTGATATCCGTATTGTAATATTCCGCCAAATCATACACCAACCCGGTTTGATACTTATCGTATACCGCATCAATGTTCACCTTACTGCTCAACTTCGAGGCAATCTCATTCGCCTTCTGCCTCAGACCGTCCTTCTGCGTTTCAGAATAGTTTCTCACGAAGTAATTAACCGTCACAAACAACACCACCAAAAACGTCGCAAATACCATCCACGTTACATACAACTGCAACCGATTGGCAATAAACAACTCCCCCTGATGTCCCAAGGGCATCCTACTTCGCAAATTCTTTAGCAACTTTAACTTCTTCCCCGTAATATCCCCCATTACGATGATGCGCTGCCTCAGCCAAAGCACGAAATAATAAAGCATCACCAATAAAATCCCGCCAAGACCAAGCACAGTAAACCCTGTAATTGAACCAATAAAATCGACCTGACTCCTTGATAAAACCACCGTGTTGTTCAAACCATCCGTTAAAACGAAATGACTCACGCCATCAACCAACAAGAAACCCTTGCCACCCCCATCATTGGCCGCCATTGAATCATTAAATTTCCCATGCCAACGGTTATCAAGCGGATAGTCCACCGACCCATAAGAATAATTCAATCGATTGTTGTTGTAGATGGCAAAACTGTATTGATTGTCGGCATACAAAGGTTCCAATACGTTGCGATTAAAGACATCGCTCAATCGACCTTCCATTGACGATAACCGAGGGGACAAGATCACAAAGAACACCCCATGATACCCAACGGCCGAGCTCACATCGAAACGACCAATGAAACTACCCTTCAGTTTGTAATTGTTAACCTTAACAAAATTGGTGGTTACCGGAACGCAGTCTTCGCCCTTAAACAACTGACTGATTGCGGGATAATCGTATGAATTCTCTTGTCGATACGACTTCCCCAACGAATTAAAATCCAAGAAATTAACCTCAAAATCTGCCAAATAGGGACCGAAGTAAAGTTCTCTCAATCGCTTCTCAAACTCGGCTTTGGTTTCATCAGTACAAGTGTAATAATCTACGATGCCTTTGTCTATGAGCAACAGCGATTCTGTTTTCTTCAATCGCTCGGCCGTTTCAATATCCGTCCCTTGTAAAAGATTCTCCGCCAAATAGCGCCTTGTTCTTTTTTCTTTGATCGCCGATTCCTTCGCGAACAAACTACTGATCAAGATTCCAGCAAAAACCACCCTCAACACAACACGCATCCAATCTTTGCGGTCTTTCATCCACCACTCAAATCCTATCCAAGCGACAATGAATCCCATCCAATAAGGGAAAACGTCTGTCAATTCTGGCGTGATGTAGACAAAAACCAAGGGCGGAAGCGTTTGTGCCACCGATATCAATCGCACAATCCAAGTGGACTGCAGTTGCAATACATTCCAAGCAAAACCATTCAAACGATAAAATGCAACCCATTGTACCGCCAAGGTTGCCACAGCAATGAATGAAAACAATGTGAGTCGGTGAAATTGCTGAAAATCCAAATTAATCCGACCCAAATGAACCAGGTTCACGCCATTCAAAAGCAACCAAACCAACATCCATAAACTGGCTTGCATCGCCAAATTGCTGACAACAAAGCCGGGAAGTGATTTGCCTGTTTTTTGTATCCACTGCTCCAGCCATCGCACCAAGCTGCTTACCAAAAACAGCCCCAATACGGTGATAAAAATCAATTCACCCAGCGAACCTCCGCTCTCAGTAGCACAAAATAAATCGTGCGAAAACAAAGGAGTGGAACGCAACGCCTCCAGAGAATATCCATTTATAAATAAGGAGTAAATACCCAACCAACTTCCGAACAAGGCCACAACCACCAACAAATGGAGTTTATGGGATTTCGACATGGCGAAAACAGCGGCACTCACCATCAACGCGCCCAACAAAAAGAGGATATCAAACCAATATGGGTGCTGATAATTAGAAACAACCAGATAGAACAACTCCATATCTGGCACGATCACCGGCGTGGAATTTTCTACCGGGTTGCGACTTATGGAATACTCCACCACATTGGCATTTTGAAACACACTGCTTTGTGTGTAGGAAATTTCTTTGGCCTCTATCAAAGGCAACACGTAGGCAAATGATTTCCCATCACGCTGCTTGTGATACACTGCCACAAACATGTTTCCCTGCTTTTGTAATTCTATCGGTTTTTCAAAATTGGGGGAGATTTGAAAATTCTGGGTAGACCAAAATATGGGCTGACCAAATTCGTACACGAAGAAATCAATTCCTTGGGCCCCCAAAGTTTGAGAAATCCTTTCATACCCTGCCCAATTCAGGTGGGTTGATTTCACCAACATTTGCTCTTTCTTGTCTATGGAGTCGTCCACCTGAGAAATCAGCGATTGCGCTGAAATCATGGACTCTTCGATGCGATTTGAAAGGTTGATCAATCCCTTCTCGGCGCCCAAATTCTGTTCTCGAATCATGAAAACCTGTCCCACGGCCACCAACATAGCGCCCAAAATCAGCAACAAGGTATTTCTTTGGAAACGATTCATTATCAGATGTATAGAAAAAAATTACGACAACAATCTACTACAAATATTGCATGGAATTCAAATAATTCTTCACATAATCATCAATGGCAACTTCAAGCGGGGTGAACGGAATCCGATATCCCGCCGCCACCAAGCGCTCCATATTGGCCTCTGTATGGTATTGATATTTGTCGCGAATGTCCATTGGCATATCAACAAAATCAATCTCTGGCAACAGATCCAAGGCCCCAAAAACAGATTTCGCCAAATCTTCAAATGTTCTGCACGTTCCTGTGCCCAAGTTGTAGAGACCACTGTTTTTTCGATGAACCAAGAAGTGCATCATTACGGAAACAACATCTTTCACGTAAATGAAATCTCGTTCTTGTGCGCCATCGGCAAAATTTTCATTGTGACTTCTAAAGAGCGATACTTTGCCGGTTTCTTTGATTTGATTGTAGGCATGAAAGACCACGGAGGCCATTCTACCTTTGTGATATTCATTGGGACCAAACACATTGAAGAACTTAAAACCCGCCCAAAATGGGGGTGCTTTTTTTTGTTCCATCACCCAAAGATCAAAGCGATGTTTACTATTCCCATAGGGATTTAAGGGTTTTAAAGAGGTTAACGAACTTGGCTCGTCAGAAAACCCTTGGGTTCCATCGCCGTAAGTGGCAGCCGAAGAGGCATAAATCAAGGGAATATTTGATTCCACACATGCCTGCCACATTTTTTGCGAATATTCCACATTCAGATGTTGCAACACCGTCTCATCAAACTCATCGGTGCGCGTTCTAGCCCCAATATGAAAGATAAATTGAATGCGTTTGGCGTTGTCTTTTAACCAGTCAAAAAACTCGCTGCGCTCCACAAATTGGGTAATCTTCTTGTTTTGATAGTTGGCCGATTTTGCTTTGATAGAGAAATCATCCACCGCAATTAAATCGCCATAGCCCATTCTCTGTAGCTCTCCCAACAAGGCAGACCCAATAAATCCTGCGGCTCCGGTAACAACAATCATTACAACAAACCTACAACGATTTTTCCACCTTTGAAAACCCAATCCCCGTTTCCTTTCTCCCCTTCCCTGATGTATACTTGCAGTAACCATGAGTCAACAAAAGCAAAACCTAACTTGGTACATTATTGCCGCCATGATTTTGGGCGCAATTACAGGCCAACTCATCCATATTTTCTTTCCCGAAACCATCCAAATCAAAGATGCCAACGGAGGTCTGAAAGACATCCTTCGTTCCGAGCACATTGGTCAGTATTTCAAAATCCTAACTGGCGTTTTCTTGCGACTTGTGCAAATGATCATCGCACCATTGGTGATAACAACCTTGATCGTAGGCATCGCCAAAATGGGAAATCTAAAGGCCGTAGGTCGTGTGGGTGGAAGATCCATGATTTGGTTTTTCAGCGCTTCTCTGGCCTCCTTGCTGTTGGGCTTAATGCTGGTCAATTACTTCAAACCGGGTGAAACACTCCACCTAAACATCAATGCGCTGGATACTTCCGCCGCTGCGGATGTCATTGGTAAAACCCAAAGCTTTTCCGTTCAGAATTTTATCGAACACCTTTTCCCAAAAAGTCTTTTTGAAGCTTTGGCAAACAATGAAATACTTCAAATCGTTGTCTTTTCGATTTTCTTTGGAATTGCGCTAACCCAATACGGCGAAAAAGGCGATAGCATCGTAAAGTTTCTCGACAACCTAAGCAAAGTCATTCTCATACTGGTGGGCTACGTCATGTGGTTTGCACCGCTGGGTGTTTTTGGCGGAATCACTGCCATTATCGCCACCAAAGGACTCGGGATACTCAAGGTTTATGGTTATTACATGGCGTCATTCTATGTGGGACTCACCCTGTTGTGGATTTTATTATTGGCCGTAGGATACTTTATCCTTCGCAAGCGATTGGGCACCCTACTAAATCACCTAAAAAATCCATTAATGGTTGCTTTCAGCACCACCTCGAGCGAAGCCGTTTTCCCAAAACTCACCGAAGAATTGGAAAAATTTGGTTGTCGAAAAAAAATCGTGAGCTTCATCCTTCCGCTGGGTTATTCATTCAATCTCGATGGTTCAATGATGTATATGACATTCGCTTCCATCTTTATTGCACAAGCCTATGGAATTCCCCTGGATTTGGGAACACAACTCACGATGTTGCTCGTGTTGATGCTTACGTCTAAAGGCATAGCCGGCGTACCGCGCGCTTCCCTAGTTGTTGTAGCCGCCACATGTGCCATGTTCGATATTCCAGCAGAAGGAATCGCTCTGATTCTGCCAATTGATCATTTTTGCGATATGGGTAGATCAATGACAAATGTGCTCGGAAATGGGTTGGCTACCGCCGCAGTTGACAAGTGGGAAAAAGACTAATGGACGAATTATCCAACAACTGGACCGCCGAATTACCCGCCTCGGAAAGCCAAGAGATGTTATTGGCAGTAAAAGACCAAATTGAAAAAGATTTCGGTTTGATGGGATTCACTTTCAGTCAAGCCATTTACCCTACCCTTGAATCGATGATTCCAGAGCTATGTAACTGCATCGAAACGCTCCAAACCCAACACAATAGCACTTGGATGAAGGTTGTCTACCGCGTGGATCTCACCGAAAAACAATATCGTTTTGTCAAAAACATGGGCGGTAACACACCCGAAAACATGTCTAAAGCCGTGTTGTTGAGAGAATTCCAAAAAGTATATACCCGCAAGCACATCGCTTAGTTTGTTTATTCAACCACATTTGGCGAAATTTGTATTCTTATGGAATTGAAAGACGTTGTATCGGTAACGGGAATGCCCGGATTGCACAAAATTTTAGGTAGAAATAAAAATGGTTTGATCCTAGAATCTCTCACAGACGGAAAGCGCTTCGGCACCAACCCACGACAGAGAATTAGCATCCTTAGCGATATCGCGATGTTTACCGAAGACGCTGAAGTAAAATTGGCCAATGTCCTCATGACCATCAAATCTTTGGAAGAGTCTGGCAAAGCCGTTCCAGATGCAAAGGCCGACAATGACGCGGTGAAAGCATTTATGTCGTTGGCACTCCCCAACTACGACCGTGAACGTGTTTATACCTCAGACATGAAAAAATTGTTTGTTTGGTTTAACACTTTGAAATCAACGGATTTGGATTGGGCTAACCTCGACAAAGAAGAGTCAGCTGAAGAAAACGCCGATGCAGACGCACCAAAAGCGGCCGATTCAAAAGCGAAAAAAGCCGTTGCTGCACCTAAGAAAATCGTTCCTTCTAAGACCGCAACAGGCGCAAAATCGAAGACAACCACCCCACGCAAAATGGGTAGCTAAGTCCCCTATGTCCTCTTCTTTCATCCCCAACCCCTTCGTCGTTCAATCGAAAGACGATGTGATTCCTCTATTTGAGTCACTCTTAGAACGCAACATTGAATCACTATCCAACTTTGAAGACTTTCTTCAAGATGTGAGCGACCTTGAAAGTGCACTGTCGGAAGATATGGCTTGGCGCTATATCAAAATGACTTGCGACACCCAAAACAAGGATCACGAAACTTCGTATCTAACTTTTGTTCAAGAAATACAGCCCCATTTATCGCCGCTTGAGGATTCACTGAATCGCAAAATTGTGGATTCCCCTTTTGCGGAAATTTTTAGGCATACGAACGACGCCAATGAGATTTACCTCAGGGGATTGAAGGGCGCAGTTGAGATATTTCGTGAAGAGAACATTCCGCTGCAAAGCGAATTGGCCACGCTGGCTCAAGAATACTCCTCCATCCAAGGCAATATGTCGATTGAATGGGACGGAAATACCATCACCCTGCAGCAAGCGAGTAACATTTTAATGCAAACCGATCGTCAAAAACGGGAACAGGTTTGGCATTTGATGAGTAAACGACGCAGCGAGGACACCGACAAACTGAACGAGTTGTTCAACAAAATGGTTCAACTTAGACATCAATTGGCCGTAAACGCGGGATTCAACAATTTCCGTGATTACATGTTCAAAGCGATGGGCCGTTACGATTACGATGTAGACGCTTGCAAAGATTTTCATCGCAGTGTAGAAACCGCTGTTGTGCCGATGCTTAAATCTTTGATGGTTGATCGCAAAGAAAAAATGGGACTCACAACGCTAAAACCCTGGGACACCGCGGTTGACCCACTCGGCAGAGAACCACTTAAACCCTTTACCGGGGGAGATCAATTGCTTGAAAAAGGCATTGATTGTTTGGAGCGAATCGACCCCTATTTTGGAGATTGTATCAAAACCATGAAGTCGCACAATCTACTGGATTTGGATTCACGTTTGGGCAAGGCTCCAGGAGGCTACAACTACCCGCTAGCCAAAACCAACATGCCATTTATCTTCATGAATGCCAGCGGGAATCTCCGAGATGTAGAGACTTTGGTGCACGAAGCCGGCCATGCGATTCACAGCTTCCAAATGGCTCCATTGACATTAAACGCATACAAAAATACACCCAGTGAGGTGGCCGAATTGGCAAGCATGAGCATGGAATTGCTAACCATGAATACATGGGATGCGTATTTCAATGACAATCAATTGTTAAACCGAGCAAAAAGTGAACAGCTTGAGGGGATTCTAGGCACTTTGCCATGGATTGCCCAAGTAGATGCTTTTCAGCACTGGATCTATGAGAACCCCAACCACAGCATCGAAGAAAGAACGGCAACATGGTTGGAACTGTGCGCACGTTTTGGCAGTGGTGAAGTTGATTTCACCGGTTTGGAATCCGCATTGGAGAATTCTTGGCATAAGCAACTCCATATTTTCGAAGTGCCTTTCTATTACATCGAATATGGCTTTGCGCAATTGGGTGCCGTGGGCGTTTGGAAAAATTATATCACAAAAGGCCAAGCTGCAATAGAAGATTACAAGGCATTTTTAAAACTTGGGAACACCAAGAGTATCCCTAACATTTATGAAACAGCCGGTGTGAAATTCGAATTCTCAGAAAGTTACATCAGTGATTTAATGCAATTTGTTCAGGTGGAATTGGCCGCCATTCACAATTAAATCTACTTGTTGATTGTTTACAACCATCAAACCCATATAAAACATTATACTTAACTATGAAAAAACAATTCATCCTCGCCTTTGCCTTGTTACTATCAGGAATGGGCATTGCACAAAAAATCGACTTAGATCGTGTTTACGTAGCGCATCAGTACAGAGACTTGCCATCAACTCCGCTTGATAGCACTTGGAGAACATACAACGTACGTGTTGAAGTCCCTTCTACCATTTCAAACGCCATGTCGGCCTCTTCTATCGAAGAGCGCGTAAACCTACAAGGTTGGAAAAAAGTTTACGGTGGCGGTCATGCCCAATTCACGGTAAACTTTGACGATTTGATGTTCGATGGTCAAAAAATCGATCAGCGCAAAGAAGAAACCAAAAACAAAGAAGGTGTAGTTACATCTACCCGCTACTACTATTGGTCTATTGTAAATTACAGTATTGGCGCCACTTATTCTGCAAAAGATTGGCAGGGAAATGTGTTAATCAACCGCAGTACAATTAGCAACAGCACCACCAAAATGGAATGGAAAAGTCCAGAATTCAGCAGCTATTCTGAGGCAGAAAGATATTTCAGCAACAACCGTCAGGCCATCTCTAACAAATTGGTAAAAGAGCATATGGAATCTTGGTTGAACAGCTTGAACTATTCTATCAACGACAAATACGGTTTTCCAGTAAGCACAGATCAAGCGAGTTTGTGGACTACTGACTCAAAGAAGCATCCAGAAAACGAAGCTTGGGTTGCCAACATGGCAAAAATGAAAGCGAGCATCGCAAAGGTTACCGCCAACGGAATCGATGCTGCAACCCGCGCCGAATTGATGAGTAGCATTGAATACATGACTGGCGTTCGCGCGAAGTATGTGGCCGATGAAAAGTCAGATCGCAAATTGCGCTATGCCGCAGATTACAACAATGCTGTTTTGTACACCATCTTAGATATGCCCGACAAAGCCATCGAATCTTGCAACGCTTTGATTGCAAACGACTACGATGCAAAAGACGGCGAAAAGATGATTGAAAAATTGAACAAAATCAAAGAATTGATGGCTAAAAACAACAAAGTTGGCCGTCACTATTCAATCGACACCAGCAAATTCAACACACCAAACTAATTCAGTGTTGGACTTCACTTACCGAAGAATTGGTTTCGGGAGGTGAGTAAACCACATCAAATAAAGAGAAAGGCCCCAATTGGGGCCTTTCTCTTTATTTGATGTCTATACTAAACATTTAACACGACATTTTGCTTAATCTGTTAAGCAATTGGCAGCTGATTACAAGTTTCCGCGGTTGGCTTGCTCACGCTCGATGCTTTCGAACAAAGCCTTGAAGTTCCCTTTACCGAAGCTCTTTGCGCCTTTGCGTTGGATGATTTCATAGAACAAAGTAGGACGATCTTCAACCGGCTTGGTGAAAATCTGCAACAAATATCCACTGTCATCACGATCTACAAGGATATTCATTTTTTTCAAGGCTTCTAAGTCTTCCTGAATTTCACCTACACGATCCAAAACATCATCGTAGTAAGTTTCAGGTACGTATAAAAACTCAACGCCTCTACGACGTAAATCGGCAACTGTTTCCAGGATATCATCGGTTTCAACGGCGATGTGTTGCACACCAGGACCGCGATAAAAATCCAAATACTCTTCAATTTGAGACTTCTTCTTTCCGTCGGCTGGCTCATTGATTGGGAACTTAACATACCCGTTTCCGTTGCTCACCACCTTACTCATCAAAGCGCTGTATTCTGTGCTAATGTCTTTATCGTCGAAGGTTAACAACAACTTAAAGCCCATAACATTCTCATAGAACTCAACCCACTCATCCATCTTACCCAACTCAACGTTACCCACGCAATGGTCCACGTATTTCAATCCAACAGGGGTTACATCCATTGCATTTGGCACGGCCTTGTATCCTGGCAAGAAGGCTCCCTTGTAATTTTTACGCTCAACAAACTTGTGAACGGTTTCTCCGTAGGTATAAATACCACTCACCACAACAGTTCCAAACTCATCCTCCAAGGTGGTTGGCTCCATGTAAGGTCTCGCACCACGTTTTACAGTTTCATTGAAACTCGCAGTTGCGTCGTCCACCCACAAACTCAAAAATTTCACACCATCACCATGGGCTGCGTGATGCTTTGTGATATCACTATTTGGATCCATTGAGGTTGTCAATACCAAACGAATTTTATCCTGTTGCAATACATAACTGGCGCGATCTCTCACACCGGTTTCAGGTCCTGCATAAGCAATCAATTTATAACCCCAAGCGGTTTGATAATAGTAGGCGCTCTGTTTGGCATTTCCCACATAAAACTCCAAGTGATCCGTACCGTTTAGAGGCAAAAAATCCACTTCGGTGGCTACAGTTTCTAAGGTTGATGTTTCCATGGTATTGTGATAATATTTTACAAATTTACGATATCCGATTGGGAAAAAACGATGAGGATTGTCATTAATTGGGATCGATGACAATGTCGATGCGAACCGACCGCCAACTGTTATGGGCCAAGGCGGCTTCCCTCACTTGTTGAAGTAAAAATTTGGCCGCATTGATTTGGGCATTTTCACGGGGGACTTTGATTACAATTTGCTGAATGAATCGGTTTTTTATGCGGGCGACCGAAGGAACCTGGGGCCCCAGCACCAGGTTCCCCAATTGCTTTCGCAATTGGTCGGCCAGCCAACGGCTGGCCTCGGTCGCCACTTGAGCATCTATGTGCTTCACATCCACCTTAATCAACTTGGTAAATGGTGGATATCCAAACGCTTCCCTTTGCTCCATTTCCACTTGCATCAACCCTTGATAATCATCGGCTTTGAGTGCTTTTAATACTTCATGTTCTGGTTGATATGTCTGCAACATCATCACGCCGCGCTCCGCGCGGCGCCCTATCCTACCACTCAATTGTTGCAATTGCTGAAATGCCCGTTCATGACTTCTAAAATCAGGAATATGCAGTAACATATCCGCATCAGGCACCACCACCAATCCGATATTCTCAATATCAATCCCCTTCGACAATAACTGCGTTCCCACCAAAATATCAATATCACCCCGCTCAAACGCCGTCAAAATCTTCTGGAAATCATCCCGTTTCCGCATACTCTGCTGGTCAAACCGTGCCACCCTCGCCTTGGGAAACAACTCGCCCAGTTCCTCCGCCAACTTCTCCGTACCCGTTCCCTTCAACTTTAAATCCTGAGAACCACATGCCACACATTTCGACGGTACCGGCTGTTGATACCCACAATAACTGCATCGCTGATTGTCGGTACTCTTGTAATAAGTCATCGAAATATCGCAATGCTTACACTGTGTTGTCAATCCACAATCCCCACACTCTATATACGGCACATATCCCTTTCGATTGTGATACACCACCACCTTTTGCTTCACCTCCATGGCCTTCTGAATCGCCAAGCGTACCGGCTCGGAAAACAAGGAATTCATCTGTCCGGCCTTCTTCAACTCGCCGATATTCAAATACATCAACTCAGCTGGTTTTCCGCCATCGTACTTCTCCGCGATTTCGGCAATTGCCATTCGATGCTGCTGCACCGCAAACTGCATTTCATAACTCGGGGTAGCTGACCCCAACAAAACATCAGCGCCATGATATTTAGCCAACTGAAACGCGGCATCCCTACCGTGATAAAAAGGCTTTTTATCAAACTGCTTGTACGTTGATTCGTGCTCCTCATCTACCACAATCAGGCCCAAATTAGAAAACGGAGCAAAAACCGCCCCCTTGGTACCCACAACAAACTGAATTTGGTCCTTGAGAATTCGGTCATACAATTCCGTCCGCTCGTGAGAACTATAAAAGTGATGCCAAACACCAATTTCTACGGGCAAAAACGCACCCATCCTAGCCACCATATGTTCCGTCAATGCCACCTCCGGCAACAAATAAAGAACCTGCTTTCCGGCCGCCAATGCTTCCTTCACCAATTCCATATACACATGGGTTTTGCCCGAACCGGTAACCCCATAAAGCAAGGCCGGCTGTTTTTCTTGAAAGGCTGCACGGATGATTCCAAGGGCCCGCGACTGGGATTCTGTGAGGTGGTATTCTTGCGCGCCGCCGCGGATCACCTGAAGGTGATCGCGGCGGCGCTTCACAATCGAAATCAACGACTTCTTCTCCAACTGCTTCAACACTGTCCTATCCACCTCAAAACCCTTCACAATCGACTCCACCGTTAACTCCCTCTTACCCGTCCCCAAAATATGCATTATCGCTTCATACTGCTTCGGTGCACGTCGCTCCAACGCATTCAAACTCAAATTCGCTAACTCCGAATCCTCCCAAATACTACTCAACGCTATGAACTCCTCAAACTTGGGTCGATAATTCTCCTTCAACTCCTCTTCCATCACCACCAAACCCCTTAAATACAACGACTTAACATGCTTCAGCACATTTTTCACTGCCAGTTTCTGATGGATATCATCCAACGACATCCCATCTTTCTTTCCCAACAACTCCAATATCTGCCACTCCAAATCATCAATGTCGGGCTTACTTATCGCTTCCAAATCCGCATCGGGATGCAAAACAATCTTAGTCTCACTCTGCAGTCGATACCCCGCCGGCAAAGCCGTAGCCATCACCTCCCCCAAATAACACATGTAATACTTGGCCACCCATCGCCAAAACTGCAATTGCTTGTGATTCACGATGGGCGCATCGTCCAGCACATCCAAAATATACGAAGCCTGATAACCCTCCGGTGGAGAATCGCTCAACTCCAATATGATTCCTGCGTAAATTTTCTTGGGACCAAACTGCACCGCCACCCGCAAACCCTGATGTATCCAATCATTCCAATCGTGGGGAACCCGATACGTATACGTTTTTGGAACCGGAACTGGCACCAACACATGCGCAAAAAGGGTCTGAATCTCCGTCACTATCGCAAGTTACAAATTAAATCCGTAGCCCTCCCACCAAAACTACTGCGTTACGATACTGAGCAAGTGTATTACGATGCCAAGCTTCAAAAAGGTATCCATGACAACAATTTTTGAATCATCGCGGATGAAGAAAATCGACCACGACACCCAAAAGGCGGTAAACAAAGACACCCCTGAGATAATCAAATAATAATCGGGATGCCAATTGGGTAAAACCGGATCTACCACTTGAATCCAGTTCAACGCCCAATACATCACAAAAAAGCCCGTATTCATTGCCACCAAGCCCCATCGTGTTGTTTTTACTCCAGCCACTACCACCACCGTTTGGTAACCAAAAATCAAATTGCCCTTGTGCCCCGCCATGTCCTTCACCACCTCTCGCGTAAAGAGCAAAATGGCCAAACTGCCCATGTAATAAAACATGCCCCAATGCCAATGACCAAAATGGAACCAAATGGCAATCAGCGGGATCATCGTTAACATGCTGGCCGAAATCTCCCGTATTACCGGCATTTTCTGCAATTTATGGCTGTGAAACCAGCAGAAAACGGTATAACACAAAAAGAAAACCATCACTCGAATGGATGCCATCATGGCAAATCCCACGGCGAAAAAATTCAACACTACATACAAGTTTAGCAGACTCGACTCACCCAAAAGTTTGCCAATTACCACCTGCTTTGGCTTGTTAACCAAATCCTTATCTACATCGTAAAAGGCGTTTATGATAAAGGCCGCCGCCACAGAGAACGAACTCGCCGCTACGATACAATGCAATTTGACATCGTAAAAAACCCTACCTAACTGATGGTCAGAAAACGTCAACCAAAACAACAAATACTGAGAAGCCGCTATCAGGGCCAAATTATACCATCGTACAATCCCCAACAACAACAAAAATCTGGTAATGTGTTTTTTTCGAATTCCTAGCATCGAGTGATTACATTTTGTAAATCACCTGCAATTTATGCGCTTTCAACAAAGATTGCGCTTTTTCAAAGTCCTGAGTGAAACCCAATATAAAACCTCCACCGCCGCTGCCACACAATTTCAAATAATAATCTCCGCTATCAATACCTTCGCGCCATACCTTCTCAAAATGATCCGGAATCATGGGCCTAAAGTTATCCAACAACAACTGAGAAAGACCTTTCAAATGACCAAATAACTGGGAAGTATCGCCTTTCAAAAAAGATTTCACACAATCGTCGTTCTGCTTCTTTAACTGGGTCTTCACCATATTCCTAAATCCATCGTCTTTCAAACGATTCAAGAATATTGAAACCATATTTTGGGTTTTTCCCGGCGCACCCGAATTCATCAAAAAGATAGCACCCTTGCCATCTGCATTCTCCGTTGGGATGCCAACAGTACCCAAATCGCCCTGACCCTTGATAAGGATGGGCAAATTCAAATAACAAATCAATGGATCCAAACCGGAACTTTTTCCATGGAAAAACGATTCTAGGGCAGCCAAAGTAGATTTTAGTTGCTTTAGGTTATCGCCCAACATCACATCGGATTGATTCACTGGGCTCAGGGAATATTTAGCATACAAAGCAGCCACCAAAGCGCCCGAACTACCTACACCAAAACCTTGAGGAATACTGCTATCAAAATACAATCCTGAATCAATGTCTGATTTCAATTGAGCCAAATTCAATTCGCAGGGAAGTGTTCCAGCGGACTTTAACGATTCCAAATGAGACGCAAATTCGCGGATACTTTTATTGGAATTCTGTTGAACCTCATTGCGCTCTTTCGCAAAATCAAAATTGCCTTTAAAAAAATGGTAAGGGATGCTCAAACCCATAGAATCTTCGATGATTCCATATTCGCCAAACAACAAAATTTTGGCGTAATAGAGTGAGTCCTTTATCATTTCTCCCATTTATACTATTTGATTGGGGCGTTTCCCCGTATTGCTACAAAGATACTGCCCATTTTTGCAATAAGGTAACAATGTATTATTCACAAAGTTCATTGCTGTCTCCTCGATTTTTCCATCGTAGAGCATATGAACATTGGCACCGGCATCCAAAGTAAAGCAAATTGGCAAACCCGTTTGTTCGCGGAAACGCCAAATTTCTTCGATAATCGCCAATGTATTGGGTCGCATCAACACGTAATATGGAATCGATGTCATCATCATGCTATGCAACTGAAGTGCCTCAGACTCAACAATTTCAATGAAAGATTTCACATCGCCATGTTTCATGGCAGCCACAATTTGATTCAAATTTTTCTGCGCCTGACCAAATCTTGCTTCCGCATAGGGATGGCTCTCCAACAAGGCATGTCCTGCAGTACTGCTCACCGATTTCTCACCATCGTCAACAATCAAAACCACATCATTCCAATGGGACAAATTTGGATGGATTTCCGAATCCATTTCAACGGCAAACAAATCGCTCGCACCGCCAACTGCCAAGGTTTCACCCCAAATCGCAGGTTTAGCAAACATAGATCTACAAGCGCTACCGGAACCAATTCTCGACAAATAACTGCTGCGTTGCCAAAAACTCATCCCATTCACGATCGAATTCAATGAGACGTCACCCAAAAGCAATTGTTCGATGTGGGCAAGACAGAGACTCATCGCTCCGAACCCTGCTGCTGAACTGGCAATACCAGTCCCGTGAGGGAAATTATTCTGGGAATCAATCAATAGCGTGTAGTCCGATAACCAAGGGCAGTCATGGGCGATTTTACCTAAAAACGATTCAATTTTCGGTTCGAACGACGGCTTAGACTCACCCGCCAAAGTAAACACAAAAGCTTTACCCAATTGTCTCGGCACAAGCTCAATGACCGTGCTTGCATGTAAGTCACCCAAACTCCAACTGATACTTGGATTGGCAGGAAGTTGCACACCTGTGTTTTTCTTTCCCCAATATTTCACCAAAGCGATGTTCGATGGACACTGGTAACCCACGCGAATCGATGTAACATTATTATCCATTTCCTCCAATTAAAAAGTCCTTTGATTCACAACAATATCATTCCATGAAACCATATGGAACTTCTTCAATGCCTTTTGCTCACTTTCGGCAAAAACTTCATTGATCAACAACATATCTCCTCCCCAAGCGCCCAACCACTTACAAAGTCCTCCTTTTACGGGTTGAAACTTGAACTGCTGATAGGGGGTTTCGAGGCCCAAACTCATCGCCAATATGGCCTGCCACATCTCCAAGCCCGCTTCCAACATCGGCACTTGATTGGCCAATTTTACCGCAGCACAAACTTGTTGCAATTGATGCATCAAAAAGTCGTCATTTTTCATCGCTTCGAGCTTAGATTTTACATCGCTCAAGGCATTTCTGCTATTCTGCTTTTGACCCAAAAAAACGATTTTCCATTGGGTTGTAAGATCGGATGACAAACTCCATTTATCCCAATTAGCCACCTCCCCATTCTTCCAAAAAACCAATCCTTTTCCTAACTCGGCCACAGCCACATCGTAACCACTGCCGCCAAAGACCTGTTGCTGCACCTTCTGGGCATCCAGCCCTGCGAATCTGGCAAAGTTCGCAACCATAGTACTTGAACTTCCCAAACCACTGCTACGATCAAACTCCAATTGGGTTTCTATTCGATACGATTTCCCTGGCTTCCAAAATCCCTCACTGACCAATGAAAGCATCAAATGAAGCACTTTCCTATCCCGATCTCTGTCGCTGTTATTTTTTTCATCCGCCTTTTCCAACGCCTCCAATGGCAGAGAGAAACTCTCATTCAGCCAAGAATTGCCATTTTTTTCTTTGGCCTCCCAAATCAACCGATCACCACCGCCCGGAGAATCAAATTCCCAGACATGCATCCATTGACCCGGACCCACAGGCAATGCCAACGCCTCAACACCAATTGTAACGGCATACTCGCCGCAAAGCATGATTTTACCGTGTGAAAAGTACGATTTCAAAGTTCTTAATTGCTTTTATCAGAACCTACCGCTGCCACACCCCTCACCCGCATAAATGCCTCCACCGCCGCAGAATGACTCACTACCTTATCCTTGAAATAGGCAACAATTTCTTCCTTCTCAGCATCCGTAGCTTCTAACTGATTTAAAATGTTCAGCAGATGCATTTTCATATGTCCCTTCTGAATTCCAGAGGTTATCAACGAACGCACTGCACTAAAATTCTGAGCCAAGCCCGCAACTGCAGTAATCTGCATCAACTCAGAAGCAGATGGATACCCCAACAGTTCATGTGCAAACCTCACCATGGGATGCAAATTGGTAATTCCCCCTACGGTCCCAATACTTAATGGGAGTTCTATCCAAAAATGAAACTCATCGCCCACAATCGCAGCATGTGTCAAACTCGTATATCTTCCGTCCTTGGCCGCATAAGCATGCGCACACGCCTCTGTAGCCCTGAAATCATTGCCCGTTGCAATAATGACCGAATCGATGCCATTCATAATCCCCTTGTTGTGCGTAACCGCCCGATAAGGTTCCACCGATGCGATGCGAATGGCTCTACAAAACTTCTCTGCAAATTCCTGATTTCCTATGCCACTTCCCTCCTCAATCTCAGAAATCTTGCAACTCACCTCGGCACGAACCAAACACTCTGGCGTAAAATTGCTTAAAATGCTCATTACCACCTGCAATGGCGCATCTCCCAATTCTGAAATATTCTCTGCGGCCAAATCCTTTAAAGTCTGTGCAAAAGACTCCAAACAACTATTGATAAAGTTTGCCCCCATACTATCGCACGTTTCAAATCGTGCTTCGATTTGGTAATAGCCCGGCTCTAAATCCGTTTTATCCTGTAAGGTCAATCCCAATACACCACCACCTCTGGCGCGCATATTTTTGGTAATTCCCTCCGTATTATCAAAAAATCTCTGCTTGTTTTCCTCGAAAATCCGATACAATCCATCAACATTGGTTCCCTCCCAAATGAAATGCACATGACCCACTTTCACCATGCCAATCACATTGGCTTTGAAACCGCCACGATCAATCCAAAAGTTGGCAGCCTTGGCCGCTGCAGCCACTACCGAACTCTCTTCAATCGCCAAGGGAATTGCAAACATTTTCCCATTGATTAGGAAATTTGGCGCCACACCAAAAGGCATATAGTAGTTGCTGATGGTATTCTCAATGAACTCATCATGCAATTTCTGCACCTCCGGCTGATTGTGCCAATAGCCTTCCAACATCTCCATCGTTGACGATGCGTCTGAAGTGTAGTTGTTGACAAGCCATTGTATTTTGGCCTCTTTGCTTAGTTTGCTAAA
>DDYM01000038.1:0-17818 GCA_002347985.1 Bacteroidetes bacterium UBA2234
AATTCTTTTAATACTCAAGGGTCCATTGTTGTGGCGCCGAGGTTCATCTATGTTGATGCAATGCTCCTGCTTCTAAGCCTATCTGCCCTATTTATGCAATCTAAAAAGTGGATTCAGAATTGGATTTTGTGGATAGTCATTGATGTGATTTATGTGCCGGTTTATTGGCTAAATCAAAATTATATTACCGCGGTTTTGTATTTGATTTACATTCCCCTTGCAGTCAAAGGTTACCAAATGTGGGTGAATGAAAGCAAGGAAATTAGTCTTGGGGAACGTAGTACAATCGACTAAAATTTTCTTCAGCCATGAGTTCGTTGGCTACTTCAAGTACATCGCTAACTGTGACTTTTCTGATTGAATCAATGGCGTGTTCGATAGAATTGGCTTTTCCTTTTCTCAATACGCTCTGACCGAGGTGCATCATCAGGCCGCTGCGATTTTCATTGGAAAGAATGAGTTGACCTGCGTACTGATTTTTGGCCCTGGACAATTGCAAGGTACCTAGCGATTGGGTACGAAGTTTTTTTAACTCTTTGAAAATTAGTTCTACGGAACGTTCGATATACTTGGGTTCGCTGCCTACGAAACAATGGAACAAGCCGGTTTCCTCAAATGCGCTGTATCCGCTTTCTACATTGTAGGTATATCCGTATTTTTCACGAATTGCTAGATTTAATCGACTGTTTAAAACGGGCCCTCCGAAAAAATTGTTCACCAACAGCAATTTCCATCGATTTGGATGATCGATTTCGTAAGCCAAACTTCCCAAAATGGCATAAGCTTGGTTGAAATCTGTTTTTTTCACCTCATGGAAAACAGGGATAGGCTCGAATTTGCGGTTGGCCGAAATCAAACCGGCCGAATTCAATTCTTGTGCTTTTGGCAAAAATCGATCTAGCGCAAGAAGTACGCGTTCAATGGAAACATTACCCACCACTGCAAACACCATATTATCAAATCGATAGTGGCTATTTACAAAATTGCGCAAATCCGCCTGACTGATAAGATTTACCGATTCTTCAGTACCTAAAATATTATGGGCCAGGGGATGGCCTTCAAAAATCTTTTCTTGGAATTCATCGAATATATTCTCTTCTGGGGTATCGAGATACATATTGATTTCATCTACAATCACCTTTTTTTCTTTTTCTAACTCACCCTCTGGAAAGGTGGATCGAAAAACGACATCACATAGAATATCGGTAAGTCGAGATAAGTGCTTGGACTGGGTGGTGCCGTAGATGGTTGTTATTTCTTTGGTAGTATAGGCATTGAGTTCGCCGCCCACCACTTCTAAATGATTCAGTACGTGGATGGTCTTTCGATGGGTGGTGCCCTTAAAAAGCATGTGTTCCAGGCAGTGAGCGAGACCCGGATTCTGGCCGTCGTTTTTGCTACCCGCCTGAATGGTAAATCCTGCATGAACCAACTGGGTGCCTTTCACACGTTGGTGTACCACGCGCAAACCATTCGGCAGTGTAATTAGTTGGTATTGTTCAGAACCCATTGATTGGCAAAAATACCTTCTGTTTGGCGTATTTTTGTACAATTCCATGTTAATCAACAATACTTCCCTCTTAGTTCAAAATATCAAGGACAGAAAATATCATTCTGTTGTTATCACAACACACCACAAACCCGATGGCGATGCGATGGGATCCACGCTCGGACTCTGTGCGTTTTTGAAAGAGTTTATAGATGATGTTGTGGTTTGCACTCCAACGGATTATGCTGAAAATTTGTTTTGGTTGCCGGGTAATGAAAATGTGATTGATTTTGAGCAGAACCCCGCTGTGGTATCTGAAAAAGTGGCTGGCGCTGAGTTGATATTTTGTTTGGACTTTAATCGCTTGTCCAGAATCAATCAATTGGGTGAACTAGTTGGTGAATCCAAGGCATCTAAAATAATGATAGATCACCACTTAGAACCGGAGAATTTTTCTGATTTTACTTATTGGAATCACCAAGCGTCGAGCACTTGTGAGTTGATTTACCTATGGATCAAAGAGTCTTTTGGTCCAGGTTTCATTTCAAAAGATATCGCAACTTGTTTGTACACGGGTTTGATGACAGATACAGGGAATTTTCAGCACAACAACACCAAGCCTTTTACATTGAGATTGGCGGCAGACTTGATGGAATTTGGAGCAGATCATTTGGCAATACATGCCAACATTTACGATGTATTTACGTTGGATCGTACCAAATTGTGGGGGTATTGCCTTTACAAGAAGCTTGAAATAATTCCGGAATGCAGAACGGCATTGATTTATTTGGATAGAGATGAACTGAGACAATTTCATGTTCAAACCGGCGATACTGAGGGCTTGGTAAATTTTGGATTGGGTTTAAAGGATATCGTTTTGAGTGTTTTGATTATCGACAGGACGGAAAGGGTTAAAATGAGCTTCAGGAGCAAAGGAACATTTCCAGCCAATGAGTTTGCGGGCAAGTATTTTGAAGGTGGTGGACACAGAAATGCGGCAGGCGGACAGAGTACAGAAACGCTAGAGGAGACGGTGGCGAAGTTCAAGGCATCGATACAATGGTATAAAAAAGAATTACAAGCGATTTAATGCAGGGATGAAAAATATCAAAATGAAAAAGGAATTTTGGATTGGATTGATTGTGTCACCATTGCTTTTGGTGGTGGGCTGTAACGGGGGATTTAAGACCAGCGACAAAGGGTTGGTTTATAAATTTTTGGAAGGAGATGCTTTGAAAAAGCCCTACGGTCCTCATCATTTTATGTTGTTAAATCATATGCTGATAGGTCCTAAGGGAGATACCTTGGAGAACAGTTTTTTGTCCGACACCTTGGAGGAATTGCCCTACCCGCTTGCTGCGAAGAACGAATTGCTAGAAGCTTTGATGATGATGGGTGCGGGTTCCAAAATGGAAGTAAAAATTAGTACAGACAGTCTGAAACAGAAAATTGGGGGATCGCCCTTAATTGCACTGCTAGAATCGGGGAAAGAAGCTAGATTCATTATTCAAGTAGACCGCGTTTTGACGGCCGAGGATTATGATGCCTACCGAAATCAGAAATTCTTGAATCGCATTATGGCGGAGAACAAAATGATCGACGATTATGCATCGAAAAATGGTGTGAAAGGTTTAATTGATGGCGGTTGGTTGTTGGATTCGAACAAGATGATCAAATACAGAATCAAGCGATTAGATGGGCTGTACGACATAGAGCAAAGGAGATTAGAAAACGCGCCGTTTTGGAAATCAGCAAAAGCGGTTACTTTTCATTGCGAAGTCTATAATATTGATGGTACTTTGTTGGTGAATTCGGCGATGGAAGGTCGTTTGTATAGGGCTGAGAAATTGAGTGTAGACCCTTTTGAATCTGCGTTGGCGATTTACGATGTCAGGTGTTTAAATATTTTGCCATTTTATTTGGGTGATGGCGAAGAAGGAGAGTTTTTGGTAACCTCGTCCAACGGTTACGGAAATCGCGGAAGAATTGGAGTGCCTGCCTACGCACCCCTTCGGGTTGTGATTAAATCAGTAAAACCGGAGTAACACAAATTTTTCTCTCAAACAGCACATCGAACACACTAATTTTGAATCTTTATGAGTAAAAAGAACATAATCATTACGGGCGGGGCCGGTTTCATTGGAAGTCATGTAGTAAGGCGTTTTGTCCAGAATCATCCAGACTTGCATATCATCAATCTTGATGTACTGACGTATGCTGGGAATTTGGAGAATTTGAAGGATATCGAGAATGCATCGAACTACGAGTTTGTTCGAATGGATATTACCAACAAGGAGGCTGTTGAGTCATTGTTTACATCGCGAAGCATTCATGGCGTAATCCATTTGGCTGCGGAAAGTCACGTAGATAGGAGCATTACCAATCCGATTGATTTTGTGATGACAAATGTAGTGGGTACGGTTGTATTGTTAAACGCTTACAAAGCCTATGGCGATACTGAAAATGGTAGATTTTATCATGTGAGTACAGACGAAGTGTATGGAACATTAGGAGACGACGGCAAGTTCACAGAGGAAACGCCTTACGATCCAAATTCTCCTTATAGCGCATCAAAAGCCAGTTCAGATCATTTTGTTAGGGCCTACCATGAGACTTATAAAATGCCTATGGTAATTAGTAACTGTTCTAACAATTATGGCAGCCATCAATTTCCGGAAAAGCTCATCCCCTTGATGATTCACAACATCACGAACAACAAACCTCTGCCTGTTTATGGCAAGGGTGAGAACATTCGCGATTGGTTGTGGGTTGAGGATCATGCGCGTGCAATTGAGACTATTTATTTCAATGGAAAAAATGGGGAGACTTATAACATCGGTGGCAATAACGAATGGAAGAACATTGATTTGGTTCATAAACTCTGTGAAATTATGGATCGTAAATTGGGTCGTGTCGCTGGCGAATCGGCCAAGTTGATTACTTACGTAACCGATCGTAAAGGGCATGATTTCCGATATGCAATAGACGCGAGTAAGTTGGAAAACGAATTGGGATGGACACCAAGTGTTGCCTTCGACCAAGGTTTTGACAAGACGATAGATTGGTATTTGGAGAACAATGAGTGGTTGGAGCGGGTTACATCGGGTGCCTACGCCGATTATTATACATCGATGTATGCGGCGCGCTAAACTTTGAGTAAAGGGAATAATCGTTTAATTCATATAATATTATAAGATGCAGATATATAATACCCTGAGTAGAAAGCTGGAAACATTTGAATCGATTTCACCGAAGCATGTGGGAATATATGTTTGTGGACCTACTGTATATGGACCACCGCATTTGGGTCATGTTAGAGGTCCGATTGTATTTGATGTACTTCGCAGATACTTGATTTTGCAGGGATACAAGGTACGCTTTGTAAGAAACATCACGGATGTGGGTCATTTGGTTGGTGACGCAGATGAGGGGGAGGACAAATTGGCAAAACAGGCAAAGGTAGAGCAGTTGGAGCCGATGGAAGTCGCCCAAGCGTATACGGATGCGTATAATTCGGTGATGGATCGAATGAATGTGATGAAGCCAAGCATCGAGCCACGCGCTACGGGACATATTATCGAACAAATCGAAATGATTCAAAATATCATGGAGAAAGGTTTGGCATATGAGTCTAATGGTTCTGTATATTTTGACGTGATGGCTTACAATGCCAATCAGCATTATGGTGTGTTGAGTGGTAGGGTTTTGGAAGATTTACAGGCAGGTGCAGGCAATCAAAGTCGTTCCTTGGAAGGACAAGACGAAAAACGCAATCCCAATGATTTTGCTTTGTGGAAGCGGGCATCGGCGGAACATATTATGCAGTGGAGTAGTCCTTGGGGCAAGGGTTTCCCAGGATGGCATATTGAATGTAGTGCAATGAGCGCGAGGTATTTGGGAGAGGAGTTTGATATTCACGGCGGCGGAATGGATTTGCTTTTTCCCCACCATGAATGTGAAATCGCTCAGAGTACTGCGGCCCATAATCACTCACCGGCAAAGTATTGGGTTCACCACAATATGATTACCATCAATGGACAGAAAATGGCCAAGAGTTTGGGCAATGGAATCATGGTGGAACAGTTATTTACTGGCGATAATCCTTTGTTGGCGCAGGCTTTCAGCCCAATGACACTTCGCTTTTTTGTTTTACAGGCACATTATCGCGGTACCTTAGACTTTAGCAATGATGCTTTATTGGCTGCCCAAAAGGGATGGCAGAGGATGCAATCCGCATTTAAGTTGGTGGGCGCGCTTCCTACGGTGAATTCGGATGCAACTTGCGAAGTGGATGACATAATTGCAGGCATTCAAGAGAGTTTGAACGAGGATTTAAATACCCCTCAAGCGATTGCTCATTTGTTTGAGCTTGCTCGCCGAATCAATGTGATTAACGATGGTAAGGATAGTATAACGCAAGCAACAAAAGTTCTTATTCAATCAATTATCCTTGACTATTGTGAGGGTGTGTTGGGGATGAAGACGGATGAAGGCGCTGATAATTCTGGCTTGGAAGATGCAATGTCGATTTTGCTTGATTTGAGAGGCAAAGCCAAGGCAGATAAAAATTGGTCATTAAGCGATCAAATTAGGGATGCGTTGAAGGAGAAGGGATTTGAAATCAAAGACGGAAAAGACGGAACTACCTGGAATAAAATTTAATTCAAGTGATTTTATAATAATCGAATATGCCGGGTCATTTCACCTTCTACTGTAATAAAAAAGATGGCGATATTGCATTTTTTGATGAGGTAGAATCCAAACATGCGATTCAAGTACTTCGATATGCGGTGGGTGATGAAATTCACTTTACCAACGGGGAGGGGTTGCGGATGCGAGGGGTGATAGAGAGCGCAAGTAAATCGGGATTTCAGGCAAGGGTGATTGAATCCATTCAGGTTGAAAGACCTGCAGAACTTCATGTGCTGATGGCCATTTTGAAAGCGGGTGATAGAATGGAATGGGCCTGTGAAAAAATCACAGAATTGGGTGGCAGCAGCCTTACTTTATTTCAAAGTGACCATGGGGAGCGTGGCAAGGTGAATCTAGACAGGATGAAAAAGGTGGCTTTATCGGCGATGAAACAGAGTCATGGTGCATGGTTGCCCAAAATCGATGTGTTGAATTTTAAGCAAGCGATTGATTCATTCAGTGATGTCCAATCCAAATTCATTGCATATTGTGGGGAGGGACCGAAAACTTCCATGTTGGCTTTGCATTTGCCTGCGGCGATCATGATTGGACCGGAAGGTGATTTTTCGAACAAAGAGATTGAACTATCTGCGGAAAAGGGATGGGTGCCCCTAGATTTGGGCAAGCAAATATTAAGAACTGAGACTGCGGCAGTGTCTGTTACAGCGGCGTTGCGTTTGCGATAATTGTGGGTAATTCTCAGTGTTTTCGTTGCATGTGAAAGTGTCTGAATTCCATGAATTCGGTATCTTTGTTTTGTGAATGTTTTACTATTAGGATCGGGTGGACGTGAGCATGCTTTTGCGATGAAAGTTTGCGAAAGCAGTAGACTTAGTCGTTTGTTTATTGCACCGGGAAATGCGGGCACAGCGCAATTTGGAACCAATGTGGCATTGAATCCTACGGACTTAGCGCAAGTGTATTCTTTTTGCTTAGAAAATCAGATTGAACTCGTAATTCCTGGCAATGAGGATCCTTTGGTTGCTGGAATTACAGATTATATTGAAAACCATGCTGCTGCCGATGGTGTAAAAATCAAAGTAGCAGGTCCGAGCGCTTGGTGCTCACAGTTGGAAGGGTCTAAGGATTTTTCGAAAGCTTTCATGGGTAGACATAGTATTCCAACGGCAAGATATCAGTCATTTGAGTTAAATGATTTGGATGCTGCGGCCGATTTTATGAAGACTTTGGAACCACCGTATGTATTGAAGGCGGACGGTTTGGCAGCGGGCAAGGGTGTGATTATTACTTCATCGTTTGAAGAGGCTTGCTTAACACTGAAAGAAATGACAGACGGAAGCAAGTTTGGAAAGGCGGGTGAAGTGGTTGTGATTGAAGAGTTTTTGAAAGGCATTGAGTTGAGCGTTTTTGGTGTGAGCGACGGAAAGGATTGGAAGGTATTGGCATCGGCGAAGGACTACAAACGAATTTTTGACAACGATGAAGGGCCAAATACGGGTGGTATGGGCGCAATTTCGCCTGTTCCATTTGCTGACGCAGCCTTCATGGAAAAAGTTGTGAATCGCATTCTAAAACCTACCTATGACGGTTTGGTTTCAGAAGGTCATCCGTACAAGGGATTTTTATTTGTAGGCCTTATGAATGTAGGGGGAGAGCCATTTGTAATTGAGTATAACGTGAGAATGGGAGATCCTGAAACAGAGGCGATTTTTCCTCGATTAAAGACATCGATGTTGGATTTGTTGGATGCCATGGCAGATCAAAAGTTAAATCAAATCAAAATCGATTTGGACGATAAAACGGCGGCCACGATTTTTTTGGTTTCAGGTGGATATCCAGGCGACATCGAAAAGGGCAAAACCATCGCGCTTCCTGGTAAAATTGAAGATAACCAATGGCTATTTCAAGCGGGAACCAAGGAAGTGGGTGATGAAATCCAGACCAACGGCGGACGTGTTATTGCTGTTACTTCGTTGGGCACAGACATCCCGTCGGCATTGGATCGATCGAGAAAATTGGCGAGTGAGGTGCATTTTGAAGGCAAATTCCATAGAACAGATATTGGCATGGATTTGATGCGTTTACTTTCATAATTAAAAAAATATGTCGCGCGATTACAATCAACTATACGATCATCTGATCAAACCACGCATGAAAACACCCATGCAATTGTTCATTAGCTATTTTTTGCGTGGCCTATTGGTGGTCCTTCCGGTGGCAATCACAATCGGTATTTTGTCGTGGATTTTAAAAGGCATCGGATCATACTTATACATCGATCAGCTCTCTTTTGGTGCTTTTATCCTGTATGCGATTGCGGTATTGGCAGCGATTACGTTTGTAGGTATTATGACAAAGGGTGTCATCGCACAGCAGATTTTGGGATTTTTTGAAGGAATCATCGAAAAAGCCCCTGGTCTGAATTTTATTTTCGGCACCACCAAAGACATGACCGAGGCGTTTATGGGTGAAAACAAGAAGTTCACCAAGCCCGTTGTTGTTGAAATTTCAGAGGGTGTCTATAAAATTGGATTCCTCACCCAAGAGGATATGTCGGTCATCGGTATGCCCCATTGTTGTGCGGTTTATTTGCCTTACAGTTATACGCTATCGGGCGAAACCACTGTGGTTGAGAAGTCACGTGTGAAACCCATCGACCAAGAGAGCGGCGACGTGACCAAGTTTGTTTTGAGTGGGGGAGCAACGAACCTGAAATAAGCGTTTGTTCCTTGGGGATAATTTTTGGTGTGATCCATCGTTATAGTTGTCTAAATCAGATTTACTTCGCATCATATGTTATCGTTAGCACTTTTATTGCTTCAGGGCTCAGTGCCCCAAGATTCCGCAGCCGGCAAAACAGCCTCAGTTGTTACCGAACACGTTTCGGCTCCTGTACTTGAAATCATGACCAAGGGTGGCGTGGTGATGATCTTTTTGGGACTTTGTCTACTCCTTGCGATTTATTTTATCATTGAGAGATACATTTACATCAGCAATCGTACTAAGATTGATCACAATTTGATGGGTGTAATCAAAGACAATTTGAAGGAGAATCGTATGGATTCAGCTTTGGCACATTGTCAGCGAATGAACACGGCTCAGGGTCAGGTAATGGCTACGGGTTTGAATTTCTTGGGTAGCAATATGAGGGAAATTGAGAGTGCGATGGAAACCAGAGCCAATGTTGAGATGAGTGCAATGGAAGGCAATTTGGGTTATTTGAGTTTGGTAGCGAGGATTGCACCGATGTTGGGTTTTGTGGGAACGATTTGGGGTGTAATTAACATTTTCTATACGATTGCTCAAACGAATGGTTTGGAAATTGGAGCTATTTCTGAGGGTCTTTATATCAAGATGGTAACGAGTTTCGCTGGATTGTTGGTGGGTATCATTGCTTTCGTTGGATATCAGTTGTTTGTGAGAAAAGTAGATCGTTTTGCAGAGCGTTTGCAAGAACAAAGCTTGAGCTTCTTGGAAATCCTTAACAAGTCAAACCACTAATAAATAACCATGAGGGTAGGAAGAAGAAGACGTGAAGAGGCCGAAGTAGAGGCTTCGTCTATGAACGATATCATGTTTTTCTTGATGTTGTTTTTCTTGATCGCCAGTACTTTGGCTAACCCCAATGTCATCAATATCATGTTGCCTAAGGCATCTACTACAACCCACATGGAAATCAAAACATTACCTCTAACGGTAAAGATTGAGAACAAGGGCTCTGTGGATGCTGAGGAATTGGGTATTTACATTGAACAGGAACGCGTGGCATTTGATGATTTGGATGATCGATTGCTGGCCGAAAAAGACAAAGCTGGTGTTGGAGATGATGGCAAAAGCTTATTGAATGTTGTTCTTCGATTGGATAAAGATCTAAAAGTTCAGGATATGGTGGATGTGATGCAGGTGGGAGCGAACTTGGGTATTAAGATGGTATTGGCAACCGACAAAACACGTAGCTAATGAATGGCCGAAGTCTGGTTATACTGGCATCGGCGATTTTCTCTTTTTCTCGTTTGAGTGCGCAGGATTCAGCGCAGAGTGTAAACAAACAGGACGCATTAATCCAAGGGGGCTCTGGTTGGAAGGATTCATTACATTTTTCTAGGTACACAGACACAATCATTGCCTGCAAGAAACCAGGGATTGCTTTTTACAAATCAGCTGAATGGAGTGCCCAATTGATGGGGGGTTATTTGATTCCGCATCATTCGGATATGATGGCCATGTATCGGCATGCTGCAGGTATCAATGTTAAGTATCGATCTGCGATCAATCAGCCAAATGGTCACGGGGCCAATTTCGACAAAATTACTTATGGGTATACGTTTAATTTACTCAATTTGGGCAGTGAGGTTGCGGGGTACGCCATTGGGGCGGGTGGTGCGATAATGCCTCAATCTGGCAAATACAATTATTGGATTTTGGGAATGGGAATTGGTTATCTAACAAAGCGTTACGACGAATTTACAAATCCAAGAAACCCTGCCATAGGAAGTCATTTGAATGGAATGATGCACTTGGGGTACCATTTGGATGTGGGTCCGTATCTAAATAAATGGGGTTGGAAAATGTATGCTGAAGCGGGAATGGTGCACTTCTCAAATGCCAATTGGCGACAGCCCAATTTCGGCATCAATATTCCCTACGTATCGATTGGTGCGAAGCGAACATTGTTTTTGGCGGGTATCAATAATAACGTGCCAAAGCTTGTTAATCCGTTGCAATTACGATCCAATGCAAGTCCAGATATTTCGAATTGGCTGCGTGGTTACATTTATAGTCATAGTTTAGCAAAACGGGCTCCTTGGAAACACATCAAGCAGATAGGGTCGAGCCCCTCAAGGGACTGCGTTTTTGGTCCTCAGCATTTGGTGGGTTTTAGATTGGGTAGGCGACAGATAGAATTGGATCAACGACGCACATTCGTGAATGCCGTTTTGGAGTATAATTGCGAATTTCCCAGAGCTTTATTGGGTCAGCGATTTAGGGTTGGGGCCAATGTGTTTTTTGATAAATCGTATATGTATAGCAAGTTTGGGCTCAAGAGCGATGCTATTTCATTGAATGATTTTACAGAGGTGGCCATCACGGCGGGGTCGCGTTGGGAATATGGAAAGTGGGGATTTGTTGCGGATGCTGGTTTTTATATATGCCGTCCAGACGATACAAAAAGAAGGTATTATGAGGGTGTGGGTGTGACTTATAAAGCCACCCAAAGAGTGTATATCATTGCTAGATTGAAAGCTCATTTATCTAGCGCAGACTACATGGAATGGGGACTTTCCTACAGTCTGTAAAGCATTGACAATTACAAAAGGAGTTTGGTTAGCCACCCATTCACTGGTGTCAATTAGATAGAGTATTTCAGATACAATCCAAGAGAATAGAGAAGGTGTTTTTGATCCAAATCGAAAATGGGTTCCAAACGACTTTCAATCTGGAAATTTTGAGAAATCATATGAATTTGTTGAATGTATCGGGCAGAAACGATCTTCCGCACGGGGTTAAAATACAGAATGTTATTTTCATTCACACATTGATAAAATGAAGCGCCCAATGGCGTGGTGAATTTATTGGCTTGGTACGCTGTAAACACAATTTGTTGGGTTTTTGTGAGTTTGATCCCCATGTTTATCATGAATGCTGTTCCCTCTTTGTAGGGTTGTAATGCACGAGGTGAGAAATCTTTTTGATAAAAAGCCAGACATTCTAACCGGAATTTTGGGGTACTTGAATAGTTTTCCAGATTGGTATTCCTGTTTTGCGAAAACACAGTAAATCCTCCGGCATAGGTACTTCTGTTGGCGAGCGGTAATTGATAGCGAAACCCTTCCCCTCCTTTATGCAGCAGAAGCAAATACCCACTGGCTTTGGCATTTATCGCATGGAATTTCTTTGCTTGGTCTTTGAACAATAGGTATTCTACACGGGTTCCAAAAGAAATGATCTCTTGTCGAAATGTTTGTGTATCAATCGCCTGACGCCAATCGAGCCAACTTTCCAAAATAAGATGTTTGGTGTTTTTATAGAACTGAAAACCATACTCAACGGGTTTTTTAAACGTGAGATCGTAATTGATCATCGGCTCGGGTAGCAAATGTTGGGTATGGGAAGGAATACTTCCCACGGTTAGGATACCCTGTTTTGCGTGCAAGATTAATTGAATCAGCGGATTAAATCGGAGTTTGGTTTCATATCCACCAAAATCCACCTTGGCAAGACCTCCGAGGGTTAATAAAACTTGCTCCTGTCCTTCTTTGGCCACAGAACGAGTGATAAAAGCCCATGCCATATTACCAAAAAGTGTCTCACCCGGATTGATTCGCTGCAAGTATTCATTGTCTTTGTTGTAATGTAACATTCCCCAGTGTGTTCCGGTCATGTAATTGGCGTATGTGCCAGAAAGTGATGGTGTGATTTCTGACGATGACTCTACAGGCTGTTCTATTGGGTTTTGCGACATTTCCGATGAATCTGTTTCATTGGGTGCTTCAGTTATTGCACTCAAAGGCGGATAAATCGTAGTATCCGATACCGGTGAATCAGCGGCGGGTTCAATGGATGTTGCAACACTATCAATTTGAGTCATCCCTACCGCGGAGTCAACCGCGATTTCATTCAGGCTCCCCAATTTGTACATCGGAGCTTTGTGAATGATATAGAATGGTTGGGGGTAAAAGCTAAAAATTCGATTGTCTAACTGCGCTCGCAGCGGATTTATGATGATACAAGTCAGAACGAATAGAAGAGTTACAACTTTTGTGTATGACTTATTTTCTTGAATTAATGATCTCAAAATAATAATATTGTTTAGTGAATGAGGTTTTTTTTGAGTTGTTGGGTTCGATAGGTAATTAAATTATTACGCAAGTAACCTAATTGCCGCGAATTTTTCGGTATTCCCTGCGGGCATCAACGATATAAACACTGCTACTGTATTTCTCTATGAGTGTCTCGAATGTCTTTTTTGCCTTTTCGGGTTGATTCAATGAGTACAAATAAATCATTCCCAATTTGTAAAGGGCATTGTCTGCCAATATGTCGAAATTGTATGCAATTGCCAATGTCTCGAGCAAATTTGCTGCGGTTGCATAGTCGCCTTTTGCCTCACTCATTCGAGCCTTAACAAATAGGATTTCATCAGACAATCCATGGCCAGGGAATTCTGTCGTAATACTATCCAAATATTTGTTTGCTAGATAATAGTGTTGTTGCTTTTCTGCCAAGAGCGCTTTTCCATACCAAGTCAACGCGGTGTAGTTGCTATCGATGCCTAGGTTATCTATGATCACGAGTGCCAGTTCCATTGCATCGTTGCTAATTAGTTGGGTAGTTGCGCTTTTGAGCACTTCCAGTTGCATGCTAGCCCAATCAAAATCGCCGCGATAGAAGCTGAGTTCAGCGCGTTTAAATTTGGCAAACTGACCCATCTCTTCTTCGGTGAAGTCTTTTTCTACTTGGGCATACAGCAATTCAGAGGTCCAAACATCGCCTCGAGAAAGAAGGACATCGCCAAGGGTGAGTTTAACTCTTGCCAGAGAGACTTTTTTTAGGTGGGTGGATGGGTTGATATATTTTTCTAATAGATTGATGGCTTGTTGTGAGCCGCTGATTTTTCCGGATTCTTGTGTAGTTGTAAACAGGCTATCGTATCGAATAAGAAGTTGGGCATATTTTAACGCATTGGAGAGACTTGATTCTTGGGGACCATAATTTTCTTCAAATCCCAGCATTTGTTTCTGAAGTTGAATCACATCCTCCTTTGAGGGTTTACCTTTCATGGTGATATCGTAGGTGACATCAATCCATTTGGCTTGCGCTAGAGCGGGATCAAAAAAGATTTCTTTTAAGTCGATGCAATATTGAAAGCACTTTAGTGCAACATTGAAGTCGCCATTGGACTGACAAAGTTCGCCGAGTTCAAAAACGCGTTCTCCATTTTCTTTGAGTCGTTTGTCTAATGATCGGGTATAAAGGAAAGCCGCTTGCCAATTGCCCTGTTTTACGAATGTCCATTTGAGTCCTTCGGAAAAAGCGGCGACTTCTGGATTTTGTTCGATTTGTTTGAGCAATAGACGTTGAAGTATAACATAATCTAAGCTATCGGTAACTTGTGATTCAAAAACTTGTTTCATGGATTCAAACGGAACTCCACTGAGCATAAGCATCACGTAGCGTTGCAGTCCCTTTTCTCGGTTACCCGTTTCCATGTACAACTCAGCGAGTTTATTGGAAATATCGGGGTATCCTTCGCCTAAGATTTGTTCTGCGCTTTGTAAAACCTCAATCGCGTAATTTTTCAATTCATTTTGTTCAAACCGCTGTGCGATGGCAAGGTGCTGTTCGCCCATTTGTTCTATGGCATGAACTCGGAGTTGTTCGATAATCAAAGATTTTAACTCCTCTGCCCGCAACATAAATTTTTGCTTATTGGGCCCTTCTGGAAAAGTCGTATTTACCCAACATTCATCAACCACATACAGTGTGGGATAGGGTGACTTTTTGATTCTTTTTTTGATGAATTTTATGGCCTTTTCTTGTTGGTTTGTCTTGATTAGGCATTGAATGTAGCGACGGTAACTAAGCTCATCTCTAGGATTCGCCTCAACAATGTCTTCCAGAAGCAATGCGGCTCGAGTAAAATCGTTCTGTTCATACAGGACGAAAGCCAGTTCTTTGTTGGAATCGGGGTTTGGTTCGCTAATATGAATGCTGTTTGATTGACCCAGCGCGGAAGAGTGAATCAATAAAATTAGGCTGTAAAGTAATTGCTTTACAATGATTTCAAACCGCTTTGGCATGATACAATAACGATTGTCATTGCATTGGCCTGTTGAGGTGAGAAATCCGCTGTGCATATTGCAATTTAGGTGTTTTGGAAGAAATCGGAGGGGTCAATTTGTTGTTCTACCATTCTTCTATATTTACCGCCTTCAATTTTCATTAAGGTTTCATGATTTCCTTGTTCGATGATGATTCCGTCTTTGAGTAGGGCAATTACATTGGCTTGTCTGATTGTACTAAGTCGATGCGCAATCACCACAGAGGTTCTATTTTCCATCAGTACTTTGAGGGCGCGTTGAACTTGAATTTCACTTTCGGAATCTAGGGCACTTGTTGCTTCGTCTAGAATGAGAATTTTTGGATCTCTAAGAATGGCTCTTGCTATGGCGATGCGCTGTTTTTGTCCGCCCGACAATCTAACACCTCTGTCACCCACCAGGGTGTCGTATTTCTCCGGAAATCCATCAATGAAATCAGCGGCATTGGCTTTTTGGGCGGCGCTAAAAATTTCTTCTGATGTGGCTTCTGGTTTGCCATACCTGATGTTGTCGTAAATGCTTCCTCCAAAAAGCATCACTTCCTGGGGCACCAGCGCGAAGGCATTTCGGTAAGATTTCAATTCAAATTCTTGAATATTTTGATCGCCTAAAAATATGCCTCCCCCTGTGGGTAAATAAAATTGATAAAGCAAGGCTGCGAGGGTTGATTTTCCTGAGCCGGATGGACCAACGATGGCCAAGGTTTCTCCTGGATTAAGATCGATGTTTAACCCTTTTATTATTTCATTTTCTGGTCTTGAGGGATAGTGGAAGTACAAGTTTTTCAAGTGTAACGCTTGATTCCAGTTGGGAAGGTTTGAAAGAGCTTGTTTGGGCGTAACAGGTTGGATTTCCATAGGCATATCGATGATGTCTAATACCCGTTCTATGCTGCCGAGGGTTTTCTGAATTTGAACAAATTGTTCGGCCATTCCACCAATGCTACTGCCCACGAAGGCGGTTAACATCATAAAATTAAATAGTTCACCCACACCCATTTCACCCGATTGTACCAAACCCAATCCTTGGTAAATCAACCAAACGATTGCACCGAACATGCAAATGATGATGAATGAGCTGAAGGTGCCTCTCCAGTATCCTCGAACAATGGAGTCTCTCTTTAATTTTTGGCTATTGGCTTGATATCGTTCGTTTTCAAAATACTCATTGGTAAATGATTTAACCGACATGATTCCGCTGAGAGATTCTTCAACTATTACGTTGTTGGCGGCGGTTACGTCTTGAACTTCTTTTGATTTTTTTCGAATAAAACGACCAAACAGGAGGGCAACAATAATAATGGCTGGCAAGGTTGCGAGCATCATAACGGCCAATTTGGATGAGGTGATAAAAAGGACGATTACGCCGCCGATAAGTATCAATATTTGGCGAATAAACATCGCCAAGTTGGTAGTAAAGGCGTCTTGGATTTGGGCTACATCGGCCGAAAACCGACTGAGTAATTCACCCACCCGATTTTGGTTATGGAAATTCATGTTTTGTCCAATAACACTTTTGAATAGATCTGTTCTTAATCCATAGGTCATGTCTTCCGTCACTCGAACGTAGATGGCGATCCTGCCGAAACTGAAGACGGCTTGGATGATAAATAGGTAAATGAAATAAATGGCCACTTTTTCAAGTGCCTCAGTATTGGGAGCTTTGGAGATGTTGCCACCATTGTAAACAAATGCACCATCCATAAGATTGCCCAACAATTTTGGAAACATCAGAGAGGCACCAGCGCTGATGGCAAGAAAAATGGTGCCTACGATAAACCAAGCGCGGTTTTTACCGGACATATAACGAAAGAGTCTGGTAGATTTTTTAAAAGCGTCTAAGGACAATTTCGATTTGGGTATGTCGCGGTCTTGTTGGTGAGGTCCAGCCATGGGTACAAAGTTCTGCGTTTTTTGCAAGAAAGGTGGGGGAAATCGACAAATCCTTGTTTTTGAGATATGTGTTTAGAGATATGGGTGGTTTTGTGGCGCGAAATGTGGGAAATGTAAGACAGGTATTGAGTGAATTGGCATTGGACATGTTGGATTTTACTTTTCCAAGGACATGTGTTGTTTGCGGTGATTTGTTGATTCGACAAGAATTTGATGTGTGTTATTCCTGTTATTTTGAACTGCCTTTTTCGGTTTATGGATTGAGCAAAGACAATCCGATTTGCAGGGGATTGGCAGGAAGGGTTCCGTTGGAAATGGGTTATTTTTTATTGGATTACAGGCGAAATTCAGGGGTTTCGAGAATGATGAAAGCCATCAAATATGAAGGGGCTGAAACGTTGGCCGTTCGATTGGGAAAAGAAATGGGTGAGCGAATCATTCATGATCGTGGCGACCCAAATTTCTCTCATTTTGCAGTAATACCGATGCATCCCTCAAAATTGAGAAAACGCGGATATAATCAGGCATTGAGGTTGGCTGAAGGGATAAAGGAAATGTTAATTGGAGAGCTGATTCCGGACCTATTTTTACAACCCAACAAATCCATTACACAGACCAAAAAGAATCGTGCGGAACGTTTAATAGCCTCCGAAAGTAAGTACCTCATCAATCCCAAATACCTGGGGTTTAATTTCAATCATTTATGTTTAATCGACGATGTGATGACAACGGGTTCAACGATAGAATCTTGTTTAAAAAGTTGCTTGCAATTGGATGACATTGGAATTGACAGAGTTAGTGTAATGACGGCGGCTTGCGTACTTTGAATCAAGGACTTTTTTCTATACTTTTGTATAAATTGAACTTATGAAAAAATTATTACTTGGTTTCGCGTTATTGTTCCTTCTAAAAGATGTGAAGGCTCAATACTCATCATCTAACGTAATCGGTTTGGTTGTCCC
>DDYM01000038.1:17851-21176 GCA_002347985.1 Bacteroidetes bacterium UBA2234
CGCGGAATTAAATCAACTGATTTTGCGTCAAAATCCATTTCACCGGGTGCAGGTAACCCGCTGTATGTTGACACTGCGGGTAATTACAGATATTATTCTGGAACAGCTTATTGGACTGCCACTGCCGCTCCTAAAGGAGACGATACTTTAACCACTGGATTGATGGGTGAGTTTGAAGGTTGGTTTGGTCTTGTAGGTACTGGAAGTGTGAATTATTGGACTCCGGGAAATAAGGTTTACTTGGCTGTGATTGCAATTGGAATTACAACTGGGGATACTGTGAAAATGTATTGCAGTGATTCTATGACAGTTATCACACCGAATGCCGCAGGTAATGTAAAGGGTACAGGTGTTTGGGGTAAGAGCATGGCTCCTGCCAAGAGTTTTGTAGCCTTGTACGACAATACATCTGGTGCGGGTCGTCCGTTGTCTGTTGGCCCTGTTGAGGGAGGTGTATTCAGCGGAAGTAACCTGTCTAGTTTGGTGGGTTATTACTCTAGCAACGTTTGGAAAGTTTCTGGCAACTGGGCTGGAATTGTTCCTAACAGTTTATCAAATGGAATTAAGAGAGTAGATAATCTTTCCTTGAAAACAGGGATGAGCCTATTCTCCAATACAGATGCAGATGGTATTTGGGGACCAAGTAAGAAAAATACCGTAAATCCGAGTGGTGGTTATGCCAATCCAATTTATTTGGATTACGACGATGCGGCATTAACACCAACGTTGGTTGAATTTTGGACACGTACTTCATCAACCAAAGAAGATATTGGAACTTACAATGTGTATGTCTCAAGGAAGTATAGCGGCGAGAAAGACCAAACAGTTCGTTTTTATGTTGCCGGTGGTACTTGTACCAAAGGTGCCGCTGCGGATTATACCTTAACAGAACGTACTATTACATTCAAGGGTTCTGGGAAAGCGACATATGACACTACGGTTATCACGATTAATGATGACAATTCAGCTGAGGGTCCAGAGACAATTGTACTTGGTTTGGATCAAGCAAACAACTGTGTAATTGGAATTGAAAAAGCTCACACCATCAATGTTGCTGATAACGACATTGCTAATGTCATCATCCCAAATACTACGGTTGTAGTAAAAGAAAATGCGGGTAAAATCGGGATGACGTTGAAAATGGACAAGCCCGTATCAACTGCGTCTAAGATGATGTTGCTTGTTAAGAGCAAAGGAGATTCTACTTACATCCCTTCTGAGTTTTCAATTGGAAAGAGTGGGAAAGATTCAACATTTAATTTAGGATCTAGCACCAAAGCGGATTCAATTACAATCTACGCCAAGGTATTTGATGATTTCAATATTGATCCAAACGATACGGTTCGTATGGTGTTGCGTCAGATTTCAGGTGGTGCATACATTAAGGATTCAATTATCACTTTGGTGATGTTGGATAATGATGGTCCAGCAACGATAGAGTTTATTGACAGCAAGTTAACCGTTACTGAAACCGTGGGTACAGTATCTGTTAGGATGAGAATCGCTTCTCGCTCAGATGCAGATGCGGATTTCACACTCCGTTGTTATACTGCTTTAAGTACTGCGACTGAAGGTGTTGATTTCAAATTCAATCCTACATCAAAAATCATCAATATTACAAGTACTACGAAAGATACAATTATCGTAGATGTTCCTTTTTACAACGACTATACATATGAGCCTACTAAAAAGATATACTTCGGTTTAGGTACATTGTCGAACGCAAAAATTGCCAAAGGAAAAGACACATTGATCATCACATTGTTGAATGACGATTTGCCAATTTATAATATCGGCACGGTGAATAAGCAAACAAATGCCAACAAGGCAGCTGATAGTTTGAATGTTAAATGTCGTGTTTTTGGAACTGTCTATGGTGTGAATATGCGCACTGCGGGTATGAACTTTACTATTATCGACGGTACCGGTGGTATGGGTGTGTTTACAAATCCCAAGACATTTGGTTACTCCGTAACAGAGGGAGACAGTATCATGGTACAAGGTACGGTAAGTCAATTCCAAGGTTTGGTTCAAATGGACAAGTTGGATACTATTGTGAAAATTTCTAGTGGTAGAACTTTGAAAAAGGCCGCTTATGTTTCAGGAGTGGACGAGACCACAGAATCTAAATTGGTTCAATTCCGTCGTGTGAAATTGGTAGACGCAACCGAATGGCCTACCACTGCCTTGGCAGCCAATGGCTTTAAAAATGTTCGAGTAATGAATACTTCAGGTCGCGTTGATACTTTGAATATTGATGCCGAAACGGACATTGATGGTTCTGCTGCACCGGTTGGATATTTTGATGTTACAGGATTGGGAGGTCAGTTTGACAATTCAGCACCATATACTACACGTTATGTGTTGAGTCCTCGTTACATGAATGATTTGAAAGTATCTGCTTTGCCAACAGTGAATTTTACCAAGACTTCAGATCAAGTATTTGAGCCTGCAGATTCTTTCCGTATGGATTTCTCTGTAATACCCGCGGATGAGAATTTCACTTTTGATGTTGCGATTGCAGGTGGTACTGCGGTATCTCCTACGGATTATGATTTTGCAACTCGCAAGATTAACGTAGTTAAGAACGTAAGTAGTTTCTTTATCCGTGCAAACATTACCGATGATGGTGATCCTGACGGAGACAAGACGTTGATTTTTGCGATTCGCAACGGTCAAGGACCTTGTTATTTAGGTAAAGACACCTTATTGACTTTGTTAATTAAGGACAATGAAGCGAGTGTAGTGAAGCGTTTTGATGCGGGAAGTATTAAGATGTATCCAAACCCAACCAATGGCGCTGTGAAGGTTGATTGCAATCAAGCTATGCGATCAGTGAAGGTTTACACTATGAGCGGTCAAATGGTTCGTGAAATGAATTTGACATCTGGATCGAATCGCAATGTCGAGTTCACTATGACTGGTACACCAGGATTATATCGTGTTCAAGTTGTGACAGAATCAGGTGATTTGTACAGCGATTTCTTGAGCTTTCAATAATTTTTAATTGATATCAAAATAAAAAAGGGGGGCATAGCCCCCCTTTTTTATTGGTCTTGGATTGATTTATGTAATTTCGCTAAGATTTGAAAGCGGTACTCCAATTCTTGAAATATGCAGGCAACCACAAACGGTTAATTTTTGCCAATTTTTTATTTAACCTATTGTATGTGTTGTTTCAATTGGTCTCTTTAATGATGATCATGCCCGTATTGCGTTTTTTGTTCTCAAAAGACAGCGGCAATGCGCAGGCCCTTTCGAGTAAGAATTTTGGTGTGGGTCATTGGTTTAGCGATCAATATCAGCATTTTATTACTTGGTTTGG
>DDYM01000038.1:21201-43370 GCA_002347985.1 Bacteroidetes bacterium UBA2234
TTGGTGGTTGTTACTGTGTTAAAAAATGGTTTCCGTTTTTTGGCGATGAATTTCATGGTGTTAATCCGAAATCGCAGCATTCAGGAGATTAGGCAGAATGTTTATCAAAGATGCCTCGACTTGCCGATTGCTTATTTTAATAATGAACGCAAGGGTGATTTGATGTCGCGAATGAGCAATGATGTCAAAGAGATTGAGTTTGCATTGATGGTTTCACTGGAGGCTTTGTATTTCCAACCCTTGAATATCTTATTGTTTATGGTGGCCTTGGTGATGTTATCGGCCAAACTCACCTTATACATACTTTTATTTTTACCTCTTACCGCTTTAATCATTGGACTAATTGGTAGGTCGTTGCGAAAGCGAAGCACTCGAAATCAGGAGTTATTGGGCAAGGTGATGACTGCCTATGATGAAACCTTGGGTGGCATTCGTATCATCAAAGCGTTTAATGCTGCCGGTTTCTTTTCGAAGAAGTACAAAGAACAAGATGATGCTTACACCAAGAATAATATTGGGGTACAGCGCAGATACGATTTATCCTCACCAATGAGTGAAACCATTGGTATTGGTGTTAGTGCATTGTTATTGTGGTTGGGGGGTAGCATGGTATTTCGCAATGAATTGGACCCTGAATTTTTCTTGACCTATTTTGCCATATTTTCTCAATTGATTCCACCTTTCAAAGCCTTTTCGAATGCATTGTATGCCGCTCAAAAGGGTATCGCAAGTTTGGATCGAATTCAGGAGTTGGTAACAGCGCCGGTTACCGTGGAAGACCCAGTAGATGCTTTAATGCCAGTTTTTAATAAGAGTATTGTATTGAAGAATGTTGGATTCAGCTATTTGGATGGTGCCAAGGTGATAGATGGGTTTGATTTGGAAATTAAAAAAGGTCAGACCATCGCTTTGGTAGGTCCGTCGGGCGCAGGTAAAACTACATTAACCGATCTTTTGGCTCGTTTTTATGATGTTACGGATGGTGGAATTATGTTGGACGGGGTTGATATCAGAAAGTTCAAACAAGACGATTTACGTCGTTTAATTGGCATCGTAAATCAAGAGAACATCCTGTTTAATGAGACGGTTCGAAATAACATCGCATTGGGAATGCCAGAAACATCTCTAGAGGCAGTGATTCATGCGGCAACGGCGGCAAATGCGCATGAATTCATTATGGAAATGGATCATGGTTATGATACAGAAATTGGTGAGCGTGGTGGCAAGTTAAGTGGTGGCCAAAAACAGCGTTTGGCAATTGCGCGTGCTTTGCTCAAGGATCCAGAAATTCTCATTCTAGACGAGGCTACTTCTGCTTTGGATAGCAACAGCGAGAAGGCGGTTCAACAGGCATTGGAGAAGTTGATGAGCTCACGGACAAGCATTATCATCGCTCACAGACTTTCTACCGTAATACACGCAGATGTTATCATTGTGTTGGACAAAGGCAAAATGATTGAGAAGGGCACACACAATGAATTGCTGGAGAAGAAGGGGATGTATTTCAATCTCATTCAACTCCAACAATTACTATCCAATTGATTGGATTAAAGCGATTACGTATTGCTATTTTTCTTCCCTGAAGGGATAGTTCTCAATTCCAAACAACCTCTTAAATCTTAAGATTCTGTTGGATCCGTACTTGAAATTTCGTCAGAAGATTCTGAAGTCTCAACAGGGGTTGTGGACTCTTGATTATCAGTAGATTCTGGCAATGCAATTGTGTCATTAGCCGCAACAACTACAGGTGTTTCCTCGGTTGTTTTTTCGATAACGGCAGGTTCTTCTTCAATTGGATCGTAAGGTCTTGGGCCAATCAGCACTTCCAAATCAGCTTTGAATAATATCTCTTTTTCAAGCAAAGCTTTGGCAACTTTTTCTACTTCTGCCTTTTTTGAAATTAACAAAGCCTTGGTAGTGTCGTATGCTTTTTGAATCAAAGCGCGAACCTCTTGGTCGATTAATTCTGCTGTTTTTTCTGAGTATGGACGTTGATATCCATATTCACCTTGTGGATCATGGAAACTCACATGCCCTACTTTCTCATTCATTCCATAAATGGTAACCATGCTGTAGGCCAATTTGGTAATGCGTTCCAAATCATTTTGTGCTCCTGTAGAAATTTTATCGAAGAAAATGGCTTCTGCAATTCTACCCCCCAAAGTCATACACATACTGTCCATCAATTGCTCTGTGCGATACAAATACTGTTCTTTTGGTAAGTACTGCGCGTAACCTAGGGCAGCAACTCCACGCGGAACGATAGAAACCTTTAACAATGGATCGGCATGCTCCAAGAACCAACCTGCAATTGCGTGACCTGCTTCGTGGTAGGCAACGATGGCTTTTTCTTCTGGGCTGATGATTTTATTTTTCTTTTCTAGGCCTCCAATCACTCTGTCAATTGCATCTTGGAAGTCTTGCATATCAACAGCTTCTTTGTTGTGACGCGCAGCGATCAAAGCAGCTTCATTGCATACGTTGGCGATTTCTGCACCAGCAAAACCAGGTGTTTGAGCGGCCAATTTGTGCGCATCTACATCACTTGAGAGTTTGGTAAGTGGTTGTAAGTGGACATGAAAAATCTCTTCACGACCTTGAAGATCGGGTCTATCAACGGTAATCTGTCTATCGAAACGACCTGGACGCATCAAAGCGCTATCCAAGATATCAGGTCTATTGGTGGCGGCCATAATGATAACACCGCTATCTGTACCAAATCCATCCATTTCGGCAAGCAATTGATTCAAAGTATTCTCCCTTTCGTCGTTGGAACCTTGAACAAGATTTTTACCTCTTGCTCTACCAATTGCGTCAATTTCATCGATAAAGATGATACAAGGGGCTTTTTCTTTGGCTTGTTTAAAAAGATCACGAACACGCGATGCACCTACGCCCACGAACATTTCCACGAAGTCCGAGCCTGACAATGAAAAGAATGGAACACCTGCCTCGCCTGCTACTGCTTTTGCCAGTAACGTTTTTCCAGTGCCTGGAGGGCCTACTAGGAGTACGCCTTTGGGAATTTTACCTCCAAGATTCGTGTATTTTTTTGGATTTTGCAGAAAATCAACGATTTCCATTACCTCCAGTTTTGCTTCTTGGAGACCGGCAACGTCCTTAAATGTTTTGTTGACTTTGGTATCTTTATCGAACAACTGTGCTTTGGAACGACCAATGTTGAATATGCTCGCACCGCCACCAGCACCGCCGCCACCGCCACCCATGCGACGGAACATCATATTGTAGAAAATTAAGAATATACCAATGAAGAAAATCCATTGAAAAAGTTCACCAAATAAATCGCTTTGAGATTCATATTGAATTACCAATTCATTGGGGTCGATACTCTTTTCAGCGAGCGTTTTCTTTAGGTCGATAATTTCATTGTTGAAATAACCCTTTTCGATTTCAAAACTATAATTGGGTTCTACACCACCGAGATAATCTTTACTTTTTCTTACGCCATATTTTTTTTGTTGGATGGCGTCGGGTGTAAGGAAAACCTCAACGATGCGGTCATTCACGATTACAATTTTCTTAACATCACCTTGAACGATCATGTCTCGAACTTCTTTCCAATTCGTAGATTTACCCGCGTTTTTTGGCAAGAAAAGCATTGCCATTAGGATTAAAAAAAGTGCGCCGTAAATCCAGTAGGGATTGAAACGGAATCCACCCGGTTTTTTATTGTCGGGGGTAGGTCGATTATTTTCCATGTTGCGTCTGTGTAATCAAAGGTTAAGCCAATTGTAAAATCTACCTTCAAAAGTACGATTTTCAGAAGGGAATTTTAAGGAATTGCGCCGTTTAGTCATAATTATTGGATTGAACTGCAAAAATGTCTGATGAATGCAAATTTGTTCAATTTAAGAGAAGGGAACACTTGAAATTTAGTTCTGTTTTGAAATGCGCAATGAATATTCAATTTCGCCGATTTGATTCATTGCAATTGATAGGTCTGAAAGAAGGGATCCGTGTATTTACCATAGAAATTGTCACTTCACAGTCAAAGAATATTAAAAATAAAAGATAATATTTCCTCACAAAAAGGGGATACAACACGTCATTCAGGGTATAAAGAATGTTAATATTGTAGTAGATTGATCAAATGGAAAATATTAGAATCTTTATCAAAGAAAATAAAAAGGTCGTTTTTGGCCTTGTAGGTGCGATTATACTGGTTTTTTCGGGGTATTTTGTTTCAGCAAATAATACAAATTCTGTAAGTAATGTTTATGCATTGAATACCGCAGATTCTGTAATTTCTGTCTTAGATAAGATGAATCAGGATCAATATCTTAAGGTAGGCATTGATAAATTGGCATTGTTTCAATCAGATCAGGATATCGAGTTCAAAAAACTCATCAGTTATATATCAAATCGTGTGAATAGAGATGACGACGCATTCGGACGGTCGTTATTATTTATTGTTCGAGGTTTTGATTGTGATGAAAGAGGCGATTTGGATTCAGTTCAATATTATTTGGAGGAAGCGGAGAGCGTATTGCCGGTTGGTGCAGACAAATCGTATTATTATCATTTGAAATCTGTCTATATGATGGGAAAAAAGCAATACAGGGTTGCTAAAGAATTGATAAATAAGGGGTTGGTTGAAGCCAATAAATTTGGTGATATCCATGTCAAGAGTAGCTTGTTAAATAATTTGAGTACAATTTATTTCTACCAGTCCTTGTATGGTGCGGCGTCAAAATGTTTTACGGAGGTGTACGACAACTATCCAAAGGATGAGCCAATGCCGGCCGTTTTGGTGAATAATATAATTTCTCTAAAACTGGCTGAGAAGAATTATCAGGCTGCGGACGAATTTTGGAAAAAGAACCAGTCTTTGATTGAAGGTGCGAAAGATCCATATGCGCTTTGTGTTTTGGGCATAAATAAATTGCAGATTAATATCCATTTGGGTAGATGGGATCAGAGTGCGGCAATTTTAAGTAGCATGCCAGATTCTACCATATTGCCTGATTTTCGAATCGAATTTTTGGGTTGTAAGCTCACTCAACAGCAACAGGTTGATCAGACGAAAGTGGTTTCAATGATAAAATCTCATATGCCATGGATTGTTGAGAATTATTATAAAACGATTTTAGGTCTCAACGAATTTTTAGAATATTCCGTGGGTGAGAATCCCGATTTGTTTGATCTCGATAGTTTGTCCCAGTTGCATGAAAAGAACAAGCAATTGTTTGATGAAAATCCGGAAGCCAATAGCAATCACTTTCGTTTTGTAGCGAAAATACTCAAAGCCAAAGGAGACCCGGACAAAGCATATTACGCGCTAAAACAATCAATGGATTATGGGGTGCAGTATTTGAATTTCCAGGATTCTATTACGAAGGCGGATTTTACTGCAAAAAAAGAATTGGAGACTTTGCGCGCCACTCAATTGGCTTATGAATTGGAATTATCGAGTAGAAAAAGGATTTCAAATTACACGTATGGCCTGTATCTATCGGGCTTAATCATTTTATTGCTGATTGCGTCATTTCTTTACATGCAGCATCGAATCAAAAGGCGAGAACTGGCCATTGCTAACTATGAGTTATCAAAACAAAGAGAAGAGAAGGAGCACATTCAGAAGGAAAAAGAAATGAATGAGCGGATTATTAACATGAGTGAATTGGTAATATCTAAAAGCCTAGAAATTAGCAAGAAACTGAAAAGTATTAAAACGGAAAACCCATTGGAACTTGATTCAATCCGCAGGGATCTGGAGGCGATGAGTAGATTAGAAAACACGGCGAGGCCGCAACTCGCTGACTCTAAAATCAAGGAGCAAGGAGATATTTTTGACCATTATCCTGCCCTGAAAACGCTTAGTTTAACCGAGAAGAGGATTTTTATTTTAAGTGTGGATGGCTATAAATCGAAAGATATTGCTGCCATTGTGGGTGTAACACCTCAGTACATTCATAATGTGAGGTCTAAAATTAGACGGATATTAGGAATAGACAACAGTATACACTGGGAATCGTTTAAAGAGAAGTCGTAAAGTTCTGGAAGGCTTGACCCAGTAGAAATACATCCTCATAAGAATTATACAAGGGCGCTGGAGCAATCCGAATCACATTTGGTTCTCTCCAATCAACGATGATATTTGACTTGGTAAGGAAATCAAACAAGGCCCTACCATCTTCATTGGTTAGCAAACTCAATTGAGCTCCTCTTTCGTTGGGATTATTCGGAGTGATTATTTCAAATTGGAGCGAAGGATTGGATTTTTTTGCTTCTTCCAACACAAAATACAGGTATGAAGTGAGGTTTTTGCTTTTATTTCTTAGGTTTGATATGCCCGCTTGATGAAAAATTTCTAAACTTGCCAAATGAATTGCCATTCCAAAAACGGGTGCATTGCTCATTTGCCAACCCGCAGCCCCTGGCTCCGGGATAAAACCTTTTTTCATTTGGAATCGGACATCTTCTTTGTGGCCCCACCAACCAGAAAGTCGAGGAGTTTTTGGATTCAATCCATGTCTTCCATGGATAAAAACGCCTGAAACGTTTCCAGGTCCGCTGTTTAGATATTTATAGGAACACCATGCTGCAAAATCTACATCCCAGTCATGGAGTTTTAATTCGATATTCCCAGCGGTATGAGCTAGGTCGAACCCTGCAATAGCACCTACTTGGTGAGCCGCTTTTGTGATTTCTGGAATGTTAAATAGTTGACCTGTATAATATTGAACGCCACTGAAAAAAGTAAGGCAGAGTTGATCACCCAAGTCTGAAATTGCATTGATGATATCGTTGTGTCTTAGTGTATGTTCTCCTTCTCTGGGGGAAAGTTCAACCACTGCGTCGTTATAATCAAGTCCATAAGATTCTACTTGACTTTGAACGGCGTACATATCACTCGGAAATGCACCGGCCTCCATGAGAATTTTGTATCGAAGCGGTTTGTAGTTGCCCTCTTCGTCTGTTGCAAATGTGGGTCGGTAGAAACTGAACATCAACAGATGTAAATTCACGGTGAGTTGATTCATTACAACCACTTCATGCGGCAGTGCGCCGGCAATTTCAGCAGAGTAATCTGTGAGGAATTTATGGTAGTGAAACCAAGGTTTTCTGCTGTGAAAATGACCTTCTACTCCCCATTTTGCCCAATCATCCAACTCGTCAACGATTGCTTGTTTTGCCGATATGGGTTGAAGACCGAGGGAATTACCACAGAAATAAATGCTAGTTTCATTATTTTCATTGGTAGGAAAATGGAATTGATTGCGGAAGTTGTTCAAAGAATCGGATTGATCCATTTGCTTTGCAAAGTCGACTGTATTTTGAAATGCGGTACTCACACTGCAAAGGTAAGCGCTAATTTTAGAAGCGAGTAATTTGATAAATCATTACAAAAATTGGTAGTTAAGTCATTAATTTGCAATCACGTGAAACTCGAAGATGCCATAAAGCAAAAGAAATTTGATTCTCCGTTGCACAAAGCAACGATAAATCTAATGTATACAGCGAATTGGCTTCATGGGGAATTTCGTGATTTGTTCAAAACCTTCGACATTACGCATCAGCAATATAATGTGTTGAGGATTTTGAGAGGAATGCACCCGGCTTGTGTGAATCCAACAGAAATTAAGGAAGTGATGTTGGATAAGAACCCGGATATTACACGTTTGTGTGACCGTTTGTTATTGATGGGATTGATTAATCGCAACGTAGACAAAGACAATCGCAGGAAGATGAAGATTGTGATAACGGACAAGGGATTGGCGTTGCTGTTGGAAATCGAACCGGTAATAAAATCTCGGATGGAACAATTGTTTGCCGATGTGTCTGTGGACTACGACAAGTTCAACGAGATGTTGGACGCCATGCGCGGTTAACGTAATTTTTGCACCAGCGTTAATCCGTCACGGATAGGCAATAAGGTGATGTGAATATTGTCATGACTTCTCAAGTATTTGTTAAAAGCATGCATGTTTTGTGTGTCTTTGTCGTTTTTCAAATCATTGTCGTTAATAACACGCCTACTCCAAAGCGTATTATCGAATAAAATAACGCCGTTGATTGGAATTAGGGGCAAGCAGACGTCGAGATATGCAGCGTAATTCGATTTGTCGGCATCTACAAAGATAAAATCAGGTTGGATTTGCAAATTAGGAATGACCGAAAGTGCTTCACCCACATGCCATTTTACGGGATGTTGTGGGTTCTGTTGATGCCAGAATAGATGGGTTTTATGCGCGATTTCTGGATCAGCTTCGATGCTATGAATTTCACTCGATTTTGGCAAGGATTGCAGAAGGCAGGCAGTGGCATAACCGGTAAAAGTGCCAATTTCAAGGATGCATTGGGGTTGTTTTAGGGCAACGAGGGATGATAACAACTGACCCTGTAGGTGGCCCGATAGCATTCTTGGGTTAATCATCTTTTTCCAAGTGAAATCATTGATTGCCTGTAAAAAAGGGGATTCAGGAGAGCTCATTTGCTCACAATATTGATGAATTTGGTCTTGCCAGTCTTGGTGCATGATTTTCTTGCAAATTTCATGTTGTTTTTCTGAATCAAAAATCTATTTTCGCGGTAAGTAAGAATTTATGTATTGGACACTGGAATTGGTTGGATATTTGGACGATGCTCCATGGCCAGCCACCAAAGACGAGTTGATTGATTATGCAATCCGTTCTGGAGCTCCTTTGGAGGTTATGGAAAACCTACAGGAGTTGGAAGATGACGGAGAGCCATATGAGAGTATTGAAGAAATTTGGAGTGATTATCCTTCGGATGATGACTATTTCTTTAATGAAGACGAACTTTAATCTTTGGTAAAAGAAACGGAAGGGTCAGATTTATCTGGCCCTTTTTTGTTGCAGCAACATTTCAACAATCGTTGCGCGCAATTTTTCGATGTTCCAATTGTTATGTGCTGAAATAAAAACAGCGGGAGAATTTTCTTTGGCAATCCAACTTTTTTCGAATTGTGCGATACTCATTCCTGTGCTTCCAACAAAAAACTCATCGTCATCGCTTTCGTGAAATGCATCAACCTTATTAAATACAATAAGTTCGGGCTTGTTGCCGGCACCAATTTCGTTTAAAATTTCTTTTACGCTCATCATTTGTTGTTCAAATGCTGGATTGGAAATATCAACAACATGAATAAGCAAATCCGTTTCCATGGCTTCAGCCAATGTGCTTTTGAAGCTTTCGATGAGCAATGTGGGGAGTTTTCTGATGAATCCCACGGTATCCGACAAGAGCAGAGGTATCATTTCACCCAACCCATCGGGGTGAGGAAGTACTACTTTTCTCACAGTAGCATCTAGGGTTGCAAACAATTTGTTCTCTACGAGTACATCGGAACGACTCATCAAATTCATGATGGTACTTTTGCCCACATTGGTATATCCAACAAGTGCGCAACGAAAAACACCGTCGCGACTTTTGCGTTGGGTAAATCCCACTTTTTCAATTTCGGTAAGGCGCGTTTTGAGTAAAGAAATTTTATCGCGAAGTACCCTGCGGTCCGTTTCGATTTCCTTTTCACCAGGCCCTTTCATGCCAATACCTCCTTTTTGTTTGGATAAGTGAGTCCACATCCCTGTAAGTCGGGGTAACATAAAAATACTTTGTGCCAATTCCACCTGTGTTTTGGCTTGCGCGGTTTTCGCGTTGTTGGCAAAAATGTCTAATATGAGGTGGGTTCTACTTAAAATCTTAGTGTTTTCGATTTCCGTTTCGATGTTTCTTACTTGGGCAGGGGTGAGTTCATCGTCGAAAATAATTAGATCGATTTTGTTTTTCTCTACATAAAGCTTGATCTCTTCGAGTTTGCCTTTACCCACATAAGACTTGGGCTGGGGATGCTCTAAGTTCTGAATAAAACGTTTTTTTGTTATGGCACCAGATGTGTAAACAAGTTGTTCTAACTCATCTAAACTCTCTTCAATGGGTATGATTTGCTTGGGCGTATTTACCGCAACCAAAATGGCAGTTTCTATTTTAATGTCGTTGGTATGCAAGGCTTGTATGAATTATAAAATAATTCAATGCAAAATTAGGTGAGAGCTTGGCAATTCGATGTCATATCGTGAATTTTGACCTAGTGAAAAGGAAATTACTGATTTGTGGTATAATTCTACTGATGCATTCGATATGTATTGGTCAGATTACCCGAATTAGTGATCAGCCGAAATTGACTCAGAAGCGAACTCAATTTCACAGAGCCATAGGAGCAGCGGATGGACACATTTTGATGTTGAGTTATGGAGATGACAGAATGTCGAATGGCTTTGTTTTGGAGCGTTACACGGAGAGTTTAGGGTTCGTCAACGACAGGAAATTTGAAGTTCCGAGCAAACAAATCGTTCTCAAGGTTTTTCTTGCTGATTCTGTTCTTTATTGGATTAGTGCCACAAAAATCAAAAGATCATCAATCAAGGTTAGCATATATTCTGTTTCGGCCTCACTCCTCGGCGAGATTCAGAATAAAGAAATTGGGACTTATCACACTGGCGACATAGAAATCGATCAATTTGAGGTGGTGAATTGCCCAAACAGACGAAATTGGGCAATTTTGAGTTTTGGTGCCGCTGGACAAAGGGTTAGAGAGGCGTTGGGCACTGAGGTTTGGGTGTTGGCCTCTAACATTGATGGCGGCCAAATACAGAGTAGATTTACTTTGGCGAGTGAACGATGGAGTCCTTCTGATTTGGTTTGGAAGAGCGTTGTTATGGACGATAGCGCAAGGGTATTTGCCATTTTTGAAGATAAGGATTACGGTGGGAGTAGTTTTTTGGGTGTCCGTAAACAATCAAATCATTATCATTGGGTCAAGTATGTTGGGGACAGTACCAATCTCGGTGATTTGGTTGTTGATGGAGAGGTTTTGGATGCAACGGTGGTGTTACATACGAGTAGTCAAGCGATCAGTATTTTTGGGTATTACAATGCAGGTCGTGGAGTGGGTATGGATGGATATTTTCTCGGCGCCTTTGGAGTTGATAATAAAATTGCTTGTAATAATTATCCGTTTTCGGAATCTGCTGCCAGACAATTTATTGGACTTGGGAGTTTGAAACGAAACGAAAGGCCAGACAATTACTACATTCGAAATGTGGTGGCACTCAGCAACGGTGGTTGGTTGTTGTTGTCAGAGCAATTTTATGAAAGTCGACAGATGGAGACTTACTATGTAAACGGGGTTCCACAGACAAGTTCAAAGTTGTTTTATCATTACGGCGATATCGCTTTGCAATATTTGAAAAAAGATGGGTCGTTGGATAGTTTGATTATGGTGAGAAAAACGCAAGTTGGGGCTTTGAATGTTTCGCATTTGTTTGGTTTTGGGATGTATGTTTGCGGTAGTAGTGTTAATCTGTTGTATAATGATGATGAAGGGGAAATCAATCGAATCATGCATGTGAAAGTAGACAAGACTTATAAATTGGAAAGGGATTGGTTGTTTCGAAATGAAAACACTCCGGGTACAATCGTGCCATACGAGGGTAAGCAAACAGATTATGGGCTGATTACACTGCCCATTTATCGAGATAAACAGTGGTTTTGGTTACAAGTGTTTTCGAATGATTAAGCGATTATCCGACCATAGCGTTTTCACTTTGTTGGTACTGGTGTTATTTGCACTTTGTCTTCGTTTGCCGGCGTTATGGATAATTCCAAAATCGGGAATTATTTTTAAGCCCGGACTTCTATTTTCATGGGTAGATTGGATCAATCAATGGCCTGTTTTTTCGGTTTTGATTGCCGCGATTATAGTGGTTGGTCAGGCGCTGTTTGTAAATTTTATTTGTAGAACGCATGGGTTGGTTCAGCCCGTGGGGTATTTGCCGGCCTATTTCTTTGTGTTGGTTCAGAGTTTATTTCCTGAAAACCTTCTACTTACGGAATATCATTTGGGCAACTTGCTGGTTTTTATTGGATTGGCCTGTTTTTTTCAATTGAAAGATGGGTATAACACGGTGACCTTATTTTATGGTTCCTTGTGCTTTGGAGCAGCAATTCTAATTGTACCTGATCATTTAATGATCCTTTTGTTTTTGATTGCTTGTGTTCTGGTTTACAAGAATATCGTGATTTCCGATATCTTGGCCATCGTTTTCGGATTGGTGATGCCTTATTATTTACTCAAGTCGTTGGCTTTCATTTTTCGTTGGGATTTAAAGGCGATGCACAGTGTAGAAACAACTCCCATTGATATGACATCATTTGGAAGTGGTATTTCAATGATTTTTGTAAAATACACTGTTTTTGCATTGTTCTTTTTGTTTGTAGTTTTTGGTTTGATGCGACAAATTGGTGGCTATTTCCAAAACAATGTGAATGTGAGGCGAAGTAAATTGGTTGTGATTCTGTTCTTTGTTTACAGTATCTTCTTGATGCTAATTCATTGGAAGGAAATCAGGAATTTTCATTTGCTGGCTGCATTTCCCGCTGCCATTTTCTTAGCGAGCTTCTTTTCTGGCGAGCGAATCCCTTGGTGGAAGGAACTGTTGAACTACATTTTGCTGGGAAGTTTGGTTTATTCCCTGTACTCTACCGCTTTTGGGATGTAGATGGGAGAGTTATCCGTTCATTTGAAGCGGATATTTTGTCAAAACCATAGATACATCAGCATAGGTTGATTCCCAAAATTTGAGTTGATCGGGGTTGTTAGGTTGATACCAACTGGAGTCCAATTTCACTTGTTCGTGAATTTTGTGAAGGGCAAATCCCACCCTTTCCATATCCTGGTAATGAAAAAGGTATTGATTGGTATAAAATCTTTGATATCTCTCCATGAATACATCCACTTGACTGTGTCCCATAAATGTGAGTGCGTTTCTATAGGTTTCTTGTTGTGTTTCAAGGGTATGATAAAACAAATGTAATTTTTCTAAGTTGTTATTTATTAGATAACTATCAATCATTATCTCAATTACTACGTGAAGTGAAAACCAAAAACGAGGAATTCCAATTTTTGGGCATGTTAACTGCCAATTTGAACGTTGTAAATTATATATTTCTTGGAACAATTGGGATTGATGAAACTGTTTGTCGCGCCGAATATGTTGTAAACAGCCACCAAAGAAATCGTTTAATACTGGGTCTGAGTTGGGCTGATCTGATAATGTAATTTGATGAAAATGCTCGAATTGAAATTTGGATTGATTCGGGGTGAAATTTCTAAGAATATCGGGAGCAATCAGGGCAGCATTGAAAGCAGGTGTCTGCGGTTGGGCGTCAACAAAAAAATGGCTGAAAAAATTCATCGAAATATTGGCGAACATACAACCCTTTTCATGGAATTTTGTTTCTGTATCGATGAGAGTTAAGAATTTGATTTTGGCATTGGCAGTCTACTGCATGGTTGGTGGGTTGGTCGCTTGCAATGGAATCGATACGGGGAGGCAAGGGTTAAATAAAGGAAAAAATATTGCGATGGATTATAAAGTAAATAAAACGGAGGCTGAATGGTTGGCACAATTGGGTGAAAGTGCATTTGAAGTATTAAGGAAAAAGGGAACTGAAAGACCCTTTTCTAGTGAATACGAAACCCTTTGGGATTCAGGCATATATGTTTGTAAGGGCTGTGGTGAGGAATTGTTTTCAAGTGCTACCAAGTTTGACGCGGGTTGTGGATGGCCCAGTTTTTATCAATCCATTGATAAATCAAAGGTTAAGGAGATTTTAGACAACTCTCATGGCATGAGGAGGGTGGAAGTTGTCTGTAGCAATTGTGGCGGACATTTGGGTCATGTTTTTAATGATGGATACAATCAACCTACGGGATTGAGATATTGCATAAATGGAGTGAGTTTGGGCTTCATAAAGAAGCAATAAGCCACGTAATATTTGTAACTTGCTACCTTTTATTATGCAGAAAGGTAAGTTGTTTTTGTTGGATGGAATGGCTCTGATTTACAGGGCTTTCTTCGCTTTTATTCAGAATCCTCGCATCACTAGCACGGGATTAAATGCCAGTGCGATGATGGGGTTTACCAATACACTATTGGAAATTCTGCGCAAGCAAAAGCCAACGCACATTGCGGTTGTATTTGATACATCGGCACCAACGCAACGACATATTAAGTTTGAGGCCTACAAAGCGCAGAGAGAGGAAATGCCGGAGGATTTGAGAAAGAGCATTCCTTATATTTTCAGAATCATTGAAGGCTTTAATATCCCCGTGATTACAATGGATGGATATGAGGCGGATGATATCATAGGTACTTTGGCGTGGAAAGCCGGCGATTTGGGATTTGATGTATTTATGATGACTCCCGACAAAGATTTTGGTCAGCTCGTCCGCGAAAATGTTAAAATTTACAAACCGGCTCGAATGGGCAATGGAGATGAAATTTTGGGTGTTGAGGAAATTCTGAAGAAATGGGAAATCCAAGATCCGAAGCAGGTGATTGATATTTTGGGGTTGTGGGGTGATGCATCAGACAATATTCCAGGTGTACCAGGTGTTGGTGAAAAGACGGCGAAAAAATTGATTCAGGAATTTGGCAGTATGGAGGCCATTCTGGAAAATACTGACAAACTCAAAGGCAAATTGCAGGAAAATATGCGATTGCATGCTGAACAGGCTAAAATCAGTAAATGGTTGGCTACGATTGATACGCAAGTACCCGTGGAATTGGATGTAAAGGGATTGGAATTGGAGCCAGTAAACGAGCCAGTTTTAAGGGAAGTGTTTGAAGAGTTGGAATTTAGAACGCTGATGAGAAGAGTTCTCGGAGAGTCAGGAACTGATTCTAATTCAGGTCCAAATTCTGCTAATGCAGCCGCTGAAACTGAAACTTCGGCCAATTTAGGTACGGATTTATTTGGTAATCCGATGCGGGCCGCAGCACCCAAGAAGGTTAAGCCAACGAATCCAAATCAAACTTCATTGTTTGGCAATGATGCAGTAAGTGCTGGGGATGACATGGTTGTAGATGGCGTTTCTGAAGAAGAGCCGGTGACATATAAAACAATCGCTGATGTTGAACATAGCTATCGTATTGCAAATTCTTCACAGACGATTGCTGAGTTGTTGTCAGAATTGGAGAAATCGGACGCATTCTGCTTTGATACAGAAACTACAGATGTTGAATCATTGCATGCTTCTTTGGTGGGGTTGTCATTTTCTACCGCATCATTTACGGGTTGGTACGTGCCGGTGCCCGAGGATCGTGTAGAAGCGATGGCTTTGTTGGAACAGTTTAAGTCGATTCTTGCATCGTCTAAATTGAAAATCGCACAAAATATCAAATATGATATCTCAGTGATGGAAAATTATGGTGTTTCAGTAGCCTTACCAATGTTTGATACCATGCTAGCGCATTATTTGTTGGAGCCGGATCAACGACATAACATGCAATTGTTGAGTGAAAAGTTTTTGCAGTATTCGCCCATTCCGATTGAAACTTTGATTGGGAAAAAGGGCAAAACGCAGGGCAGTATGAAAGATGTTGATTTGGAGGCGATTGCGGAATATGCCACGGAGGATGCGGATATCACTTTTCAATTGTATGAAGTGTTGAAGCCTGCATTGGAAGAAAAGGGATTGTTGGGTTTGCTTATGGATGTAGAAATGCCTCTGGTGTTGGTTCTTGAAGCGATGGAGAGGCAGGGCGTGAAAGTGGATATTGATTTCTTGAAAGAGTATAGCAATCAGTTGTTGGGTCAGGTGAGAACTGTTCAGGCCGCCATTTTTGCGGATGCCGGAGGGGTATTTAACATCGCATCGGCGCAACAAGTGGGAAAGATATTGTTTGAACAGTTGAAATTGTCGGACAAGCCCAAGAAAACCAAAACAGGTCAGTATCAGACCGATGAGGAGACGCTGAATTCATTGTTGGGTAAGCACCCGATTGTGCAGAACATTTTGGATTTCAGGGCTTTGCAGAAATTGAAGAGCACGTATGTTGATGCATTACCCCTGTTGGTAGATGTCAACACTGGGAGGGTTCATACGCATTTTAATCAGGCAGTGGCTGCTACGGGCAGGTTGAGTAGTCAAAACCCCAATTTGCAAAACATCCCAATTCGCACAGAGTTGGGCCGGGAGATTCGAAAGGCGTTTGTCTCAAAAGGTGCAGATACAACCTTATTGAGTTTGGACTATTCTCAGATCGAGTTGCGAATTATTGCACATATTAGCGGTGATCCGGGAATGCAGGAAGCTTTTCAGCAGGGAATCGACATTCACACGGCAACGGCGGCGAAGGTTTGGGGTGTTGCCATTGAAGACGTTGACAAGGAAATGCGGAGAAAGGCGAAAACAGTAAACTTTGGAATCATCTACGGTATTTCGGCCTTTGGATTGAGTCAGCGTGTGGGAATCAGTAGAGGGGAAGCAAAAGAAATCATCGAAAATTACTTTAAACAGTTTGGTGGTGTTAAGAGATACATGGATGAAACGGTGAATAAGGCCAGAGAGAATGGCTATGTGGAAACCATATTGGGACGCCGAAGATATATGCGCGATATCAATTCAGCCAATGCTGTGATGCGCGGTTTTGCCGAGCGAAATGCGATCAACGCCCCCATTCAGGGAAGTGCGGCTGATATGATTAAAGTGGCGATGATTCAAATTCATAACTGGTTAAATGAACAGAAGTTAAAAACTCGTATGATTTTGCAAGTACACGATGAATTGCTTTTTGATGTTCCCAACGATGAGTTGGAATTGGTTGAATCGAAAATCAAATATTTGATGGAAAATTCAATGCCATTGAGCATTCCAGTAGTCGTTGAATCCGGGACTGGAAACAATTGGCTAGAAGCACATTAATTCAACTTAGTTATAGAACTTCCAGTTTAACCCAAAGCGGATGCGATAAGGCTGTATGGGGTATCCGGCAACGTATTGATAGTGGGTGTTAAAGCCTGGAATGACGAAAATTTCGTTGATATGCTCGGCTTTAAGGAAGATATCGATCGTTTGAACTCTAGCGACAGCGTATAAATCCAATTCAAAATAATTGCCCAGATTGGTAAGATTGCTATGAACAATAAATGAGCCTGCATCGGGTCGGTAAGTGGTATTTTGAAATTTCGAGGTGTATTGGATGTTTGTCCCTAATGTTAGAATCATGGCTTTCTTGAAGGCGGGCATCTTGTATTCTAACGTGGTAGTTGTTCTCAGGACGGGCTGACCCATGTTGAAAATTGCGGGCAATGAAGAATTGAATGTTTTAATATTGGCTGTTTGATTGAAGTACAAGTGTTTACTGTGCGCAAAAAAATTCATCTCCATTTGATAGTACGCTTGAGTGCCAAATTGCGTAAAGGGAAGTGAATCAATGGATAATATTGGATTGATCCAGCTGCCAGTTCGAATCACAGCGAAAATTCCTGAGTTTCTTTGTCCAGAAGAGTCTGTGTGGTATTGAAAGGTAAATCGTCCTGCAATATATTTATCACCCGTGAGGTCGAATTTGTTGTTAAAGATGAAATGATTTGCATAAAAATTTTGTTGGAAGAACGTCGCAGGCATAGCATTGTTTTGAGCTTCTGCATTAATTAACAAATACTTATACCCTTGTTTATCGTTGTAAAATAACTTCCGGAATAGGTAACAACTGCCGAAAAGTTGATGTGAATTTTGAGCATTACCGGCATACATATAAGCTCCCTTGAATTGAAATGTGGGGTTTGGATGTCTGAACAATGAAAGAGAACCATCCAACTGAATCCCTGCGGATTGATATTTTAGAGATTTTTGGTTTTGAGTAAACAATGCCAAGTTGGATTGATAGGCAGCGGTCTGAAACAAGTGTTGAGCATGAAATAGAAATAGACGGGTTGATTTTTTTATTCCTATGGAGTGATTGACCAACTGCCAAACGTTACTATCATTAGTTTTGAGCGCAGTTCCAAAATATTGTTTTCCATAAAACGATGTATCTCTTTTGCTGTCTTTAAACTGAAATACGGTTTTTTCCCATGATAGCGTTTGAGTAATATAAAGCTTGCTTGTGATTTGATATTGCTGGTGTAATTGGTGATTATGGCTTGAAAATAATGATTTTGCCGTGGTTAATCTGGGGTTGTATGTACCTAATGGACGAATTTGGAATTTGCTTGAATCTACTGGAACGAAGAAATCGTTTTCCGATGCCAATCCCCCATTTTCTTGGCGGTGTCCTCGCTCCCAACCCAAGTAAACCACTTGTCTGTATTTGCCATTTTTGGATATTGAAAGCTGGTTTATATGGATATTTCGATGCGTGTTGTTTTGTAAAGAGCCAACGTATTGTTCCTGACTTGTAACGCTGGAGTAATCCAATGTGATATTGCTTCGAGCCCCAAAATTCTGGGTATGTAGTGCATTTACCGCGATGGTTTTTCCAGGCCCTTGGAGATAATTGAATTTGGTAAAAGGAGCAAAGGCTCTGTGCAATCGTAAGTAAGGGTTATTGTCGAATGGCAACAGCCCAATTTGCAAAGGAGCAAAAGTTTGGATGGAATTGGAAGAAAAACCTGCACGACCGTTTTTGGATAAAAAGGATACATTATCGAATCCCATATAAGTGGGGCTTCCCGGCTCACCTAAATTGAATTGCTGTAAATTGTATCGATAGTTGTTTACATCCACAAGAGTAGTATCCATTTGAACTGTGGAATAGAGCAGCGTGTCACGCTTGTTTTTTGATGGTGTGGGTTGGTGAAGAAAGGGATTTTTGATTCCAAAAAAATCCAATGCAAAAAAGGGTTCTATCTTTAGCATTGTGCCTTTCGATGCAGTATCTTTGGTTACTTTCGTTGTGTCTGCGTTAGCATTTTTTGGACTTTGCATTTCGATGGCTTGTCCGAATAAATCAGATCCAGAGAAAATGAGGTAAGCAATAGAAAATATGAGTAGGAGTTGCTTTTTCAATGGGTCCAGATTGGTAACGCAAATTTGCGAATAAAAATTGAACATAACTCAAACAGAAAAATAGATGCATTCAGGGACAATCATTTTATTGGCGTCGTGGATTGATCCGGAGTTTTTGTGGATGTTGGGTATTTTTTTCACGTGCTTTGTAAAGTATGCGGTGGCTGCAGGCATGGCGGCTGCCCATTTTGAAAATCCCGCGTGGGGTTATTTAATCACAACGGTGGGTGGCATCGCAGCAGCCTTTTTTTGGATATTTTTTGGCGATTGGGCACAAAGAAAAATTGTAACGTACAATTTGTGGATCAAACAGAAAAAAGGAAAGACGAGTTTGGATCATCCCAAGCGATTTAGCAAGAAGAACCGATGGTTGGTAAAAATCAAGAAAAACGGCGGATTGCCCATTTTGTGTTTCATTTCGCCAATTACAATTGGTGTAGCCCCTGGATGTTTGATTGCCGTGGGATTTGAATCGGATCGTTTTAAAATTTGGCTTTATATGTCGGCCAGCATCGCTTTTTGGGGACTCATCATTTTTGGAAGTAAGTGGTTGATGGCCTCTTAATACTGTGTTTTACAGGTCGTTTAAGTATAAATTGTATTGGAATCTGAGTCACATTCATTTATCAATCAAAGCCCGTTCTTGAAGAAAAACGTCACTTGTTTTATGTTATGATTCGGGTGAAATTTTTTCAGAATCCCCAAATAGTGAGTAAATTGTGCCTTCTTATGCGCAAATCTCAGATTTTCACTGTGTTTTTGGGTGTTGTACTCTTGTTCAATGCTTGTAGGCGGGAGCCTCTTTCATGGGACAATCGGGTTGCTGCGCCATTGTTTAAATCGACATTAGGCTTAGGTCAGATTGATTCAAAATATTTGAATCACACAACTGCGGACAGCAGTTATAAGCTCAGTTATGAGAATTTGGTTTATACGTATCGAATGGCCAATGTGAGAGCTTACGATACGGGACTTACAGCATCGTTTACTTTAAAGAGGTTGAAATTAACGGACCGCTCCATTGTTCAGCAAATCACATTGGGACAAATCAATCCGTTGTTCAAACTTCTAGATGGTCAGACCGCCAACATTCCGGAGCAGAATCAAGGAAATTTAACACCGGTGGACATTGACGCGAGTGCCTTTTTTGAAACGGCTACTTTGGACAGTGGATTTTTAGACATCAGTATATCGAACAATTTGCCGGTAAAGGTGAAGTTGGTGATTTTTGAGTTAACCAATGCGGGTGATAATTCGGAGGTGGCGTATGATTCTTTTACGAATATTCCGATTGGCGGAAAGGTCACCAAGCGCATCGATTTAAGAAATAAAACGGTGACCAAGACTTTGAAAGGAAGTATCAAACAATTGGTTACAGAGGCGAGCAGTGGTCCTGTTTTGATTGATGCAAGCAAAGGGGTTGATCTTGAATTGAAGGTGTCTAGATTGCATCCTCGCTATGCTGTTGCGGCGTTTCCAACCCAGAATGTAATCGACCAAAACGAGGGTTTGACGGTCTTTATGGGAGGAGCCGAAGTGAAGTATTTCAAGGCCAAGGCAGGTCATTTGAAAATTCATTTGGCGAGTACGATCCAGGAGGATATGACGATGTTGTTTGAGATTCCGAGTGCCACAAAGGGGGGTAAGGTGTTGTCTACGGTTGTTAAACTTCCAGCGGCCCAGCCCAACGGGGTAAGCACAAGGGATGAGTTTTTTGATTTGACGGATTATTTAATTGATTTCAGGGGTAAGAATCCGGATGTAAAGGATACGGTGAACACCTTTCACCAAATTTTGGTGGTTCGATTGGATAGCTCGGGCAGGAAAGTGGCGATAGGCTTGAGAGACAGTATACGCATCGATTATCGCATGGAATCGTTGATACCAGATTACGCGATTGGTTATATGGGACAAAGCCTGAATCAGAGCGGGGATCAGAAAGCACCTTTCGATTTGTTTAAGGGGTTGAATGGAGATTTGAAATTCAAGGATTTTAAGGTGAGTTTGATTGTGAGAAATAGCATTGGTGCTGAGGGAAGGATCAAAATCCATTCGTTGTCTGGGGAAAATGTGTTTACCAAGAACTCGGTGAAATTGAGTGCGATGCCGTTGAATAATGACATTTTGATTTCAGCGCCTCCATTCAAAAGAGATGCATTTGTTGAATCTGAAATTGTACTTGATGGCACCAATTCTAATATCAAGTCGTTTATAGAGAATTTGCCACAGATGTTGGATTATAATCTGGATATTGAGACAAACCCCAATGGGAATGTGAATTTGTACAAGGATTTTGTGTTCGACAATAGCAAAGTGGATGTGATAATGAAAGTGGAATTTCCTGCCGAGTTTTCGTTGAATGAATTTGTGCTCCGAGATACCCAAAGTGTTGATTGGAATGCAATTGCGGGATTGGATAGGATCAAATCGGCCAAGATGGATGTTCGCATCAAGAACTCATTTCCTTTGGGCGCGAAGTTGCAGTTGATGTTGTTGGATGAAAAGGAGCAGGGCATCACAAGTTTGGATATTGATCCCACGGACAATGTCATTGAGCCGGGGGTAGTTGACGCCAAGGGTTATCCCACGGTTCCCTCGGAAACGGTCTTTTCGATTGGAATCGGCAGGGATAAAATTGACGCTTTGATGAAGGCCAAATTCATCGCCATTACAACTTCATTAACGGGTGATGGGAAGATGCAAAAGCTATACGATAACAGCAGTATAGGCATTTCAACAACGGTGGATTTTGAATACGAGGTGAGATATGGCAAATAAGATTTTGGCGTTTCGGTTGTTTTTGGGTTTTTGTTTGATGTCGGTTAATCTGGCTAAAGCATCGGAGGATACGGCCGCAGTTATTGGTGCTTTACCGGTGAAAAAGTATGATTGTTTGGGTGCTTCATTGTCATTGCCGTTGCCCCCTGCCAAGCCTATCATTTATGAGGATTTGTTCCGGTATCAACTCGTTACAGGGTCCAATGTTTTACCGTTTTCTTTTATGGGAAAAATGGCATTTGGAGGGTATATCACACCACAGGCCACTGAGTCTGTAGAAAATCGTTTGCAATCAAAAAATAGAGCTGGGTATATGCAAACCCTAGGGGTGGTTGTTTACCCTATGAGAAAAAGGTTTAAATCGAACGAATATCATATGGCGAATAATAAAACTGAGATCGTATCTATTGGTATTCGAAGTATGCAAATGGCGGGTATTACGTTTTCTGACGATGCGTATCGATTGGTTTTTCGGGGCAACGGATATTACAAGGGTAAGACATTGGATGTGGGAAGCAATCACTTTTATGCGTTGGGCATGAATACG
>DDYM01000038.1:43415-51164 GCA_002347985.1 Bacteroidetes bacterium UBA2234
CTGAACGGTCGTTATTATTCTCAGTCAACCGCTGGATTGTCGTTTGGACAAAAGGGCTTGGGTGTTATGATGACCATGGATCGCAAACTTTATTGGGGTCGTGAAAAAAGAGAGAAAAATGCTGTTTACTATGGAGTGAGAGACATGGGTGTTTTGTTTTTGCCGACATTATCGGTGGAAAGCAGAGGCTATGTTTGGGATGAAAACACGGGGGGATTAAAGCCGGCGGGAGAATCTCAAATAAAGCCCATAACGGTGACCCAAGCTGTTGTGAGTTCACGGGAATTACAATTTGGCAATTGGTTTACTAGTCAGCGAGATACATTTAATGCGCGACTGAAGGTTGTTTCACAGACTCGTTCGGGAACGGTGATATCTCCGTTTACTTTGTATGCGCAGAAGGCGTTGTTTTCATTTTATCCTAAAGAGCAATCTGACTCAAAAAAAGGATTAGGTACGGCTTTCTTGCATGTGATGGATTTGAACTTAACCTATTTGAATGTCCCTGGTTATGTTTTGTCTACAACCCTCTCTTGGGGTTCTTATTATCGTCCGAGAGGCGAACAGAAATGGACATCGTTTTATTCTGAGTATTATCTAGGCTTGGGTGGATTTGATACTTGGAATTTGGGTTTTAAGGGTTTTTTAAAATGCAATATCATTGGGATGGAGCAAACAAGTTTTATGCTTGATTTACGTGGCATAGAGGCATGGATTTTCCCCAAACGTCAGCATGGCGCCGGCATCTCATTTGGTGTTCGTTGTAAATTGTGAACTTATTTGATTGAAAAGATGAACCACTTCCCACTTTGGGTGAGGGGTTTGTGCGATGGCGTTGGCACGGCAATGTTGGCGTATTCTTTAAACCATCGGGTGGTGTCGTTGGTGACAACAAAACCCAGCGTTCTCAATCCTTTGATCTGGTTTGAATTGGGCTTCTTTTCGTTCGATAAATTGGGAAAGAATTTGGCATCGCTGCTTTGTTGAGAAATTTTACTTTGATAGATTTCTCTTGCTAGGTTGGATTGGTAGTCGGGTCCAAGTCTAACGCCCTTGGTTTGAAGTGCATATAGGGCTGTATTTGGCGAGGGATCAAAGGCAACGAATACTTCTTGGTCTTGGGTGTTGTTGGTTTTTAGCCAGCTGCCTAAAATTTCTAGGTCCTTGATATCGGTTACAACATTCTGCGCGTAGTAATCGTTGGGGGTGAAGCGGTGATGGAGCATTCGATTTGCATGTCCAAAGCTTACGAAAGGGATAATCCAAAGGCCTAGCATACTGGCGATGGCGGGAAGTCCTTGAAAAAATATTTGTCCGTTGAGATATCGTTGTTGAAGGGAGAATATCGCGAAGAAGATGAAGGGCCAAGCCGATAAAAAGTAGTAATCGTGGTATCTGAATTGAAGGTGGAAAAGAAAGTAAAGTCCGGCGAAACCCAGGAATAGCCAGACGCTGAGTTGTTCAAAAACGGATAGACTTGTTCTATTTTTTATCATCGTAAATCCCCAAACAAAGAGGATTCCGGTGATGCACCAAGGGATGTAAAGCGAATCCACCCAAGTATTTAGACTGTATTGGGTGACAGAGATAAATTCAGAGACGGAACGACTTGGATTGATTTGCTGCAGGAAATGGGTGTTGTAGGTAAGATCGGTTAGGTATTTGGCATAGTAAACCCAGCCAATGATGGGCAGAATGGGAAGGATTAGTGTAAGGGGGTTAAATTTTGGAAAGTTGATGCGGTCTTCGGCTTCATCTAGAATTTGATAGGTGTTGTCGGCGGTTTGGACAACGGATTGATTTTTCTTCCGAGATTGAGTGAAAAGTACGAGGCAAACGGCGATGTGAACGATGAGGAAGGAAACTTTTATCAGGCCGGTGAAGGTGATTAAAAGCAGATAAATGATCCAATTTTTCTTTGGTTCGATATTGTATTGCCATTGTATCCAGTGGTAAAGTGCGATGATGGCAAGGGAAAGTGCGGCGGGGTCTGATAGAAAATTCCAGGTATAAAATACAAATGTGGGTGAGAGGTAGTAGATGCCTAGCAGGGCCAATTTGCTGAGGGTACGGGTAATATGCAGGGATAAAATTCTCCATGCGGCCCACATTCCATAGGTGACAGCGCCACCAATGAGCAGTCGATAAATGATTGGTTTGAATCCAAAAATTTGATAAAGTAGGGCTGTGATGTAGGGGAGGATTGGGAATTCCATGCCCGCGACGCCTTCGGCGGCGCGGTTTTCCATCACACGGGGCTCAAAAAAATTCATCGATTCATGCCAGAAATTCCAGGCCACACATGCACGATCGGCTTGGGCCCCTTGGTGCATTCCAAAAACGGGCATATTGATAAAATCCAACCATCCCAACCCAAGTTGAATGAGGATCCAAAAAATCCAAAAGGGGCGGTCGGGATGACGTTCTTGCACGATTTAGGATTCGTTAAGTGTTTGAATGTTGCTGTTCTTAACGATGTAGGTAGGTCGGTTTTTGACATTTTCGCTCACGCGACCCAAGTATTCACCGAGGATGCCAATGCCGAGTAATTGAACGCCACCCAGAAATAGTACGGATATGTGCAAGGATGTCCAACCCACCTCTGTATAACCAAAGAATTTCTGATATAAACTATAGAGGATAAGGATGAAGGCAATTCCAGAAACGGCAAAACCGAGCATGGTAGCCACTTTCAATGGCCAATTGCTGAAACCGGATATGCCATCGGTTGCGAATCGCATCATTTTACTGTAGGTGAATTTGGTATTTCCCCCCATGCGTTCTTCCCGGTCATATTCTACAAAAGTTGAATTAAATCCAATCCAAGCGATTTGACCGCGTAAATATTTGTGTTGCTCTGGCATTTTGAGGAGCACCTTTTGGACTTTTTGATGAATCAATCTAAAGTCGCCTGTATCGAGGGGGATTTCAATTTGGGTGATGTTTGCCAAAAAGCGATAAAATAATTTTGCGGTTAACTTTTTAAGGAAAGATTCGCCTTTTCGTTTTTTTCGTTTGGCATACACTACCTCATAGCCTTCTTTCGCCTTATTTATTAGGTCTGGAATCAGTTCGGGTGGATCTTGTCCATCGCCGTCCATAATTACAATTCGCTCGCCTTTTGCATGTTCTAATCCAGCTGAAATGGCAATTTGATGCCCAAAATTCCTCGAAAAATCAATGTATTTCACCGATGAATTTTCTTCAGACAGTCCAAGAATAATGGGAAGACTACGGTCTTTGGATCCATCGTTTACGTAGATGATTTCGTACTGTAGTTGCAGGGGTGATAGCGCGGAAACAACTCTGCTGTTCATGGGAACAAGATTCATTTCCTCATTATAGATGGGAATGATAACAGACAAATCTATTTTCGGCGCAGCCATTCAACAAAAATATGCAAATTGAATAAGTACCTTTGTGATAAATTATAAAACATGAGCAAAATGCGTTTTTCCGGTCATTTATTTTTATTTGTTATCGCATTTGCGATATTCGGTCAGGTCTCTTGTCAAAGCAAAGTAGATGATTCTCACGGCACTGTTGTGACAGAAAAGTCGTTTGACGAGGCCATTGCAGGTGATAAATTGGTGATGGTGGATTTTTATACAACTTGGTGCGGACCTTGCAAGAAAATGGCACCCTTTGTTCAGCAGGTGCGCGAGAATCGCTCAAAAGATGTTGTGGTTTTGCAGGTGGATGCCGAGGCACAAGCAAGCATCGCGGATCGATATCGACTTGAGGGCTATCCTACTGTTATCTTCTTCAAACGAGGACAAGTGGTTGGCAGAGTGTTAGGTTATCAAACCTACGAGAATTTGAGCGGTCTGGTAGATCGATTCAAATAAGCTGACGTTGGGCTAATTGCCCATGTCTCTGCCCTTTCGAGCGCTTCAAATTCGAATATGGTTTTTGTTTCCTTAGGGATTCAAAAAGAAATGGAAACTGTCTCCGCGTAATCCCATTCTCAAAGTTTCCAGGGGAATGATTTCGTTGGGTGCGATATTTCCTAAGTTTACATTGGTTCCATAAAGTTGAATGAACCAAACTTGTTGTTCTTTTTTGGGGGCTTCCCAAATCACATCGGCTTGAGGGATTTTGCGGATAATTTCAGCCACTAAACCAGAACGAACTTCGCCAGAACCTCTAAAGATACCCACAGTACCTGATTCTCTTGCTTCTCCGATCACTTTCCACGCGCCTGCTTGCAATTCTGTTTCCATTTGCTCAATCCATTCGTAGGGCGGGATGATTTTTTCGGCATCTTTACTACCCACTTCGCTTAGCACAGTGAAATTTTTTGCAAGGGTATTAATGTAATTGCATTTCACATCGTGGTTCATTTCTAGACTGCCATCGCTTACCTCAACATGGGTAATGCCAAGTTTCTCAATCAACCTAACATAATCATCAAATTGATTGCGAACGATATAGGCCTCAAACAGAGTTCCTCCCAAATAAACGGGGATATTCGCGCTTTTGTATAGATTGATTTTGTCTTGAAGTTTGTTGGTGAAAATGCTCGTGCCAAATCCCAATTTGATCAAATCGGTGTAGTGACTTCCATTTTCAAGAAAATTCTCAACCTCTTGGAGGCTTAACCCTTTATCCATCACCATTGTTAACCCGTTGTTGCGAGGTTTGGAAGATCTGTCGGGTAACTGACTTAGGTTGAATAATTCTTTGTTCATATTCCAGTTCTAGGAGTTGTAAATTTTGCTATGCAAGCCAAAATGGCTGTGGCCTTCTTTAGCTCTGGTGCAAAGGTAAACAATTGAATGTGTTCATTGGCATTGATTTCAAGTGCCTTCTCAAGAATAATAAGGGCTGCAGATGCTTGACCGCTTAAGTAACAGAGCGCGGCAAGACGATAAAACAAACCGCTGTGCTTTGGGTTGTTAAGCAAACCGGTTTCAATGATATCCAAGGCTTTGTCTGTGTTGCCTGTTTCGTAAAGCGACGTGCTGAAATCTAACCAAACCTCGGGGTTGCTTGCATGTTCTATGGTTAGGGATTCGTATAACGGCTCCCATTTTTCGGGTAAGTTTGCGCCGAAATAAGCGGATGCGAGCACCATGCCATAATCACATTCGAAATGGTCTAGATCGTAGGCTCTTTCTAAATATGGGATGGCGGCAACATAGTTTTCTTCATAGTGCCAGGTTAATCCCATCGAATACCAACACTCGGCATCTTGGGGTTGATTTTTCAGGATTTCTTTGTAGATAGAACGACAAGTTTTTATGTCGCCCTGTTCGTAATGACTCCAAGCCAATAGCCCTTCTACCTCAATAAAGGTTTTTTTGGGGAATCGCTTTTGAAGCTCATTGTATTGAACGATAAATTTATCGTAATGACCAAGTTCGTAGGTGCATTCGAGGAACGTAACCCAGGCATCGGCAAAATTTTCATTGATAGTAACTGCGAAATCGAGTGCTTTTAAGGCTTGTTCGTGATCGCCTTGTGCCATGTATCCAGAACCCAAAACATACCAAGCTTCCGCAGAGTAAGGATCTTTGTCGATGATTCTCTGAATCATTGGAATCAAAGCGTCAACCAATCCACCTTCTTCTGCTTTTTCAATGTACTTTTCTAGGATCACACTGACTTCAGCTCCGGTATCCAGGGCCTTTTCGAGTACTGGCATCGCCATTTCGAATTGACCGTGGAAAAGGGAAATTTCTAAAAAGTCTTCCAACATCGCCTCTTCGTCGCCCACGTTTTGAAGAACCAATGTAAGTTCGTCAACCGCTTTTTTCTTATTGCCTTGGATGCTTAAAATCAAGGCTTGCATGAAGCCGAGAGCGGGTTCGAAGGGGGTATATTGAAGGGCCTCGCTAATTGCAGCACGGGCTTTGGCATATTTTTGATCTCTCACATACCATTCCACCAAATGCAGGGTGAAAATCGACATGTAAGGAAACTGAGTAATTGCGGTTTCGAGGATAACTTTGATGTAAGTATCTGCTCGATATTGACCTGTTTGGGCTGGGAATTGACTCGCATAATAGCGATATAACTCCAACCATTCTCGGGCCGAAAAATTTGAACGTTGTTTGCTTTCAAAGTCGCGCACCAAGGCATCTACATCGCCTTGAAATACATCTTCTTCGTCTTCGTCGTCCCAGTCTGATGAAAAGAAACTCATTGAGTCAAAATTACAACGCCACGGGGGGGCAGAGGCTGCTTTGACAGGGGTTCTATTCCCCAACTTTTACACATACTTTTTGGTATGGCTTGGGGAGGTCTATTTTTATTGGGATTTATTGATTGGGGTATTGTAAACTTGCAGTTAGGAATCGTTGGAAGTGGGTTTCTTTTTGATTCAAACAAAAATCTCAGCATGAATACGCCTCTTTTTTATGGAATAGCAACAGGATTTGTGATGAGTGTTTCGCTCGGGGCCATCTTTTTTTTACTAGTTCAGGCGGGTTTGGTAGGCGGTGTGAAGAAGGGGCTGCCATTGGCTTTGGGTGTGATTTCGGGTGATTTTCTTTACATCGTTTTGGCTTTGCATTTTTCAGAATTCATCACTCAGCAGTTAAATGAATACAGGGTTTGGATTTCTTTGATTGGTTCATTGGTCTTTTTTGGATTGGCGATTCAACATTTTTTGCATCATCAACGATCAAAGGCAGATGGTGGTTTTGAGTTGCGTTTAAATCAAATGCAAGACAAGCAACTATTTCTTAAGGCGCTTACTATCAATTTATTAAATCCGGTGAATATAGTTTGGTGGTTGGGGTTGTTCAGTTTGCCACCCGGTTCGGGTTTTGACTACAACGGCAAGTGGGTTTTTGGAATTGCCGCATTGGCAACTGTGTTCACCACTGAATTGGGAGTCTCTTGGGGAGCGAGCAAAATCAAACATTACCTAACCGAAGAACGAATTCGTCACCTAGATTTGGTTTTGGGGTTGTTGTTTTTGGGGATGGGTATTTATCTGCTCACATTTTGTACAGAAATTTTCTAGTGGTTGCAGAGTCAACCCATTGAATTCGCTCTGATTTGGATGGGATAGGGCAATTTGCGCGAAACGAAATTACACTTGAGAGTTGTTATTTTTCTCTTGACAGAATTCAGTGAGTACACCGCCCGTTGATTTGGGATGCAGAAAAGCAATTCTTTTATTGTCGGCCCCGTCTTTTGGCTGTTGATGAATGAGTTGGAACCCTTCGTGAGATTTTTCAGATAGCGATTCCTCAATGTCGTTCACTTCAAATGCCAGGTGGTGCAAACCTTCGCCTCTTTTTTCGATAAAATTGGCTATCGTACTTTGGTTGTTTGAGGCGGCTAGAAGTTCGATTTTTACATCGCCTACTTGAAAAAATGAGGTGATAACGTGTTCGCTTTCTACGGCTTCCCTTTTGTAGGGTTCACATCCTAGAAGTTTTGTAAATAGGGCTTCAGCGGCTGCTAGATCTTTCACAGCAATACCAATGTGTTCTAGTTTTTTGACGCTCATTTCACCTACAAAGAACATTCTTTTGAGATAAACTAAAAATAACAAAACAAACATTCTGCTTATGCGTTAATTTTGCAGTTTAGAAAGCCTCTAAATAACTTAGATATCATGTTAAAATTGCCAATATACCTCGACAACAATGCAACCACACAAATGGATCCCCGTGTGTTTGAAGCCATGAAGCCTTATTTCTTGGAAATTTATGGAAATGCAGCAAGCAAGAGTCATCCTTTTGGATGGGCTGCGGAAGAAGCGGTGGATTATGCCCGTGGTCAGGTAGCCTC
>DDYM01000038.1:51238-69360 GCA_002347985.1 Bacteroidetes bacterium UBA2234
AAGGCTGTTTTGGATGCCTGTAAGCATTTGGAAAAACTTGGTGCTGAAGTTACCTATTTGTCGGTTGGCTATGATGGAATGATTGATCCAGCGGCAATAGAAGCGGCTATCAAACCCAATACCATTTTGGTAACGGTAATGTATGGTAACAACGAGTTGGGAGTGGTTCAGAAGATTTCTGAAATTGGTGCAATCTGTAAAAAGCATGGTGTTTTGTTTCACAGCGATGCAACACAGGCGGTGGGTAAAATCCCTGTGGATGTGTTGGCAGATCATATCGACTTGATGAGTTTTACAGCGCATAAAATGTATGGCCCAAAGGGTGTAGGTGCATTGTACGTACGTCGTAAAAATCCACGAGTAAAAGTAACTGCCCAAATGGATGGCGGTGGTCATGAAAGAGGTATGCGTAGTGGAACGCTGAACGTAACAGGCATCGTTGGTTTTGGAAAAGCTTGTGAAATCGCGAAAGCTGAAATGACAGAGGAGAGTAAACGATTGAGTGGCATGAGGGATCGTTTGGAGCGCGAATTATTGACTTTGGAAGAGAGTTATTTGAACGGAAATAAAGAAAATAGACTTCCACATACTACCAATATTAGTTTTAAGTACGTTGAAGGTGAAGGATTGATGATGGGTGTAAAGGACGTGGCTGTTTCTAGTGGATCAGCATGTACCTCCGCATCATTGGAGCCAAGTTACGTTCTCAAAAGTTTGGGTTTGGATGATGAGTTGGCTCACAGCTCATTGCGTTTTGGCTTGGGTCGTTTCACCACCGAAGAGGAAATTGATTTTACGATAAATTTGGTGAAGGAAGCGGTTACCAAGTTGCGTGAAATGAGTCCTTTGTGGGAAATGTTCAAAGAAGGTATTGATTTAAAATCTATTCAGTGGAGCGAACATTGATTGTTTGTTTAGAATCACTCCAAATTGTAAATTTGTAAAAGAAAAAATATGGCATACTCAGATAAAGTAATCGATCATTACACCAACCCAAGAAACATTGGTACTTTGGATAAATCAAAAACCAATGTAGGCACAGGATTGGTAGGTGCTCCAGAATGTGGAGATGTGATGCGTTTGCAAATTGAAGTTGATGAGACCACGGGTATCATCCAAGACGCCAAATTCAAGACATTTGGTTGCGGATCTGCCATTGCTTCCTCTTCTTTGGCCACTGAGTGGTTGAAAGGAAAGTCGATCGATGATGCATTGAACATCGATAACATGGAAATCGTGGAAGAGTTGGCATTGCCACCGGTAAAGATTCACTGTTCTGTGTTGGCTGAGGATGCGATTCGTTCTGCGATCAATGATTATCGCGCCAAGAACGGCTTGGAGCCCATTGAAAGCACAAAAGTTCATCACTAATTCAGCAAAATATGATTGCTCAGGGAAATGAAATTACGATTACAGACAAAGCTTTGACAAAGGCTTATGACTTGATGCGTGAATCGAATATTCTGGGTGCTGAGTATTTCTTGCGTGTTGGGGTCAAAGGGGGTGGCTGTTCGGGTCTTACATACGAATTGGATTTCGACAATGAAAGCAAACCGGGTGATATGGAGTTTGGGGACGAGAGATTGAAAATCGTTTGCGATATGAAGAGCTTTTTGTATTTGTGTGGCACTGAGCTCGACTTTAGCGATGGATTGAACGGCAAGGGATTTAACTTTATTAATCCCAATGCATCGCGCACTTGCGGTTGCGGAGAGAGTTTCTCCATCTAATGGAAACCATTTTAATTCATACGCCCTTTATTCAACTCAATCAAGCACTTAAGCTCTTGGGTTGGGTGGAAAGTGGGTCGATGGCAAATGAATTGATCACAGAAGGATTGGTTGTTGTGGATGGTGTTCAAGAATTCCGTAAGCGGAATAAATTATACCCCGGTGCTGTGATTGAATTTGAAGGACAGAAAGCGACCGTAGTGGCCGAATAAGTATCACTCGATTAGACAACAACGTTCACAATTCTGCCTTTCACGAGGATAAATTTCTTCAGGGGTTTTCCTTCCATCCATTTGATTACCAATTCGTGATTTAACACGGTCTGTTTGATTTCATCTTCAGTGGCATTGAGATCAAATTCGATTTGAGCGCGTGTTTTTCCGTTGATGCTGATGGGGTAATTGAAGGAATTTTCGATCAACAAGGACGGGTCGTGCTGAGGCCAAGTATCAACGTGGATGCTCTCATGATTTCCCAATTGATGCCACAATTCTTCGGATATGTGAGGTGCAAAGGGCGCTAAAAGAATTAAAATTGGTTCGAGAACTTCCCTTTTTCTACATTTTAATGTGCCTAGCTCATTGGTTGCAACCATGAAGGCGGAAACAGAAGTATTGAAGCTCATGCTTTCAATGTCTTCCGTCACTTTCTTAATGGTTTTATGGAGGATTTTTAATTCCTCATTCGATGCTTTTTCTTCGTTAACGGCCCAATTTTCTCCTTCATAAAAGAGTCTCCAGAACTTGCCAAAGAATCGACTTACCCCTTCAATACCATTGGTGTTCCAGGGCTTTGAGTCTGTAAGGGGTCCCAAAAACATTTCATACATCCTCAGTGTATCCGCTCCGTATTGGGCACAAACATCGTCTGGATTAACAACATTGCCCCATCGTTTACTCATTTTCTGTCCGTCTTCTCCCATGATCATTCCTTGGTTTACCAACCTTTGGAAGGGTTCATCCCAAGTGATGTAACCCAGATCAAAAAGGAATTTTGTCCAGAATCGACTGTAAAGCAAGTGACCTGTGGCATGTTCGGAACCACCCACATACAAATCAACTTGTTGCCAATATTTTAATGCGTCTTGCGACGCGAAGACTTCAGAATTGTTGGGGTCTGTATATCGCAGAAAATACCAACTGCTTCCGGCCCAACCAGGCATAGTGTCTGTTTCCCTTTGGCCTCGAGGAGTATTTACCCAAACAGAAACTGCAGAAAGTGGACTTTCACCATTGCCCGTGGGTTTGTAACTTTCTACTTGAGGCAATTCCACCGGCAAGGTGTTTTCAAGTTGAGGAATACCTTGACTATCATAGGTAATTGGAAATGGTTCACCCCAATATCTTTGTCGTCCAAAGCCCGCTTCACGAAGTTTATAATTCACTTTCGCTTGGCCCCAGCCGGCTTTTTCGATTTTTTCGACGGCAACTTGAATTGCATCTTTTACACTTAAACCATCCAAGAATCCCGAATTAAAACAAATACCATCTTTGGCACTGAAGGATTCTTTTAGCGGCAATTCGAGCTCTGAATTTGCGGGTTTGATGACGGGCACGACAGGCAAATTGAAGGCAGTTGCAAAAGCAAAATCTCTATCGTCGTGAGCGGGTACCGCCATAATCACACCGGTGCCATAATTGGCTAACACATAATCGCTCACCCAAATGGGTATGGGTTCACCTGTGAAAGGATTTATGGCTTCTAATCCAGTAAATACCCCTGTCTTGGTGGTGTCTGCCATACGATCAATTTCGCTCCGATTTTTTGCTTTGTTGGCATATTCTTGAACGGCGGACCATTGGGTCTCACTGCAGAATTCTTGGAGATTTTCGATTTCGGGGGCCACGACCATGAAGGTGGCTCCAAAAATTGTATCGGGTCTGGTTGTGAATACTTTCAGTGTTTTGAGTGTGCCCCGAACTACGAAATCGATTTCGGCGCCTTGACTTCTACCGATCCAGTTTTTTTGAATTTCTTTGATGGCATCACTCCATTGAATGCGATCTAAACCTTCAATGAGACGATCGGCGTATGCGGTGATGCGCAGGCTCCATTGTTTCATTTTTTTGCGAATCACAGGATATCCCCCGCGCTCGCTTACTCCATTGATTACCTCTTCGTTGGCCAGTACAGTCCCCATCGCTTCACACCAGTTTACGGTGGTTTCATCTACAAAAGCCAAACGAAATTGATTTAGGACATTGTGTTTCTGAATTGGAGAGTATCCTTCCCAATCTTGGGCTGAAAATGCTATGATTTTACCTCCGTGTGCGTTGTGATTTTCTGAGCCGTAATTTGCGAAATGGGCTTCTAGGGAAGAGATTGGTTCTGCTTTTTGGGCAGATTTGTTGTACCAGTGATTAAAAAACAGAGAGAAAATCCATTGGGTAAATTGGTAATAATTTGGGTCGCATGTTTTTACTTGTCTATCCCAATCATAGGAAAATCCCATGATATTGAGCTGCTCCCGAAAACGTTTGATATTCTGTTCGGTAGTCACGGCAGGATGTTGTCCGGTCTGGATTGCGTATTGCTCAGCGGGCAAACCAAAAGCGTCGTATCCCATGGGATGCAACACGTTGAAGCCTTTTAGTCGTTTGTATCTTGATACAATATCACTTGCAATGTATCCGAGGGGATGACCCACGTGCAACCCGCTGCCTGAAGGATAGGGGAACATGTCGAGCACATAGTATTTTGGCTTGTTGGGATTGATTTGTACGGAGTACAATTTGTCATTTTCCCACTGGGCTTGCCATTTTTTTTCGATTTCTGTGAAAGAGTATTGAGCTGACATAAAGGTTGCGGGTGCGAAAATACAATAGATGGAGGTTTTTTAACGACCTTTGCAGTTCATGGCCGATAGCAATTTTATTGATTACGTAAAGATTTGCTGCCGAAGTGGTAGTGGCGGACCTGGTAGCAGGCATTATAATCGAACCAAAATGAACCCTCGCGGGGGTCCGGATGGTGGTGATGGAGGGAAAGGTGGGGATATCATTTTGCAAGGCAATTCTCAGCTTTGGACTTTGATACACCTGAAGTACAGAAAGCATGTGATGGCCACTGATGGTATAGCCGGAAGTGAGAATAGAAGTTCAGGTGCTTATGGAGATTCCGTGATTTTGGAGGTGCCTTTGGGTACGGTTGCCAAGGATGCCGAAACGGGAGAGGTGTTGTTTGAAATTACAGAGGATGGCGAAAAGAAGGTTTTGGTACCAGGCGGTAGGGGTGGTTTGGGCAACTGGCATTTTGCGAACAGTGTAAATCAGTCTCCCCAATATGCACAGCCTGGCGAACCCGGTATTGAGCAATGGATAGTATTGGAATTGAAGGTGTTGGCAGACGTAGGTCTGGTAGGGTTTCCCAATGCAGGAAAAAGCACATTCTTAAGTGTTATTTCTGCTGCCAAGCCGGAGATTGCAGACTATGCATTTACCACATTGGTGCCGAATTTGGGCGTGGTGAATTATCGCGATTATCGAAGTTTTATTGTTGCTGATATTCCAGGTATCATTGAAGGAGCGAGCGAAGGAAAGGGTTTAGGTCATCGGTTTTTGCGACACATTGAACGAAATGCCGCACTCTTATTCTTGATTCCAGCAGACAGTGCAGATCATAAAAAAGAGTTTTTGACTTTGTTGAGTGAACTAGAGAAGTTTAATCCGGAATTGCTTGTAAAACAGCGTATTGTAGCCATTAGTAAGGCGGATATGTTGGATGAAGAATTGAAGGATGAAATCCGAAATCAGATGAAAGGCATGGAAGTGATGTTTTTTAGTTCGGTAACGGAACAAGGGGTTGGAGAATTGATAGATGTTTTATGGGCAACTGTATCAGCGGACGTCTAAGAATTTTGACAAGGAGTTTGTATTTTTGAAGATTATAGTATTGAAACAAAAAGAGATTATGAAAAGAATTGTTGGATTGTTAGTTGGGGGCTTTTTCATCGTAAGTGCGATATCGGCTCAGAACGAAAAACGAAATTCAGAAGGTGATGTAAACTTATCTGTGCAAGTTCCAAAACCTTTTGTCTTTAGTATCAACCAAGACAAGGTATATGCTGACGAATTTGAACGTCAGTTCTTGAAGAACATCAATTTAAAAGAAGATCCAATTACGGCAAAAGATATCCGCAGCTATTTGGATTTGTATATCAAATTTAAACTGAAGGTTCAAGATGCCAAAGATGCAGGATTGGATACTGCTTCTGCCTATGTTCAAGAATTGCAAATGTATCGCGATCAATTGGCGAGAAATTATTTGTATGACCGTGCGGTAACAGAATCTTTGATCAAAGAAGCGTACGACCGTTTAAAATACGAGGTGAGAGTGGCTCATATTTTGGTTTTGGTTTCTCCTGATGCTTCGGAAGCCGATAAAAAGAAGGCTTTGGATAAAATCGAGGAAATGCACCGCAAATTGATGCGCAATCCTACGGCGGAGAATTTTGGCGATATGGCTCGCAATGAATCGGAAGACGTTGGGACCAAAAGCAGTGGTGGAGATTTGGGTTATATGACGGCTCTGCAAGTGGTTTATGAATTTGAAAATCAAGCGTATAATACAGCAGTTGGTGGCATATCACCGGTTTTCAAAACCGAATTCGGTTATCATATTTTGATGGTAATGGACAAGAGGGCAAATCGCGGCGATATCAAAGTGAATCACATTTTGGTGAGAGTCATGAATAAAGATGAAAACAGCGATGCAGAAGCTCGTAAGAAAATTGATGAGATTGCGGCTAACATCAACTCAGGCAAAGAGACTTTTGAGAACATGGCCAAAACTTACAGTGAAGATTATAACAGTCGTTATAACGGTGGGGCAATGGATTATATCAACACAGCACAATTTGTTGGAGACATTGATAGGCAATATTGGGCGGATCAAGCTTTTTCATTGAAAAAAGACGGAGACATCACCGTTCCATTTAGAACCAATTATGGATGGCATTTGCTTCAGCGTGTAAATTTACGTCCATTGAAATCTTTCGATGACAAAGACATGCATTCAATGTTGAAGATGGAAGTGCAGAAAAATCAACGTTCTCAAACTTCAGTTGATTCCCTGGTGGTGAAAATCAAAAAGGAAAATGGCTACAAGTTAAACGATAAGGCGGTAAACGCGCTTCTTGGTTATTTGGATAGCAATTTCATGAAGGGCAAGTTTGATGAATTGTCGATACCTGAAATGCACACTGTAGTTTCTGGACCTGCAAAAAAACAAGTGAAGACGGAGTATAATTTGCGTAAAATGGAGGTTTTCCATTTGGCAGATCAATCCTATTCAGTGGGTGATTTGTGCACTCAATTGACATACAACACCAAGCCAATTCAAGGAACAAAAAAAGAAGGTTTGGATCGTTTGATAAATGCTTGGGTAGACAAAACTTGTGTGGAATATCAGGATGAGCATTTAGAAGAGAAGTCGGTTGAATTCCGAGATATCTATCAAGAATATAAAGAAGGTATTTTGATGTTTAATCGAATGCAGCAGTTGGTTTGGGACAAAGCCAACAATGATTCTGCTGGTTTAGCAAAGTATTTTGCTGCCCATCAAGGAGAGTATAATTGGGGAGATCGTTTTGATGTGGAAGTGTTCTTCTGTAATGATGCCAAAATGATGAAGATCGTGGCGAAAGAAGTGAAAAAAGGCATTTCAACGGATAGTATTCGTCGTGAACACACCAAGAAAAACGTATTGGATTATGCTTACAAATCTGGTAAATACGAAATGGGCGATACGTTTTTATTTGCACCATCGCGCATTTTGAATATGTTGTTCGACGATGCAAAATCTGCCAAACCCAAGTATCGCAAGCCAGGCATTTACAGTGTTGGACCTGTAGGCGATGATTTTGTGGTGGTGAAAGTGAAAGCTTTCTTGCCTGCTGGGCCAAAGACTTTGGATGAGACGCGCGGACCTGTTGCCTCTAAGTACCAAGAATTGTTGGAACGCGAATGGATTGAGACCCTGAGAATGAAATATCCTGTAACAGTGAATGAATCTGTAGTTCAGAATATTGAAGCCAAACTAGTGAATCAGAAATAAAGCTCGATTTACTGTGCAACACTTGAGAGTTTTAATATTGGGTTTGTGCATTTTTGTTGCATCGGCAACGCGTGCACAATTAACAACAAGTGGACCCCTGCTGCCCCCAAAATACGTGGATGGTGTCTTGGTGGTTGTGGGAAATAAGGTCATTTTGCGGAGTGAATTGGAGGAGAACAAAATGCAGATGGAATTGGACATGCGTGGCAAAGATCCGCATGACATTGAATGCATGGTTTTAGAGCAGTTGATCATCAACAAGTTATTATTGCATCAAGCGGAATTGGATAGTTTGCCTGTATCCAATGAGGAAATTGAATACACGATCGATAATCGATTGAGATACTATCGCAGTAAAATTGGTAGTACCGAGCAATTGGAAAAATATTTGGGTAAATCTATCGCGCTGTGGAAAGAAGAAATTCGTCCTTTGATGAGGGAGGAATTGATGATCAACGCGATGCGGAATAGCTTGTTAAAAGATGTTAAAATTTCACCCCAAGAGGTAAAGAATTTTTATGATTTGATTCCCGCTGATAGCTTGCCAATTATTCCAACAGAAGTGGAGGTAGCCCAATTGCTAGTTGTTCCCCCGGTGAGTTTAGAATCTAAGGAATTTGCAAGAGAACAATTGGAGTCTGTTCGCAAGCGTATCATAAAAGGTGAGAGTTTTGAGAAGTTGGCTCGCGCTTACAGCATGGATCCAGGTTCAAAAGCACAGGGTGGTTTGTTGCCAGAATTTGGCAGAGGTGAGATGGCTTCTGAGTTTGAGCGGATGGCTTTTAAATTAAAGCAAGACAGTATCAGCCCCATCTTTGAAACGGAATTTGGTTATCACATAATGAAAGTTTCCAAAAGACGCGGAGAAAGGGTAATTGCATCTCACATATTGATTCGGTCGGAGAATACAAATGACGATATCACCAAGGCATTGTACAGGATTGATTCGGCATATAATTTGTTGACTGACAATAAAATACAATGGTGTGATGCAGTAAAAAAATATGCAACGGCAGGGGATAAAATTTTAGCATACGACAAAGGTTCTTGTGGATTTTTCACAGACATGAGAACGGGAATGCAAAATATGCAGTTTGAAAATTTGCCACCGGACGTGAGGAAGATTGCAGAAAAAATGAAGCCAGGTGAGATATCATCGCCCCAGCTTACCAGCACAGAAGATGGAAGACCGGTTTATCGTTTGATTTATGTAAAGTCGATCACACCGCCCCACAGTGCAAACTTGGTGCAGGATTATAGCAAAATTCAGATGCAGGCGGACAATAAAAAGAGGTACGAAACGCTTCAAAAATGGATTTCGGTTCATCGGAACGTTACCTATATCCGCTTCAAAGGAAAGTCATTTGATTGTGAAAATTTGAAATCTTGGGAACATGAGTGATATGGTTGGAACAGCGAAGGATTTTTCTGCCAAAGTATTGGCTTTGCGTGCAGAAATTGGAAAGGTTGTGGTTGGACAGCACGAGGTTGTTGATGCCTTGATCAATGCGGTTTTTTGTCATGGTCACGTGTTAATGGTGGGAGTTCCTGGACTTGCTAAAACTCTATTGGTAAAGACATTATCCGAAACCATGGATTTGTCGTTCAACAGAATTCAATTCACACCCGATTTGATGCCTTCCGATATTGTAGGGAGTGAAATTCTTGACGATGCGAGACAGTTCCATTTCGTAAAAGGACCGATTTTTTCTAACATCATTTTGGCCGATGAAATCAATCGTACGCCGCCCAAGACCCAAGCAGCTTTATTAGAGGCGATGCAAGAACGCCAGGTAACCGCGGGAGGACAACGATATCAACTGGAAGAGCCCTTCTTCGTTTTGGCAACACAGAACCCAATTGAGCAAGAGGGAACGTATCCATTACCCGAGGCACAGTTGGATCGCTTTATGTTTCAGGTGATATTGGATTATCCGGGGTTTGAGGAAGAGGTTAATATTTTAAAGCAGACCACTGGAAGCCAGTTGGGCAGGGCAAAATCTGTAATCTCAGCGCAGGAAATCAAGGAATTTCAGTCGTTGGTACGTCAAGTGCCAGTTACCGATCACGTGTTTGAACAAGTGGTGAGAATCGTTCAGCAAACTCGACCAGGTCAGCCAGGTTCACATGCGATGGCGAATCAATATTTGTCTTATGGTGCCGGTCCAAGAGCTGGGCAGAATTTGATATTGGCTGGTAAATGTCATGCCTTGATGAACGGTAAATTTAGTGTGGATCGTGAGGATATTTTGGCCGTTTCAAAATGGGTGCTCAGGCATCGTATCGTAAGAAACTTTAAGGCCGAGGCAGAAGGTATTTCTTCTGATCAAATCATTGATGCAATTTGTAATTGATCGATTACTCTTTGTGATTTTGTAAACCAATTTCGTTAGCGCTTTGCTTTCGGAATAGCTGTTTGGATGATTACAATTATTTCGATTTTTCACGGCATCCCAAAACGGAGCAGATGGGGCATTTTTCAACGACATGACCTCGGGCGGGACAGTATTCGCGTCCCATGAAAATGATTTGTAAATGGGCTTTGTTCCAAAGGTTTTCGGGAATTTGTCGTTTTAAATCTCTTTCTGTTTGCTCCACACTTTTTGCAGCGCTCAGACGCCATCTGTAAGCCAATCTATGGATATGAGTGTCTACAGGGAAGGCGGGAACTCCAAACGCTTGCGACATCACCACTGAGGCCGTTTTATGTCCAACCGACGGCATGGCTTCTAATGCTTCGAAGGATTGTGGCACTTGACCTCCATGTTGCTCCATGATCATTTTTGACAGACCGTAAATGCCTTTGCTTTTCATCGGCGACAATCCGCAGGGTCTAATGATGTCCTGTATTTCTTCTACCGATAATTTGAGCATATCGGCAGGGTTGTTGGCCTTTGCGAAGAGAAGCGGGGTGATTTGATTTACACGTTCGTCTGTGCATTGTGCGCTAAGCAAAACGGCGATGAGCAGCGTATACGGATCAGTATGATTCAACGGAATGGGCGTTTCGGGATACAATTCTTCCAACTTGGTAATTACAAATTGCACGCGTTCCGATTTATTCATGGGTTTTGGGGTGGTTTAAAAGAAATGATTGTGATTGGTATGGCTGTGAAAGGGGGTATTCACGAAGGCGTTTTCAAAAGTTTTCGGGGATATTGGCTGATTGATTGTTACAAGGCAGGCATCTGGAAAAGCGAAATTACCTTGATTATCGCGGAGTGTAAATTCAGAAATGAGTCCTTTTGTAACAACCATGTTTAGGTGGTATGTTATGTCATCAACTGCAATAGTTCTTTGATGGTGATAGGTTGGCGAATATCCTAAAATCCATTCATCTTGGGTGAATTTTTCTGATTTGAGTTGCTGAATATGCTTGTCTTCTTCAGATTGAATGGAGGAAATCTGAGATTGGGTAATGGTTGAGATTTTTTTTGCTAAGGTGGAGATGGTTTGATGCAAGTCTGCCAAGTGGGGAAAGTGTTCGGCGAGGTTGGTAACTGCAGATTTGTTGCTTTTTACAGCTTTGTCTTGGTAAATCCCTTCGGAGTGAAGTGCTTTGCCAAGATGATGGATATTGGCATTGATGAGCAGGGTTCCGTGGTGTAAAACGCGTTTTTTTTGTTGGAAGATATGTTGTGCGTTGCCTGAGAATTTAACACCCTTGTAGAGCAGGTCGTCTCTTTCGGAATAGGATGTCTCGATGCCCATTTCTAGGAGTGCTTGTCTGATAGGTTCCAAGAAACGTTTATAGTTTACGGCTTTGTCCAGTGTTGTTCCGAGGTCTTGAATGAAAGAGAAATTCAGATTGCCAAGGTCGTGGTAAACTGTGCCCCCGCCGCTAACGCGGCGGGCAGGAGCAATGTTAAGCTGCCTGCAGGCAGCATAATTGATTTCCGCACAAATGTTTTGGTGTTTTCCGCATACAACCGCACTCTCACTGCGCCATAGCATAATGATATTCTCATCCGTTTGGTGCAGAAAATACGCTTCTGCTGCCAAGTTGTAATATACATCGGTTGAGTCTGATACAATGAGGCGCATGGAAATTGCTTATGGAGGTTAGTTGCCTTAACCCAAAGGCTCTGTAGCAGATTTTGACCTGCGTAATTCGAAATTCTGTCCCAAATACACCTTTCTCACCATCTCATCGTTTGCCAATTCTTGGGCAGTACCATGCTTTAGCAACTTACCCTCAAACAATAAATACGCCCTGTCTGTGATACTCAACGTCTCTTGAACATTGTGGTCGGTAATCAAAATACCAATATTCTTTTGTTTTAGTTTGGCCACAATTTGTTGGATATCCTCCACTGCTATTGGGTCTACCCCAGCAAAGGGTTCGTCCAATAGAATAAACTTGGGGTCGGTTGCCAAGGCTCTGGCGATTTCGGTTCTTCTGCGTTCTCCCCCGGAAAGCACTTTTCCTAGGTTTTTTCTAACCTTTCCGAGTCCAAATTCGCTGATCAGGGATTCCAATTTATCTTCTTGCTCTTTTTTGGAGAGCTTGGTCATTTCTAGGATGGCTTGGATATTTTCTTCTACGCTCAATTCTCTAAAAACAGAAGCTTCTTGGGGTAAATAACCAATACCATGTTGTGCCCTTTTAAACATGGGCCAGGTGCTAATTTCGGTGTTTTCGAGGTAGACTTGGCCTTCATCGGGGCGAACCAAGCCAACGAACATGTAGAACGACGTTGTTTTCCCGGCGCCGTTGGGGCCCAATAATCCTACAATTTCACCTTGGTTGACTTCAACGCTCACATCGTTTACCACGCGTTTTGCGCCGTATTGTTTTACCAAATGCTGTGAACGGAGTTTCATCGTAGCAAATATAGGGCAAAAAATAAAGGGCTTCCGCGCAGCGGAAGCCCTTTATTATCGCTAAAATTATCACTACCTTTGTAGCGGCGGTACGGCCAGCTCCCCATTCACTTCCCCAGGGCCGGAAGGCAGCAAGGACAATGGGTTGTAGCGGCGCGATACCGCCTTTTTTATTGTAAGGGGTTGATGATCAACCCCATCCCAACAAATTTTATTTTTTTGCTACCAGTAATTTAATAGTTACTTGGTTTTTTCTCGCCCCTTCCGGTACCACCCCAACGCGTGTTGTTGCGATTGCCGTTTCCGCCAGATCCGCCAGGATTAGCCCCGCGGTATCCACCGCCTGAAGGACGTTCAGCAGATGATGCGCTTCTTTCGCGAGGTGCTCCACCGCCAAAACTTGGACGTTCGCCACCTGCAGTTGCTCCCGTGCGAGGACTTCTATCGCCACCGCCGTAGCTGCTTCCACCGCCACCATAACTGCTTCCGCCGCTGCGAGATCCACCACCGCCAGATCCGCCACGGTATCCACCGCCACCGCCAGATCCACCACGGTATCCACCGCCACCAGATCCACCACGATAGCCACCGCCACCGCGATTGCCACCGCCATAGCCCTTGTGGAAACTTCCACCGCCACCACCACCGCCACTGCGACGTTGTGGTAATTCAATACGGTAATCGTGTTCCATTTCGGTCATGCACTCTTTGCCATGAATCCTGAAAATTTGCTCTAACAAATTCGCTTCAGAACGCTCACAGAAAGAAATGGCGATACCTTCGGCACCGGCACGACCTGTACGACCGATACGGTGAGTGTGTGTATCGGCATCCATCGCGATATCAAAATTCAATACATAATTTAGTTCTTTTACGTCTACCCCACGAGCAGCAACATCCGTTGCAATCAACAATTTGGCACGTCCACGTTTGAACATATCCAAGTTGTTTGAACGCTCACGCTGAGATTTGTCGCCGTGAATCGCAACAGCCGAATAACCATCGTCTTTCAAGTTCATCACCAATTTATCAGCTCCATGTTTGGTTTTGGTAAACACAAGCATAGATTCAATGGCAGGATCCTCAAGCATGTCGCGCAACAATGCATACTTGTTATTGCGGTCTACACAAAATAACCATTGCGTGATTTTTGGTTTGTCTTCGATGTTTGGTAGAATGTCGATGTGCTCTGGATCAACCAACATCTCCGAAGCCAATTGCTTGATTTCGCGAGGTGCAGTGGCAGAGAACAACAATGTTTGTTTGCGTTCGGCAAGCATCAATTTTCCGATTTCACGGATATCAGCCACAAAACCCATGTCAAGCATACGATCGCACTCGTCCAATACAAAAGTTTGGATTCCAGATAGATCAATGAATCCCTGTTCAATCAAATCGAGCAAACGACCTGGGGTTGCAATGATTACTTGACAGCCGCGACGGATTTCTTGAACCTGACGCATTTGAGAAACACCACCATAAACAAGGGCGATGCGAAGATTGGTGCCGCTGGCATATTTGCGGAAGTTATCAGAAATCTGATGAGCCAATTCACGGGTAGGTGCCAATACCAATGCATGTGTTTTGCGCTGGGGATTGGCCATAATTTGTTGAATGATAGGAATGGCGAATGCTGCAGTTTTACCAGTACCCGTGGGGGCTGTTGCAAATAAGTCGCTTCCTTTTAAAATGGTTGGAATGGCCAATGCTTGGATTGGCGTTGGTGAGGTGTAGCCCTGTTCTGAAACAGACTTCACCAAGGGGGCGATTAACCCCAATGATTCAAATGATTGCATGTATGTTTTTTAGATTACTGTCTTACGCGAAACACTTCTGAGCTAGTGTTTTTATCGCAAACGCACAATGAAAGTACGTTGTTAAAGACTGACTCTAGATGAATTAAGCGGCGCAAAGATACAAAGAATAAATCAACATTGGTATATTTCCTAGAATATAAAGCTATATTGGTCGTATTTTTGTTTTTGTATGAGTAAGCAGGACCTCCAATTCAACAAAAACGAAGATTTGAATAAACAAGAATGGGATTTGGTAAAATCTCGTTTGGAGAAAATCTATAAAGGGGGCGGGGAAAAGGCAGCGGCAAAGCAAAAAGAAAAGGGAAAGATGCTATGCAGAGAGCGTGTAGATTACTTGCGTGATGAAAACTCGGAATGGATAGAAATTGGCGCCTTTGCCGGTTATGATATGTATCAAGAGCACGGCGGTTGTGCGGGTGGTGGTGTGGTTACCGGAATTGGATATGTGAGCGGACGTCAATGTGTGATTGTGGCAAACGATGCCACAGTGAAAGCAGGTGCCTGGTTTCCAATCACAGGAAAAAAGAACCTACGTGCCCAAGAAATTGCCATGGAAAATCGCTTGCCCATCATTTACTTGGTGGACAGTGCAGGGGTTTACTTGCCAATGCAGGATGAGATTTTTGCCGACAAAGAGCATTTCGGTAGGATGTTCCGTAACAATGCCAACATGAGTGCGATGGGAATCACCCAAATTGCCGCGGTGATGGGTAGTTGTGTGGCGGGTGGTGCCTATTTGCCGATCATGAGCGATGAAGCCCTAATTGTGGAAGGCAACGGCAGTATATTTTTGGCTGGTAGTTACTTGGTAAAAGCGGCGATTGGTGAAGATGTTGACAATGAAACTTTGGGTGGGGCGACAACCCAATCCGAGATTTCAGGGGTAATAGATGATAAATTTCCCGACGATAAATCTTGTTTGGATCGCATCAAATACATCATGGACAAGCTGGGAAAATTCGAAGAGGCAGGATTTGACCGCGTGAAGCCGGTATTACCCAAAAAAGATATGTCGGATATTTGGGGTATTTTGCCCAACGAGCGAAACAAACCTTATGATAGTGCCGACTTGATTTCTCGAATGGTCGACGATGGTGTTTTTGAGCAATACAAAGAGGGCTATGGCAAGTCGATTTTGTGTGGTTATGCGCGAATCGATGGCTGGGCTGTTGGCATCGTAGCGAACAACAGAGAAATTGTAAAGAGCAAAAAGGGTGAAATGCAGTTTGGCGGGGTGATTTACTCAGACAGTGCGGATAAGGCGGCGCGTTTCATCATGAATTGCAATCAGAAGAAAATTCCTTTGGTATTCTTGCAGGATGTGACTGGGTTTATGGTGGGAAGCAGAAGTGAACAGGGGGGGATTATCAAAGATGGCGCAAAAATGGTGATGGCGATGAGCAACAGTACTGTACCCAAATTTACAGTGATTATGGGCAACAGCTATGGCGCGGGCAATTATGCGATGTGTGGCAAGGCGTATGATCCTCGATTGATTGTGGCGTGGCCGGGAGCGAAGATTGCGGTGATGGGCGGAGAGCAGGCGGCGAAGACTTTGCTGCAAATAGAAAAGGCGAGTTTGAAGGCCAAAGGTGAAATCATCGATCCGGAAGTGGAGAAGCAGTTGTTGGCGAAAATCACCGACCGATACAATGCGCAGACAACGCCATATTATGCTGCAGCCCGTTTGTGGGTCGATGCGATTATATCGCCAATGGATACCCGTAAATGGATTTCAATGGGCATTGAAGCGGCCAATCACGCACCGGTGAAGCCTTTTAACCCTGGGATTTTGCAGACCTAAACTGCGTTTGATAGGTTTGTATCCAATCGTTGACCGTCATTTTTTTGGCCAGTTCCGCTAGGAGATTAAGCGGCACATCTTCGGCTTTTTTGAATCTCACACAACCTTTTCCCATGTCGATTTTTTTGACGCTGTGTTTGGGCCATTCACTTTGAAACCAATCAAGTAGCGCAGTGCTGCCATAAAGACCCATGTGGTGCAGGGCGATGTGCGCCTTGGTGGAGCCGATGTTGATGAAGGGCAGTGGCAATTTGGGGTTGCAATGGTATCCATCGGGGAAAATGCTGTGCGGCACTACAAAGCCAATCATGCCGTAACTCATTACTTGCTGAAATCCTTCGGGCAGGTTTTCGGAGAGTGTGTTTGCGATGGCTTCTACGATTTTTTGTCGGTCCGCCGGCAACTGCGCGATATATTCTTCGGGGGTTTGGATGGAGGTTTTGGTCATGGTTTGGATTTATTCTGGACTGTTATAACGTCTTCGTTGTTCGTTTTTTATCATCATAGTTGTCTACCGTAACATGTGCTTTCTTTAAAGTCAAACCCCTGCAAGTATGAGATTTTCCATCTGTCATTTTCTTTTACAACTCTAAATTTATATTCAAAGTCTTTCCAACTAGGTTCTGTAATTAATTCAGGTTTTCCCCATTTCCAAATTAGTTCCCCTTTGTCAATTTTTAGTAACTTAATTTCTACAAAATCAAATGGGTTTGGATGATCGTAAGGAATGTCTTGACTTAATGTCCAAGGGTTAACACCACTTGAAAAATTAAATGTCGGCAAGTCACCTACTAACCACTGTTCGTTGTTGCCATTTCTAAGTCCTTTGTCAAGATTCAAAATTATTTGGTTGTAGTTTTCTATAAACTCTGTAGCAAAAAAGTTTGTCTTTTGAAGTTTGTCAAGATTTTGTTTGTGCTTGTCAAGGTCAAAACCAATGTAAAGACTGTCTCTGCTGTCTGCAAGAACAGGAAGTAAGTCAATTGATTTTTTGTTGTCCGCCCAATTAAGAACTTGTCTGATAAGATTTTGAATTTGCTCTATGTCGTTTGCTGAAGTTGTTGCTTTTTCTTCTGTAACTGAAGTCCTTTTATTGTCGGCTTGGTTGCAGCCGAAAAGCAAAAGTCCGAATATTAAAGTTGTTAGTTTAATGTGTTTCATTTCTTATCTATGACGTTAGTTCAAAAATAGTCAATACTGTTTTTGGTCTGGGCAAAGAAGCGGTTAACGGGTAAATAATATTTCGCCCGTTGTCGCAAAACACTTGTCAGTAGCTGTTTAGTTCGGGTATGATTTAACAAGTTTCTCTGAGGCATTGTCTTTATAGGTTCATTTTTATTGCTATAATTTCACATGTAAGAAATAAATGACTAATGCTATTTTTAACAAAAGACAACTGGGTATTGTTATCAATCTATTATTTTATTTTTATTAACAAGAAGTAATATTGGTAATATGATACTAATAATAAAAAGTCCAAAGGATATATTCATTTGAATACACAAATTTTGTCCATTAGCTAATGAAATACAATCATCAGGTGAAATTAACTCATGTTTTTTACTGACAGATATGTTTAATATTGCAAAAGCAAAAAATGGAATTCAAATTATTGAAATAATAACTGTAATGTAAAAGAGTATTTTATTCATTTTATCCTCGTCTTCATATAAAACATATCATTGCTTGGGGCAATTGAAATTGATTAAAATCCAATTACGTTTAGATCTTTTGTAGCGGGCGTTGGCGTAAGCAAGAACTCAACATTGTCATGGAATTGCTTCTGCCAAGTGGATTCCTGATGGCCGAGCCCTTGGTCGACTTGGGTATTCCAATTGGCAGGGAGACTGTTTTTGATTGCATCCACCGTTGAATGTCGATACCCAGACTTTG
>DDYM01000038.1:69492-82348 GCA_002347985.1 Bacteroidetes bacterium UBA2234
AAATCAAACCGCCCATCGACGAGCCGCCAATGATTGTGTGCGCGGGATCTGTGTAGGTGCTGTAGGTTTTGTTGATGAAGGGACGGAGCTCGTATACGATGAATTTGAGATAGTCGTCGCTGTTAATTGGGTTATAAAACACATCGGACTGATTCTGTCGCTTCGCCTCCATGATGGCCACTTTTTCTTTGGCTGTGAGCGATTCATAAACCTTTTGGGGAAAGTAGTTTGAATGGCGGTTCACCCCATCGTTCCAAATGCCTACCACGATGTACTCTATTTGTGGGGAAAGATTGGATTTACTGCTATCACTTTGATTTAAATTCTTGGAAAGTGTACCGGAATTGTAGGCGGTTACAGACTCGTCAATCCCCCATTCTTGGTGGTTCCAGGTGCTGTTGCCATCGAACAGATTCTGTCCGTCGTGCATATAAATGACGCCGTATTTTTTGTTGGGGTTATAATCGCTGGGTAACCAAACATCCACGTTTCTAGCAGTCACGAAGGCCGATGGGAAATAATGCAAACGATCAATTCTACCTTGACTTGGCGCGGCATTTGGCTGTCTAACGAGCGTAGCACATTGATAGGATTGGATGGGAAAGGATTCAACGGCAGGGATTTCACTCGTGTCGTACCCGGTTATTTTGCCGTCAATTGGGTTGATTCGGGGCACGATATGCAGGGTGTCGTTGTTCTGCGATTTGGCTTTGGTGCGTTGGGCGGTGAGGGTGAATTGTATCGAATCGCCAAAGAACTTGTAGCTGCTAAAGATTGTGCTACTGATTGCAGCGAAATCGGATGTTTGAGAATTGTCGTAGACTGTAAATTCTGAAAACAAGGTGTTATTGAAGTAGGCCGCATCGATGCGTATGCCATTTTTTTCATCGATATAGAGGTTGTTGCTAGCGTCTGCAACCAGTTCATATCGTCTGATATCGCCTTCATATTTGATAATGAATGGATATCGAAGTTGGGGGTTGAGATTTTTTTCGGTGGGAGGGGTGGTGATGGGTGGACCAAAAATGATCTCCATATTGGCCGTCATGCCTATTTCTGTAGCGTTTTTGTAAACGTTTAATGTGCCTTTGTAATGACCAAAGAACCGTTCTTGATGAAATGCGGGTCTGATGGTTTTTGAATTCAGTTCGATGGTTTTTTCCGGTAACACGCGATGGGTTTGCTCCGATTGGCTGAGAATTTCATTGGGTGAAGACCAAAAAAGCAAACTGAAGAGCAATGAATAAAATGGAGGTAGGGTAAATCGCATCGTTTTGTGGCACTTCAAATATCTAAATATTTTGGGCAAGTGAGACCGCGAATAAGCCGTATTTTTGCGGAATAATTGCTGCTTTTTGAAGTAGTGGTGCGAAAACATGAATTATTTATCGGTAGAAGGACTCAGTAAGAGTTGGAATGAAAAGGTATTGTTTGATCAAATTACCTTCGGATTGAGTCGTGGCGAAAAGGTGGCTTTGATTGCCGGAAATGGTTCAGGAAAGAGCAGTTTGATGAATATTTTGGCCGGGTACGACAAGCCCGATGCTGGGAATTTTAGTATTCGAAAAGACATCAATTGGGAGTACTTGCCACAAGATCCGGCCTTAAATGAGTCGATTTCGGTTCTAGAAAACCTCTTTGTGGGCACAACGCCATCCATTTTGGCATTGAAAGAATATGAGGCAGCATTGATTGCATATTCCGATGCGCCATCGGAGGAAACGGAGAAGCGATTGGACTTGGCAACCACGGAAATGACGATGTCTGAGAGTTGGGATTACGAAGCCAGGGCGAAGCAAGTTTTGGGCAAATTGAATATCCATGAATCGGATATGGTTAAGCCAGTGGGTGTGTTGAGTGGCGGACAAAGGAAGCGTGTGGCGTTGGCGAGGGTATTGATTGATGTGCCTGATTTGTTGATTTTGGATGAGCCAACCAACCACTTGGATTTGGATATGATTGAGTGGCTCGAGGAGTATTTGAGCGATAAAAATTTGACATTGCTTTTGGTCACGCACGATCGTTATTTTTTGGATCGCGTTTGCAATAAAATATTGGAGTTGGATCGAGGGGTTTTGTATTCTTATCAGGGAAATTACGGATATTTTGTAGAGAAAAAGGCGATGCGCGAAGAGGTTGAGGCCAGTGAGCGAGAGAAGAATCGAAATACCTTTAGACGAGAATTGGAATGGGTAAGAAAAATGCCTAAGGCTCGCACAACCAAGAGCAAAAGTAGGGTTGATGCTTTCGATGATTTGGCCGAGAAAGTCAAAGGTCCTTATGTGCAGCAGAAGGTGGAGTTTGGGGTGAAGATGGAGCGTTTGGGAACCAAGATTTTGGAGATTCAGCACTTGGAAAAGGCATATGGTGCGCAACCCATTTTGGGCGATTTTACTTACACGTTTAAGCGCGGTGAGAAAATTGGGATTGTGGGTCCGAATGGCGTGGGAAAGAGTACCCTTTTGAATATGATTATGGGCTTGGAAAAGGCCGACAAGGGTAAGATTACGGCGGGTGAGACCTTGGTTTTTGGATATTTTTCGCAGCAGGGGATTCCAGTTGCAGAGGATAAGCGTGTCATTGATGTGGTTAAAGATGTCGCTGAATATTTGCCATTGGCCGATGGTACCCATCTTTCCGCATCCCAGTTTTTATTGAGATTTGGCTTTGCTAACGAAACCCAATACAACGCGGTAAGTCGTTTGAGCGGCGGCGAAAGACGTCGCCTGTTTTTGATGATGGTATTGATCAAGAATCCCAATTTTTTAATTCTCGATGAGCCAACCAACGACTTGGATATTGTGACATTGGCTACATTGGAAGCATTTTTGATGGATTATTCAGGTTGTGTTTTGGTGGTTACGCACGATCGTTATTTCATGGATAAATTGGTGGATCACGTGTTTGTGTTTGAGGGCGAGGGCAAAGTGAGGGATTTTCCGGGGAATTATACGGAATACAGAACTTGGAAAGAGTGGGATGATGCGCAGGCGAGTGGAAAGGGTTCTGGCAACAAGAGTCAGGCGGGCAAGGCATCAGGTTCGTTGCAGGGTGGTTCGGATGCGGGGAAGAAATCGGGGACGTTACACGGTGCGAGTGCGGCGGTTCCTGCAGGGTCTACAGATGGCGCTCCGGGGAATGTAAAATCAGAGGAGAAGAGAAAACTCACTTTTAAGGAAAAGTTTGAATACGAGCAATTGGGGAAGGATATTGAGGCGTTGGAAGTGAGAAAGAAATTGCTTGAAACGGAGTTAGGGGGATTGAGTACAGAGTTTGAGCGGATTTCAGAAGTGAGTGCGCAATTGCAACAAGTGAATGATGACCTGGATGAAAAGGGGTTGCGTTGGTTGGAATTGGGGGAATGGATTTAAGTTTTGGAATTGAGGGATTCGATTTTCGTGATGGCGGGGAGTGAATTTATGTCGCAGCGAGATACTCCTCGGATCTTTGATTTTGTAAACTGATAGAAAATAGCAACCTTGCAGTTCGGATGGAAGGCAGAAACCGAAATATTGATGGACTAAAGGGCTTTTTGATAGTAATGGTGATTGTGGGTCACATTCTGCAGGGCAAGGTCTTAGATAATTTTGGCAGATATGTGATTTATAGTTTTCACATGCCTCTATTTGTGGGGTTATCGGGTTATTTATTAAATATTGATTCGATTCGATCCCTGAGCATCGGGCAGTTTTTTGGCAAATATGGTGCGCGGGTGTTGTTGCCTTGGACTATCGCTATGTTGGTCTATGCGATTTATTTAGGTGCTTTTGGATCTCATCCCACGCCGTTATGGAAGGGTTGGGTTAATTACATTCTCAATCCGTATTATCATTTGTGGTTTGTGGTGGGATACATTTTTTGGAGTTTTATTGCTTGGATTTTATTGCGTTTCGGTTTCGATCGACAAGTTTTTTTGATTGTGGCAATTTTGATGGGTCTGATTTTTTACTATCTCAAAAACAACTTAGAAGGGCAGTTGATACTGGCTTTGGGCGGTGAAATTGCAGGTTTTATTCGGAATATTATGCGACCTCAATTGTTCTTCTTTTTTGGATTAGGGGTATTTCTACGCGGTGAAAGATTAATCACAAAATCTTGGGTATTTGCTCTGGGTGGGGGAACGGTGATGTTTTTATATTGGGTATTGTTTTATTTTCATCAGGCGTTGGATTACAATACAGAAGATTTCTTGGTGGCGATGGCGAATGCTTTCTTGATGGTGCCTTTATTCCGTTGGATGAATCAAGAGAAATTGCCCAAGGTAGCTGTGATTGAATGGGTTGGAAGAAATTCCATGGGAATTTATCTATGGCATGTTTTGCCATTGTTATGGGTGAAAGATTGGGTTGGGACCAAATATGTATCGCGTTTTTACGCATACATTTCAGTGTCTGAATTGCTTTTTCTAGGGGTTGTATATCTGTTACTTCGATTTGTCCGCGGTTCCCGTTGGGTTTTGGGGTGATAATTGCGAAAAATAGGATTAATTTTGCCTCATTATGAGCAAAGCAGCATTCGTATTTCCAGGACAAGGTAGTCAGTTTGTAGGTATGGGAAAGGACCTCTATGAGACCAATGAAAAAGCCAAAGAAATGTTTGAGTTGGCCAATGAGATTTTGGGTTTTAGGATTACGGATTTGATGTTTGAAGGAACGGATGAAGATTTACGCAGAACCAATGTTACTCAACCTGCAATATTCCTGCACAGTGTAATTCGTGCGGCGGTGATGGGTGAAGAATTTAATCCTTCGATGGTGGCCGGACATAGCTTGGGTGAGTTCAGTGCTTTGGTAGCTGCAGGTGCCATGAAATTTGAAGATGGTTTGAAATTGGTGGAGCAGCGCGCTTTGGCGATGCAGGAGGCTTGTGAATTGGAGCGTGGTACGATGGCTGCGGTATTGGCTTTGGATGATTCTAAAGTGGAAGCCGTTTGCGCTGAAACAACGGGTGTGGTGGTTCCGGCGAATTATAATTGTCCGGGTCAGTTGGTGATTTCAGGTGCTTACGATGCGGTTGAAGCCGCTTGTGAGGGCATGAAAGCAGCGGGTGCAAAACGTGCTTTGATATTGCCAGTGGGTGGTGCATTTCACAGTCCATTGATGGAGCCGGCGAGAGAAAAGTTGGCCAAAGCAATTGCGGCTACAGAGTTGAATTCACCGATTTGTGCGATTTATCAGAATGTATCTGCTTCGGCGGTAATGGATAAAGATGTAATCAAGGCAAACTTGGTGGCTCAATTGACCGCTCCGGTGAAGTGGACGCAAAGCGTGCAAGCCATGGTAGCGGATGGTGCTTCGCATTTTACGGAGGTTGGACCTGGTAAGGTATTGCAGGGTTTGGTAAAGAAAATTGCCCCTGAAGTTGAGGCGATTAGTATCGCCTAATAGATTCTTATCGAATCAAATTAGCGGAGCCCGCCACATGTTTTGGCGTTTTCATAAATGGACTCTTTATGATGTCCAACTGATAAAAATAGGTGCCGGAAGGCAGTTCTGGACCCGTATTGTTAACCTTTCCATTCCAGCAATTGCTTAGGTCTTTGGAGTAATAAACACGCTCTCCCCAGCGATTGAAAATTCGGATTTCAGCCTCCTCGCAATCAGGTGCGATGCCAAAAACCCAGAAGCAATCATTTTTGCCATCGCCATTGGGAGTAAAAACATTGGCAATTTTCACTTCGTGGGTACTGTCTGTGTTGACTTGTACTGGAATTTTTAGTGTGTCTGTGCAGCCCGAGCTTCTATTTTTGATCACAAACTTGGCTTCGTATTGACCGGCGAAATATTGGTAGTTCCTTTCGAGTACGCCATTTGCGTCGAAGTACTTTTTTAGGTCAACCCCACCCGTCCTTTCAATTTTTGAACCATCGCCAAAATTCCAGATGATACTGTCATAGTTGTTGATATCAAAGATGAAGTCCACCCCGGGCTTACAAGGTGTGATGTTGGTGTACACGCTGCCATTTGGTGTAATTCCCACTCGGATTTTCTTGCTATACGTGGCCCTTGCATTGCACGAATTTGAATCTACTACGGTAAGGGTTGCTGTGTAAGTCCCTGTGTCTTTGTATCGATGATTTGGACTGAATTGATGGGATGTATCACCGTCGCCAAAGTCCCAAAGGTAACTTCCATTGTATTTGCGTAAGGGTTGGAACGCATTTACCATTTTTAAACAAATATTTTCAGGCGTTACAGTAAATATCGCATCAATTGAATAGCCGAGTCTAAAGTCCAACTTGAAACTGGCGTTGGAGCAACGAATGCTGACGTTATTTTTAAAAACCACATTCGCCGGGGAGGTGGGGAAATCGTTCAATCCGGGAGGCGTGTTTGGGCAACTGGCACATACACTTTGGTAGATTACTCCACGATTATCAAATCTGGATGTACCCCCGTCTACGTGATCTCTGCTTTTATTCCCACCAAAATAGGAAGCATATTTTAGGCTTTTGGCATCTTTACCCAATACAATGAGATAAAAATCGTGATTGTCTGTGGTTTTTTGATGTGCATCACTTGTGATAGGTAAACCATTCGTGGTGCCATTATTCCCCACGCCGATTACGGACCCCCAACCGCTGAAATAGATATTATGACAATTGTCTACCATAAATGCGGAAGGACAGAGTTCGGGTACGCTATTGGTTCGATTTCCAAAGGTGGTAATGAACTCTTCTTTACTCAGATCATTGCTTAAACGACCAATGAATTGTGTGGTATTGTCCTTTCCGTAACATCCAGCGGTGCGCTTGAATTTTCCTTCAGTTTGCCCAGTGAAATATACTTTATTGTCGATATCTAAATCGATAAAATAGATTTGCTCATAATCGATGCTACCCCAATAGGTACCTACTTGATAAGCACCTGTATTTTGACTAAATCTTGTGATAAATCCGTCGATGTTGCCGAGGCCAGTTTGCATAAAACCTTTTCCAGTCATAGGGAAATCTGAGCTCACAGTACCCCCGCCAACAAATACATGGGAGGAGTCATCCACTTTAATTGAATAGGCGGCGTCATCATCTACACCTCCGATGAGTGTAGCCCATTTGATTCTTGAAAGTTGATTATTCAAGCAAATTACTGCGGCATCTGTTTCGCCGGTAGGTTTGGTTTGTAGCGCGCCTTTAGTGCAGGGGAAATTGTTGGAACGAGTACATGTGGCAATAAATACATTGCCTTGGAGGTCGGTAGTGATATCACCGCGATAATTGTCGGCGTAATTATACAGTAAAAAGGTAAATGGATTTTCGGTTTGAAATCCGTCGGCATCGTTGCCACCGATGAATGTTCCGCCCAAAAGTGTGGTTCCATCAACACTGAGTTTGTTTACAAAAATGTCGTAATCTGCTTGGTGTATATCATTAAATGCCGAATCGGGGTGTACAGGAAAATCAGCCGACAATGTGGTGCCAAAAACAAGTAAATTGTTATTGGGGTCTACACAAAGGCTATGCGGATATTCATCATCACTGCCTCCCATATAGGTTGCGTATAGTAGTTTGGTGCCGTCTGAGCTGTATTTGCTGATAGACACATCGCAGGGCAATTGAACTGGCGGAGCGCCTGCCCCACTGCCGCCGTAGGTTGTTTGAAAAGCACCCGTTGTAACGGGATATTTGCGCGTATCGGCTTCCACAATACCTCCTGCATAAAGGCAACCCGCTGTGTCGTATGTTGCTGTGAAGCCAAAGTTATCACCTTGAGAACCACTGTAGGTACTAAAAACCAGAATCGGATCAATAATTAATGTTTCTTGGGGATTGTATTTATTCACATGTAATCGAATGGAATTTTGTGCATCTAAATAGTATGAGACAGGGATGGTTTTGGCTTTTTTACGAAGGGGATTTTTTTGTGAAGCAATGGGTTCATGGACTTTGAATGTGCCCACAGAATTTTGAATGTGAATTTGATTTTGATGCAATTTCCATTGATTCGATGGATCCAATCTAAGGGCAATTTCGTTGGGATTGGCACCCGGATGTAGTATCCAGTCGAATTCTAAATTCTGATTATTGAAATAGATAGCTACATCGATGTGTGGGTAAACCTCTTCAAGTAGCACCTTGGCGATGGGTTGTACGGCTGATCTCCAAAGTGCCGGATCTTGCCCCAAAAAGTAATTTTCATAAAAGGGTGCGGGTTCAAGAAACTGGACTTTGGAAGGTGTTTGACCACCGGCAAATAATATGTCGCTAATGTGATATCTAACACTGAATTGTGTGTCCTTACCCCGGTAATGATGCGCTTGGTGTTTATTGCCAATGTCATCGGGGTGTTCCATTCGGATGCGAATACCATTCTTGGTAATAAAAATGGCTCCTCCTGGAATTACTGCTTGGGCAAGGCTGGGATTTTCGTCGCCAAACTGACCCACATTGGGGGTAAAATATAATTGCGGAAGGGTGTTTGGCTTGGGTAAATTACTATCGATTTTCGCCCCTAAAATAAGGGGGAAAAAAACGAGAGCAATCCAAAAAGCCTTTTTCACAGTGTAACAAAGTTATTGAAAACAAAAGTTGTTTCCGCGTTGCACGGTGAGTGTACTTATTTTACTTCCAATTGCAATCCCAGGGCAATTTCAATTGTTTTGATGACAGTGCTGAATTCGTCGGTGTTTTTAAATACACCCGTAAACTGCAAATCAGCGGTTGGGTTCTTAGAAATCGTTGGAGTACTGTTACAGGTAGGTGTAGGAATCCGGACTTGAAGTTTCTTGCCATAGCGTGTTTCAATGGCATTTACCACATCGTTTACAGGGGCATTGGTGAAAATCAGATTGCCCGACTCCCATTTAACAGCATTCAAGTCTACGTTTGAGTCAACATTGAAGATACTGGTCTGTTTGTTAGCCTGGATATTGATATTTTCCCGAACTCTCATTCCTTTCGTAAGAATTACTGATTCTAGCGTGGTGCTATTTGAAAGTTTCTCTACCTTCACTTTTCCATGATTTACAGACACTTGCAATGGCTTACCTTCATAGGATTGAACGTCAAATCCGGTACCTAAAACAGTAACTTTATTGCTATTGGATTGCACTACAAAGGGTGCATTCGGGTTTTTGGCTACTTCAAAATGTGCCATTCCGTGTAGTGTGATTTCCCGAGAATTTTTAGTCACGGTATATTCAACACTAGAGTTGGCATTTAGCGTGATAACACTGCCATCTTTCATGGTGATTTGTTCAATTTGACCGGAAGTTGTGGCAAATTTCCCCGCGTCTAACGTTTTATTTACTGTGGTAATCCAGAACGCCCAACTGCCTACAGCCAAAATGGCAATTGCAGCAGCAACACGCAACAGGCGTGATGTGTTTTTGAATACCGTAAACGGAGTTTGAGATTTTTTCTCTGCAGCACGTGCGGCAGAAAACTTGGTCCAGGCTTCATCATTGCTAGCCTCGAACGAGTATTTATAATTTTCCGAAACCTTAAGAATCTGATCAATATCGGATTCGGGATGCGAAGTATTATTGGGGTTTAACATATTAATTTAGTGATTAAGTTGGGGCATCATGGCTGATACCTGTTGCTTGATAATAGCCAAAGTGGGTTTGAATTGTGGGTTTTTCTTTAACCACTCTTCAAGTTTGCGCAATTCTTCATCGTGCATTAATCCTGCAGCGTATTTAGTGAATGTGTTGCTTTCCAGTTGTTCTTTTGTCATGATTTTTCCCAGATAGGGTATGGGTATACCGAGCCATTAACACACAAATCTTCAGATACCCCCAAAAGATTTTGAAAAAAATCTAAAAATAATTTATACAACGATATAAATCATTGAAAATCAATAAAATAAAAAACCATTATTTTTTCAACAAATGGATTGATTCGATGATTTCAACCACAGCGCGACCGTCGTCATGGGTTGTGATGCAAGGCGTGTTTTGATTGATATTATTTACAACATCCTCGATCACAAAGTGGTGGTTTGCCGCACTGCCTTTGTATTGTCCATAATCATTTGGGGGTGAAGATGGTGGTAATGTGGGCATTTTGTAATTTTTGATATCGCAGTAAACAACATCGTTCATGTATTGTCCTCCAAGTTTTACCGTACCATTTTCGGCGATTATTGTAATGGAACTTTCAAAGTTCTGGTTGTAAAGACTTGTTGAGAAGCTCAAACTTCCTTTGCCTCTTTGACCGAAGGAAAACAATACTTGTCCGCTGTCGTCAAATTCGGTGAGTGTCTCATGATTGAAATTAGAAAACTCGCTGTAATTGATGGAAATCGGACCCAATAGCCAATAGGTCATGTCGATGAAATGTGAGAATTGGGTAAACAATACCCCACCATCTAAATCGGCGGTGCCATGCCAATGCCCTTTTTTGTAGTAGCGATTGTCGCGATTCCAATAGCAAACCACCTGCACTTGAAAAATCTCCCCGAGAAGGTTTTCTTCGATCACAGATTTTATCCATTGCGATGGCGGAGAAAAGCGATTTTGCATCACACAGAAGATTCGTTTATTGCGTTTCTGTGCTTCTAAAATCATGGCATCACAATCGTCTACCGACAGTGCCATGGGCTTTTCAACCACTACATGACAGCCCATGTTTAGTGCTTGGATTGCGTGTTGGGCATGATATCCGTTGGGTGTTGCGATACAAACAACTTGAATATCGCGGTGATGCATCAGCATCTCTTCTACATTTTCATACAGGGGCACTTGAAAATCTTGAACCAAGATTTCTTCTCGATTTCGGATGTCTGCTATGGCAACAAGTTCGGCACCGGGATTGGCTTGAATCATGTGTGCATGTCGAGCACCAATATGCCCTACACCGATGATACCAAATTTAATTTTTTCCTCTGCCATTTCAGAATTGTGGGAGGCAAAAATGCAGAACATTTGCCATAAATACGCATTCATTTATGAATCGGGGAGAAAAAGGTTTGGTAATGTGGGTTGAACCGCCAAAATTTGCGGAAGTATGTCTACAGAAACAGTATTGGTGATTGGCTCGTGCGGACAGTTGGGCACGGAATTGGTTGAAGCGTTGCGCGGTATTTACGGCGATGCAAATGTGATCGCGAGTGATGTCAAAAAATCCGACAATCCGGTATTTGATGGCGGTCCTTTCGAAACATTGGATGTTTTGGATGCTGCGGGTTTGAATGCGGTGATTCAGAAATATAAACCGAGTCAGGTGTATCATTTGGCGGCTTTGTTGAGTGCAACAGCTGAGAAAAATCCTGAATTTGGATGGAAGTTGAATATGGAAGGTTTGTTTCATGTGTTGAATGCAGCCCGAGACACTGGAATCATCAAAAGAGTTTATTGGCCAAGTAGCATCGCGGCGTTTGGACCGAATACGGAACGTTTTGGCACACCTCAATACGGAACGATGGATCCCACAACGATTTATGGAATTAGTAAGTTGGCGGGAGAGTTATATGCTCAATATTATTTTAATCGTTGGGGGATTGATACGCGTAGTTTAAGATATCCTGGTTTGATTGGTTATAAGAGTGCACCGGGTGGTGGAACTACGGATTATGCTGTGTCGATTTATCACGACGCATTGCAGTCCGGCCATCATACTTGTTTCTTGGGTGAAGGCACAGTATTGCCCATGCTTTATATGCCTGATGCATTAAAAGCTACATTGGAAATCATGCATGCGCCTGCTGATAATATTAAGATTCGTACGAGTTATAATTTGGCTGGGATGAGTTTTGGCCCGGAAGAAATCGCTGCGTCGATTGCCAAATTTGTTCCTGGATTTAGCATTTCCTACGAGCCTGATTATCGTCAAGCCATTGCCAATAGTTGGCCTGCTGTGATTGATGACGGCCGTGCAACGGAGGATTGGGGATGGAAGCCGGATTACGATTTGGATAGAATGACCGAGGATATGCTCAAGAATTTGAGGCCTCAGTATTCTGTGAAGGGGTAATTTTTCCGCGAAATTTTTCGTTTATAACTTAGCGTAACCAATGGCTTTGCCAATCATGGCAGTTGTGGTTGCTCGTTCTACTAGTACTTGCACCAAATCTCCAGGTTGATATGATTCGCAGGGGAAAATGGTCACAGAATTCTGGTCGCTTCTTCCCTTCCAATCCAAATTGCTTTTCTTGGAATGGCCTTCGATGAGAACGGTTACAACTTTGCCAATGTACGATTCATTTTTCTGTCTTGACTTTGCATTTTGCAGCGCGATAATCTCACTTAATCTGCGTGATTTTACCTCGTCAGGAACATCATCAGCCAATTTCTTTGCTGCTGGAGTACCGGGTCTTTCGCTGTAGATATACATGTAAGAGAACTCGAAGTTTGCCCAATCAATAAGGCTTAAGGTGTCTTGGTGCTCCTCTTCGGTTTCTGAGCAGAATCCAGCGATAATATCGCAACTGATACCGCAATCGGGGATAATGCTACGAATCATCCGGATTTTATCCATGTACCATTCGCGGGAGTAATTTCGAGCCATGATATCGAGAATTCGCGTATTTCCACTCTGTGCGGGCAGGTGGATGTAGTTGCAAAGGTTGTTGTATTTTGCCATCGTGTGCACCACTTTTTCGTTTATGTCGCGCGGATGACTTGTGCTGTAACGAATTCTCATGTGGGGGACTGCCAAGGCACACATTTCAAGCAAATCGGCAAAATCTACCGAGGTATCTTGTTCTTCTTGGGTGAGTTTTTTGAATTCTTTTTTGGGTCCGCCACCAAACCAGAGGTAGGAATTTACATTTTGGCCAAGGAGGGTTACTTCTTTGTAGCCATTTTTCGATAACTCTAGAATTTCTTTGACGATACTTTCGGGCTCACGGGATCTTTCTCTACCGCGGGTAAATGGCACTACACAGAAGGTACACATATTGTCGCACCCCCTCATGAT
>DDYM01000038.1:82427-98259 GCA_002347985.1 Bacteroidetes bacterium UBA2234
AAAAGTACGTTGATTGCTCTTCCACCATCGTCCACTTCGGCTACGAGTTTGGGTAATTCTCTATAGCTATCTGGACCGGCAACGATATCAACGAGTTTTTCTTCTTCCAACAATTTCTCTTTCAATCTTTCGGCCATACAACCGAGCACACCGATGATAAGTTCTTTGTTGTGTTTTTTATTTCCTCTGAGGTGTTTTAAACGCTCACGAATTCGTTGTTCTGCATTGTCGCGAATGGCGCAGGTGTTAAGAAAAATGACATCGGCATCTAGTTCGTCGTTCGTGGAAGTGAAGCCGTGTTCGCCCATAATTGAGGCAATAATTTCACTGTCGCTGAAGTTCATGGCACAGCCGTAACTTTCAATATATAGGGTTCTTGTAGCGGTTGCGGTGGGTGGAATGATGACTTCAGACATAATCGGTCTACAAAAATACGGGCTTTTTTGTTTCTTTGCAGTGAATGAGACATTTCAGTATCTTGATTTTGCTTGTGCTATTGGGTACATGCAATTGGGCATTGGGTCAGAGTAAGGATTCGGATAAGGGTCAGTTTTCGGGCAATTTGTTGTTGACATACCAAAAATATGTGAGAGACGATAGCATCGGGGCGAATACAAAAGTTTACAAGGAGAACACGGCGAGTGCGGATGCTTGGTTGTTTATGCAGTATCGAATCAAGGGGTATTCTTTCGTTTTGCGATACGATGCGTTTAACAATTCACCTTTGTTGGATCCACAGAGTGCGTATACCAATCATGGCGTAGGTTTTTGGCAGATCAACAAGAGCGTTGATAAGCTGGATATCACGATGGGATCGTTTTACGATCAGTTTGGTACGGGTATTTTGTTTAGGGCTTATGAGCAGAGGCAGATTGGGATTGATTATGCAATTCAGGGGATGAGGTTGAAGTATAATATTAACGACAAATGGGCGATTAAAGGTTTTGCGGGCAATCAGAAGGGCAATATCAAAAATCGATTTGGCTTTGCGAATCAGGTGATCAGCGGGGTGAATATTGAAGGAAACATTGGATTGGGAAGCGACAGTAAATATGGGGATTTACAGGTAGGTGCATCGGCGGTGAATAGGACATTGGATCGTGAGACGATGGATCGCTTGGTGGCTACGATCAACACCTACGATTTGGCGGATCGATTTTATCCCAAATACAATGTTTACGGTGAGAATGCTTATTTTACTTATACCAAGGATAATTTTAGTTGGACGGTAGAGGGGAATGTGAAATCAAAAGAAGCGATCATGGAGGATGATTCTAAATTTCATTTGACAGGCGGTAAGGTTTTATATACATCGATGAGTTGGGGAAAGGGCGGATGGAATTTGGGCAAGCAAAAGGCTTCTGTGGGTTTGAATGTTCAGGCCAGGCACGTAGATCATTTTTCATTTAGGACGGCACCCACGGAGAATTTATTGAATGGGCTTGTGAGTTACCTTCCATCGATGACACGCCAGAATACCTATCGGTTGTTGAGTAGATACAATGCACCTGGACAGGCCATGGGAGAGGATGGAATTCAGGGTGAGATTGAGTTTAAGCCACGCAAAGGGACTCAGATTTTCTTCAATGGTAGTTATGTTCAAACGTTGGCGAGCAACGGGAAATTGAACACGGCAACAGGGATGAAAGAGGCGGAGAAGTTATTCAGTGAAAATTATTTAGAGGTGGTGCAGAAGATTGGTAAGCACGACAAACTGAAGTTGGGTATTCAGCGGATTGTTTACAATCAGACTCGGTATGAGAGTGAGCCTGAATATGTTCCCGTGAAGACAATTACGCCATTTGGGGAGTGGTTACACACTTTGAATCAGGGCAAGAGTTTGAGAATTGAGTGGCAGTATTTGAATACGAAGAACGACCAGGGTTCCTTTGCCAATTTGATGATTGAGATGTTTGTGAGAAAGAATTTGAGTATTGCGGTTGCGGACATGGTGAATGTGGTGCCACATAGATATGAGAGAATGATTATTGCGAATAAGGTCTTGCATTACCCCACGTTTTTTATTGGATACACGGAAAAGAATACGGTGTTTACTTTGGCTTTCTTAAAGCAGCAGCAAGGGGTAAATTGTTCGGGCGGTATATGTAGGGAAGAGCCCGCATTTAGTGGGGTTCGATTTACGGTAAGCAGCAATTTTTAACGGGCTAAAGGGCCAGATAGAAGTCTTTCAGGAGTTCTGTGGCTTGCGGCGATAGTTGACCATCTGCGGTATAGTGGGTGTATTGGATTGTGCGTAGCGGGGTTTGGTTTTCGATATGATTAGGGCTGTTTTTGATTGCGTAAACGGCGATCAGGTGTGGTTGTTTTGATGGGGTTGCTTGGATGGATGTGATGGTATGGGTTGAGAATTGATTTTGGCTGAGGGTTTCAAGGATTTGATTTTGGGACGAGGCTGGCAAGAGAAGGTAGAGTTCTCCAAGGGGTTGGAGTAAGCGAGCGCAGCGAGCGGTTAATGTGGCAAGGGTTAACGAATCGGTATGTCTGGCAAGTCTCCGCGTTTCGTCTGTTGAAGGCAAATGATTTTCAAAAAATGGTGGATTACAAATGATACCATCAAACGATTGCGTTGATTCGAAATGAAGAAAATCATTTTGCGAAAATGAAATGCGTTTTGCGAAAGGACTATTGCTGCTATTGAGTTGGGCTTGAATCACCGATGGCTGATGAATATCGATGCCGTGTATGTGCGACAAGGGATACTTTTGCGCTAACATCAAGGATAAAATTCCTGTTCCGCTGCCAACATCTAGGATTTGAGTTGCATGTTGAAATTCTGCGAGTGCAGCAAACACGCAAGCGTCGGATGTTACTGGCAGCGCCACTTCATTCTGGGCCACCGAAAATTGTTTCATTGCGAAGGGCTTGCGCATGAATTCGTTTTTATGCGGTTTCGGGGAAAATATATCCGATTTTAGTTTGGGATGGATCGGGATAGTAAAGAAATTCTGTTTGCGTAAGTGCGATGACTTGGTCGCAAAATTGGAGAGAAAGATGTAAATCGTGACTGCTATAAATGATGCATTTTTTTTCAGTTTTGGCAAGTTGATGCAGCAGCTTTAGAAACATAGTTCTAGAAGGGTAATCTAGGAATGCCAGCGGCTCATCGAGCAAAATGATTTTACTGTCTTGGGCCAAACACCGGGCGAGCATGACTTTCTGTTTGATGCCATCGCTCAATTCGGCAAAATTCTTTTGCTGGATTTCGGCGATTCCCGTTTTCTCTATCGCTGTTGTGACTTCGTAAATATCCTTTTCTGTTGGATCGTTCCAACCTTGAAGGAAGCGCTGACGTCCGCTCATCACCATGTCGTATACGCTTAATTGGTCGATTTGTGGCGGTGTTGCAAGTAAAATACTGCTCAGGGATGCCCTATGTTCGGGGGTTGTTTGATGAATATTCGTTTTGTTGATAAGGACTTCACCTTGGATTGGCGGAATGAGGCCACACAATGTTTTAAGGAGAACGGATTTTCCTACCCCGTTGGGTCCGAGAAGTAAAATAAGGCCGGGACCCAATTCATCGGTATGGATGTTTCGGTGCAGGGTGATGCCTTGCTTTTGGATGCCGGTGGAAAGGTTCTTCAGTTGAAGCATGAAATGTTGATGCAAAAATGCGAATTTCGAAGGGTGAATTTACTCTTATCTCCTCTTCAATCGGATAAAATTTCTTTGGTTCAGCAAATGGCTCGTAGAATCTGGGATGTTCATTATACACCCATCATTGGTCAGACCCAGGTTGACTATATGTTGGGTAGGTTTTACACCACGGAACATATTACTAGTCAAATGGCTGAGGGACAACAATTTTATTTTGTTTTGCTCAATGGCATGGAAGTAGGTTACACTGCGATTTCAGAAATCAGTGAGGGGAATTACTTCATTCATAAATTGTATTTGGAGATCGATAAACAGAGAAAGGGCATGGGCTCTGAAGTGTTTCGTCAGCTTTTGGCATTGATGGGAAATTTGGAGGCGGTGCGTTTGCAGGTGAATCGACAGAATCTCAAGGCAATCAATTTTTACTTTAAAATGGGGTTTGTGATAGAGCAGGTGGCTGATTTCGACATTGGCGATGGATATTTTATGAATGATTTTGTGATGGTATATCGTCCCAAATAATTGTTTGATTTATTGATTCTCATTAGGGCGAATGGCCTTGTATGGCCTACCTTTGCGGGGTGTTAGCACTGAATGACTTTTCTTTTGAATTTGCTGGTAGATACCTGTTTAAAAATGCTTCTTGGCATATCAAACCCAACGAAAAAATTGGGTTGGTTGGTTTAAATGGTACAGGCAAATCCACATTATTACGATTAATTTCGGGGGATTTTGAATTGCGCGAGGGTACACTTTCTCGGCCTTCAGATTTGAGAATTGGGTTTTTGAATCAGGATTTGTTGAGTATGGACATCGGCGATTGTGTTCGCGATGTGGTGTTGAGCGGCAGGGAAGATTTGGTGAAATTGGAGGTTGAAATCAACCGATTGATAGAGAAGATAGAAGTAGAGTACGACGATGTTACGATGCAGCGTTTGGCGGATGCGCAAGAGCGTTTTGGTGCTTTGGGCGGTTATGAATGGCATGCAGAGGGGGATAAAATTTTAGAAGGCTTGGGTTTTCCAACCAGTAGTTTGAGCAGACCTCTGAGAGAATTTTCGGGGGGATGGCGAATGAGAGCGATGTTAGGTAAGTTGCTATTGCAGGCACCTGATTTGTTGTTATTGGATGAACCAACGAACCACTTGGATTTACCTACAATTCAATGGTTAGAAGAATATTTGGCCAATTATGAGGGTACTTATGTAATCGTATCACACGACCCATATTTTTTGGATCGAACTGTAAATCGCATTGCTGAAGTGGCGCATCAACAGGTTTTCCATTACAAGGGAAATTACAACGAGTTTTTGGAGCAGAAAGAGGAAAGGGATGCTTTGATGATGCGGAAATATGAAAATCAGCAGGACTATATCCGTCAGCAAATGAAGTTTATCTCTCGTTTTCGTGCCAAGGCTAGTAAGGCAACAGCGGTTCAAAGTCGTGTGAAAATGTTGGATAAAATCGAGAAGATTGAGGTGAGACAAGACGAAAGGCGCGATTTTGATATTCGATTCAATATCAGAGTTACTCCGGGTAAGGTGATTGCAGATTTGAAAGACGTTACCAAATCTTATGATGAGTTGGAGATTTTGAAGTCGTCCCAGGCCAAGATTTTGCGTGGAGATAAAATTGCATTGGTTGGAGCCAATGGAAAGGGAAAGTCAACTGTTTTGCGCATGGTGCATGGTTCTGAGCCTTGTGGTGGAATTATTGAGCAGGGCTGGAATGTTGAGTCGGCCTTTTTCGCTCAGCACCAATTGGAGGCATTGAATCTTAAAAATGATTTGTTGAGCGAGTTGAGCACAGTGAGTGCTGAATACACGGATTGGGAATTAAGGACAGTGTTGGGTTGCTTTTTATTTACGGGTGATGAGGTGTTTAAGAAAGTCAAAGTATTGAGTGGGGGTGAAAAATCGAGGTTGGCATTGGCAAAAACATTGATTACCCAGTCGAATTTTCTATTGCTGGATGAGCCTACGAATCACTTGGATATGTTCAGCACGGCTGTACTTGCAGAGTCATTGATTGATTATGCGGGCAGTTGTTTGTTTGTAAGTCATGATCGTACTTTTATAAGTAAAGTGGCCAATAAGATCTGGTGGATTGAGGATGGTGTTTTGCGTGAATATCCAGGAACATACGAGGAATATAAGGAGTGGAATTCAGCGCGAATGGCGGAGGATATGCGTTTGGCCAAATTGGATGATGGCAAGAAAAAAGGCGGGAATCAGTCAAGTTCCTCACAGTCTAAGAGTGCGGCACCTGCGGGGATGATGAATCACTCGGTGAAAGAATCTGAGAAGGGAGCCAAATCGTATAGTAAAAATGAAATCAAGAAAGTGGAGGATGCAATGAACGCGAAGGAGTTGGAAATGAATGGTTTAGACGAAAAACGATCTGCATTAGAGAAGCAACTACACGAACCTTCCGTGGCCAGTGATTTTGAGAAAGTAGCTGCGATTACAAAAGAATACGATGGAATCAATGCGCAGTTTTTGACTACGAAAGCCGCTTACGAGTCATTGTTCGAAGAGTGGATGTTGATGCAAGAATCTTGATATTGGCCCCGAATTTGTTAAGTTTGTTCCAATGAGAAAATTGATTGTCTTAATATTAATCGCTGTGGTTGGTGGCGTTTCCCAATTGGGTGCAACAACCGACAGTACTTTGCGAATGAGCAATGTGATTTACGAGGGTGATGTTAGGGCAGTTCGATTGTATCAACAGAACAGTGGTTTTTCTTTTCCGATACTTACCCTGGGAGGCGGTGAATCACTGGTTTTGGAGTTCGATCAAATCAAGAGTGAGAGAGATTTCTATCAATATACCTTGATTCATTGCGATGCCAAATGGAATCCAACGGCATTGTCGAAAACCCAATTTTTGGATGGAATGGGGTATGAAAACATTGAAACGGCGAATTTCAGCAATGGTACTTTAACTCAATACACGCATTATTCGGTGGCGGTTCCTGGCGAACAAACAAAACCCAAAATTGGGGGCAATTTCATCTTGGTGGTTTATAGAAATTTTGACGAAAAGGACATTGTTTTATCGCGGAGGTTGATGGTTTTAAACAGTCAGGGCGCGGTAAATATGCAAATCAAGCAGAGCGGTCAAGTTGAACTGAGAAGTACGCATCAGCAGATTAATTTTAGTTTCACAAAGAATGCTAACTATTTTATGCCCAATGCGATGCAAGATGTAAAGTCGGTGATTTTGAGAAATGGTGAATGGACGTACGCGATTGATGATTTGAAACCTATGTTTATTGTTGGCAATGAAATGCAGTACAATCAAACTTTGGGCAATCAAATGGATGGGATGAACCAATACCGTTTTTTTGATATTCGGAGTTTTCGGAGTTCTACGGCGGGGGTTAGACAGCGATTGAACATTGCAAATCAGAAGCATGTAATATTGGTGAACGACAAAACGCGGAGGTTTGAGCGGTACTTTAATTGGGCCGATTTCAACGGAAGGGTTTTATACGACAACAAAGATTTACCGATGCCTGCGGGGACTGCCTTTGAAAGTGATTATTGTTTTGTGCATTTTTCTGTGGCGGCAGATGCGGAACTACCGGATCCAGTCTATGTTTACGGGGAATGCAGTGATTGGAGAGTATTGGAGTCGCATCGAATGTTTTACAACCCCGATAATAGAAGTTACGAAGGGATAATTCCATTAAAGCAGGGCTACTACAATTATGTCTATGGGGTGCTGAATTCGGAGACAAACCGATTGGATTTTAGGGAATTTGAAGGACAGCATAGTGAGACAGAGAACAACTACATGGTATTGATTTACCACAAGAACCCAGCGATGGGATTCGATGAATTGGTTGGCTATGGACTGAAGAATTCTACTTCTTTGAAGTGAGAATTAGTGTCCGCTCGTAATCGTAAGAATTGCTGGACTTGTGAGAATTTTCCAAGCAATTTCATTTTGCACCTTATACAAATACAAGCCATCATAGGTATGTCCCAACTTTTGGGTGAAGTTGAATTTGGGTTTGATTATAAGGCTATCTTGAACGATTAAGAATGGCAGTTGCTTTGGGGTTGTGCGCGAGAGAAAGTAGCGAGGTTTTTGTGAATTAAAAGGAAAGTGTTGCGGATAGAATTCGAAACCATATTTCCAGTTTTTTGGGTGGGGTGACTGTGAAAGCCAGTAATTGGCAATCGGTTCACCTAGAATTTCACCGGCGGTGAGGGAATTGAGGTTTTTGTTGAGGAATTCTATTGCGGTGTTGGGGTTTCTTTGGTTGTGTTGAAGGAAAGCTACGGAATTTCGGATGGTCCAGGGGGTCAACATGGAAATCATACAAATCAAGGAAATCCAGGGAGTAATTCGATTTGATGGTTTGTTATCTGCAGTAACCTCAAATGCTTGGGGTTTTACAAGGTAACGCCAATGACTGAGCGGGTTCCAGTGGATTTGGGGTTTAAAATTCTGCAAATAAACGGCGATAACCAACAGTCCCAGAAGATGTTGCACAGGGTAATAACGGTGTTGTGGATTGAGAAAAATGGCGGTGGGAATTGAGAATGAGAGGTAAAGAATGGGTATTAAAACAGTTGTATGGAATGGGTTGAAAAATTGCTTTTTGGGGGTGTTAAAGAATGAACTCCATAGATTGGGTCTAGGATCGTAGAATGAAATCAGCAAACGAATAGAGCCAAGCCAGTAAATCAAATGCAAAAAGAATGTGTAGGGTTGCTCCAAGTAGTAAGGAATGAATCTACCAATAAAAAATCCATAAACGTTTGAGCCGAGGGAAGTGCCGCTGTGATCATCGGTTTGCATTAAAAGTTGGGTTGATAAATCATGCATTTCGGGTTTTACGGCGTACCAAAATATTGAGATGGGGGCGATGAGTCCCAATAGAAAGATCAATGCAAAGAGAAATCTTGCTTGCTTTTGATAGTGAATGAAATGATTGAATATCAATGTGGTGGCGATGATTACCAGGGGCCAGGTATAAAGATGAGCAATGGAGAGGCTGCCCAAGAATAAACCAAGCAAAGCGGGAATGTAGATTTTGCATCGAGTTATTAATTTGGGTGATAAGGAGACAAACCCCATCAGCAAGAGGAGTATCGGCGTTTCTACACGGAGGCTTCTTGAGATTTCACCGGTGGATTTATCGAACAGAAATAAGGCGGTAATGAACAATGCAATTTGCTCTACAACGATGGGCAGATATGGTTCGGGTTGTTTACTTTTGGAAGAGCGATCAGATAAGAGAAGGCACACAAATCGATATAACAAGATGGCGGTTAGAAGGTGGAAAAGTAAAAATGGAAGTCGAACTACCCAAGGGGATTGACCGAAAAACAACCACAAGCAATGCCAGGCTTCTAAAAGAGGAGGATAACTAAGGAATTTGTTTTCGGCACCGGGATTGGGCCACAGTGGCGAGCAATAGTTTCCGGTATGATGCCAAACCAGTGCGGGATCGAGATTTTGAATTTCATCGTTCCAAGCAATTGGAAGGCGGTCTAAATTAATAAGTCCTGTGATGAGATAAACTCCAATCAATAGATAAATCCATGAAATTTTGAATCGGCCTATGGAAAGAGATTGGTTCAAATACCGATGCGATTTTTTGGAAGGATATTATTCGAATCGAATCAGTATGTAGTTTTTGTCTACAGCCTGACCTTTAGAGACATTTACCGAGGCCACGATGCCGGCAGTAGGTGATTTGATGGCGTTTTCCATTTTCATCGCTTCCAGAACAAGGATTTTTTGTCCTACCTCAACGGTATCGCCAGGTGAAACCAAGACATCCAAAACCAATCCCGGCATAGGCGCTTTGACTTCAGAAATCTTTTGAACCAAGGCATTTTCTAGGCCCATTGATTTTAGCAGATCATCCATTGGTTCAGTGATTTTGGCACTGAATTTTTGATTTTTGTATAAAAGTGTTACTGTCTTATTGGCTTTGTCAATGCCGATACATCTCACCTGAATGGTTTGATTGTGGGTTTGGATGAGTAATGTATTTTCGTTTTGTGGGATGAACGACACCGAGGGGTTTTCTTGGGCAACCCATTGGTTATCAATTTTTACCAATTCGATTTTGCTATTTTGAATATCGACTTTCATGATTTATACATTTCTATCAATTACAAAGTTGACCAAATTTTGCAATGATTGTTTGTCTTCTTTGTTGGCAGGAATAGATTCTAGAATTTCAAATGCGCGATCGCGGAATTCGTTCATTTTAATTTTCGCATAAGACATGCCACCATGGACGGTAATGAATTCCACTACATCGGCAAGTTTTTGTTTTTCGTTGGTATTGGAACGAATCAGTTTTTTAATTTTCCGCACATCAGAAGGTGTTGCTTTTGAAAAGGCATGGATGATGGGCAAGGTGAGTTTACGTTCCTTTATGTCGATTCCTGAAGGTTTTCCCGATTTATTATCGCCAAAGTCAAAAAGATCGTCGCGAATTTGGAAGGCGAGGCCTATCTGTTCACCAAACTGACGCATTTTCTTTTGAATTTCACTATCTGGGGTAGTTGATGCGGCTCCAATTTCACAACATGCGGCAATCAGTGATGCTGTTTTTTGTTTGATGATTTGAAAATACACGTCTTCTGTGGCATTCATAAAACGCGCCCGCTCCAACTGCAGCAGTTCTCCTTCGGACATGTCTTTCACTGCATTGGAAAGGACTTCGAGCATATCAAAATCACGATGTTCTACTGCCAAAAGCAATCCTCTAGAGAGGAGGTAATCACCAACCAAAACGGCTACTTTATTCTTCCACAGTGCGTTGATGCTGAAGAATCCTCGACGCAGGTAACTTTCGTCAACCACATCGTCATGGACCAAAGTTGCAGTGTGCAAGAGTTCCACCAGCGAGGCACCGCGGTAGGTTCTGATATTGATATCGCCGAACAATTTGGCCGTGTACATCACGAAAAGGGGGCGTATTTGCTTTCCTTTTCGCTTGAGAATGTAATTTAGTACGATATCCAACAAGGGCACGCGTGTTTTCATGCTCTGTTTGAACATGACTTCGAAGGCGTTTAGTTCCTTTTCGATGGGTTTTTTAATCGCCTCTAACGATACACTCATGATGGTGTTGCGAAGGTAATATTTTCTTTGGGTGTATTGAATATTTGGCGGTAATTTGCTGTTATGATTTGGAAATGGTTTTTGGGCTGTTTGATTCTGGGAATCTCATCGTGTGGAATTTGCACTCAGAAGAAAAAGGATCAAAAGGATTTGAATATGACGGAAAACAAGGGCATACAGGTAGATATCGTAGACAACGTATCCAATGAATTGTGGAAGTTGCACCCCACTTTGCACTACATGCGTGGGGAATTGAATTCTATGTCGAAGATGACCGGTGAGTATGCGCATCGAACAGGTTCGGCGGTTAAGGATTCTGCGATGGTGGCAGACGCTCAATTGTTTTGGAACGATTTCGAAACAGAGTATATGATGTATACGCCGAGTGAGACTTTGTTGAAACAGTTGGATAGTGTTTTGCGCTCTAAGGTGTTGAATGCGGGTAGCGGTTTAATAACCTTGCCAACATTCCGTTTGCTTATGGTTGGCGGGAATTGGTGTTCTGACACTCGAATGGGTTTACCCCGCTTGTGCAAGGTGTTGGATCAATTGATGTTAATTTCCGAGGGCAATGTTGTGATCTCCAAAAATGAATTGGAAGTGAGCAGTATCCGTCTGGTTTTAGATTATTTGCGGGTGGATCGCGACAAGAATTTTATCGAATCGCAGAAGGCACGTCAGTATTTGCTGCATGGTGGTTTGTCCAACGTGAAGGATGGCGGAATGGGGGGTATCAATTTGAATTTGGAAAAGGCGGGAAGAGTTCCGGAGGTTTTGTTTTCACAAAAATTGTTATCGAACAAAAGTGCGGAGGTGCTTGTGGATCAAGCGGAGGATAGTTGGATTTTTATGGGCAGCATCATTGAAATGCCGATGAAAAGTTGGGAGGCGGATATGCTCAAATTCTTTGCAGAATCGGTGGATGCCACTTTGCTGATCGACCCACAGATTAAAAAGTAAATCCTTTATTGAAAAAGTATGGGAACCTCGGTTTTTTCAACCTGTTTTGCGTCCCATAGATTTTTAAAGAAATCGATACTACTTATTTGTCGTCTCTGAAATTGCCTTGCTTTGACGTAAAGCGCAATGAAAAGTGAGAGACCGCATATCAAAAAAACATAGGCCAATGAGGGTTTTAAGCCATTCAATAGGGCATGAAGAATATCGGGTATTTCAGACTGGGCGGGAATTCTAATGTTGTTTGCGATGGCAGCAAAAAATCCCACGAAGCAAGCAATGGTTGCCAGGGCATATAACAAAAATACTCTTTGGTGTTGCCAAGACCCCAGTTGCATTCTCACATACATTTCGTTTTCTGATCCCCTGAAGTCGCCAGTAATAAAATTCACCAATCGATCTCCTTTTTCAATGGTTTCGAGGGTAAAGTCTTGGTCTGATAATTCACCGAAGAATGCTCTTGGGTTTGTATCGGGTTTGCGATAGCCGTGATCTGATAAAAAGGTGTGATTAAGTAGCTGATCATGCAGCATTTGTCTTGTTTTTCCGCTGTGCAGGTAAACAATTTTAAACGGATAAATAAACATGTTTTTATGAAGAAACGGAGGTACGCTGATTGATTTGTTTCAGGGCAACAGTGAGATCTGCCATGAGTGAGTCGTCTTCGAAGATGCCATTTCCCACTACAACGACATCTGCTCCACATTCCCAGGCTGCTGCTGCGGAGAGAGGAGTTCTAATTCCACCGCCAACGAAGAGGATTCCGTTGGTACTGGTTTTTACGGCGTGTATGATTGATTGAGGGATGGGGTATTCTGCACCGCTACCGGCATCGAGGTAAAACAGTTGCATACCCAGCAATTCACCGGCCATTGCTGTAGCGGCTGCGATATCAGGTTTGTTGTTGGGCAAGGGAAGGGTGTTGCTTATGTACAAAGCGGAGGTCAATTTTCCACTTTCAACAAGCATATATCCTGTAGGAATGGCCTCTAGGTTGCTTAATTTTACAAAAGGGGCTGCGGCAACTTGTTTTGAGATCAAAAAATCAGGATTTCTTCCTGAGATTAGACTCATGAAAAGGATGGCATCTGCTTCTTTGACTACTTGAACTTCATTGCCGGGAAACAAGATTACATTTTGAGCTCCCAGTGATTTGATCAATTTTACGCATTCTGATGTATTCCCTACGGATAGGTGACTACCGCCAACCAAAAAAAGATCGATGCCACAGAGAAGGGCTTTTTGGACTTGATCGGTAATTTGGTGGGAGGGAATGTCTGGGTCGCACAATAATGCTACACTTTTTTTGTGTTGGGCACGTCGATTTTTAAGTAGTTCTAATACCAAACCCATAGTACAAAGAAAGTATATTTTGTCCGGACTTAGTGGATTGTGACCGAAAGGGCTAGTTTTTTTGTTTTTTTGCCAGCTGTCTACTTTTTATGTCAAACATAACTCATTGATATATAGTTTGATGCGCGTCAAGCCCCGCCGTTGTTGGGTTCGCGTGTTTTCAACAGCCTAAAGCCAAATTTATCAAGGGTTTGAGGGTTTTGTGTGGAAAACATGATTGGGTAGGATTCAATTACTAGGATAGATTTGCTATTCACAAAATACTTTTAAATCAAAAAAATCATCACAACCCAATTGTAATAACCATGAGCCAACAAACCGTTAACACCAAGGGCCTAAATTTTGCCCGCATGAACACCGCCGATGGTGTATCACCCTTTGATCAATTCAAGTACGATTATCGCGCATCTGTTATCAAGAAGCCAGACGGTAGTGTGGTATTTGAGATGAAGAATGTGGAAGTACCTGAAGGATGGAGTCAGGTAGCTACAGACATTTTGGCTCAGAAGTATTTCCGTAAGGCGGGTGTTCCACAGGCCGACGGTAGTTTGGGTAGTGAAAGATCTGTGAAGGAGGTTGCACATCGTCTTGCTGCATGTTGGAGACATTGGGGTGAAAAGTATGGTTATTTTGAAAATGCATCAGACGCTCAGGTGTTTTATGATGAATTGATTTATTCGTTGTTGAATCAGGAATCGGCTCCCAATTCACCACAATGGTTTAATACAGGCTTACACAACAGTTATGCAATTACGGGCAAACCACAGGGTCACTATTTTGTAGATCCTGATACTGAGAAGTTGATGAAGAGTACTTCGGCTTACGAGCGTCCTCAGCCACATGCTTGTTTCATTTTGTCGGTTGACGATGATTTGGTAAACGAGGGTGGTATCATGGATTTGTGGGTTCGTGAAGCGCGTATCTTCAAATACGGTTCTGGTGTAGGAACTAACTTCAGCAAGGTTCGTGGATCTGGTGAGAAGTTGAGTGGTGGTGGAACGAGTTCTGGTTTGATGAGTTTCTTGAAGATTGGAGATCGTTCTGCGGGTGCAATCAAGAGTGGCGGAACTACTCGTCGTGCGGCCAAGATGGTCTGCTTGGATTTGGATCACCCAGATGCCATGGAATTCATCAAATGGAAAAGCACAGAGGAGCGCAAGGTAGCTGCTTTGATTGCTGCTGGATATTCTAACGATTACGAAGGGGAGGCCTACAACACGGTGAGCGGACAAAACAGTAACAATTCTGTTCGTATTCCACATAGTTTCTTCCACAAGTTGGAGAAGGGTGAAAATTGGGATTTCATTGCACGTTCAAACGGTGAAGTGATGAACAGCATGCCTGCCCAAGAAGTTTGGGATGCGATTGGTGATGCGGCTTGGGCTTGTGCGGATCCTGGGGTTCAATACGACGATACAATCAACGAGTGGCATACTTGTCCAGAAGGAGGAAGAATCAATGCTTCTAACCCATGTTCTGAATACATGTTCTTGGACAACACCGCTTGTAACTTGGCTTCTTTGAACTTGAGAAAGTTCTTCCATGAGGACACCAAGATTTTTGATATGGAGAAATTCGAATACAGTGCACGTTTGTGGACAACGGTATTGGAAATTTCTGTGTTGATGGCACAGTTCCCATCAAAAGAGGTGGCTCAATTGAGTTATGATTATCGCACTTTGGGATTGGGTTACGCCAACTTGGGCTCAGTGTTGATGAGTGCTGGTATTCCTTACGATTCTTCTGAGGCTACAGCGATTTGCGGAGCGATCACTGCAATATTGACAGGAACCGCTTATGCTACATCGGCGGAAATGGCGGCAGTAAAAGGTCCTTTCCGTATGTACGAGAAAAACAAGAAGCATATGTTGCGCGTTATCCGTAACCACAGATATGCAGCATACAATACGCCTTTGGCATTCGAAGGATTGGGTATCAAGCCAGTTTGTTTGGATGAAAAGCATTGCCCAGATTACTTGTTGAAAGCGGCATGCAATGCATGGGACAAGGCGGTACAATGGGGTGAGAAGTATGGATATCGCAACGCACAATCTACAGTAATTGCTCCAACTGGAACCATTGGTTTGTTAATGGATTGCGATACTACAGGTATCGAACCTGATTTTGCTTTGGTAAAATATAAGAAGTTGAGTGGTGGTGGATACTTTAAGATTGTAAACCAAACGGTGCCTGTGGCATTGAAACATTTGGGTTACGACGAGAAGCAAACACAGGATATCGTTGACTATGCGAAGGGTCATCAGACATTCAAAGGTGCACCTCATATCAATCATGATAGCTTAACGGCTTTGGGTTTCAACGATGCGGATTTGGCAAAGTTGGAGTCGGAAGCACCGATGGCATTTGAAATCGGATTTGTATTCAACCAATATTCATTGGGTGAAGAAACTTTACAGCGTTTGGGCTTTGATTCAGCGCAGTACAACAATCCTCGTTTCAACATGTTGCAGGCTTTGGGCTTTACCAAAGAGCAAATTGCAGAATGTAATGATTTTGTTGCGGGAACAATGACCATTGAAGGGGCGCCTCATTTGAAGGAAGAGCATTATTCAGTGTTTGATTGCGCAAACAAGTGTGGAAATAAAGGTGTTCGTTTCATTCATGCCAACGCACACATTCGTATGATGGCTGCAGCGCAACCATTCATTTCTGGTGCGATCAGTAAGACAATCAATTTGCCAAACGAGGCTACGGTTGACGAAATCAAAGAGTGTTACCACTTGAGTTGGACATTGGGATTGAAGGCGAATGCTTTGTACCGTGATGGTTGCAAGTTGAGTCAGCC
>DDYM01000038.1:98487-98618 GCA_002347985.1 Bacteroidetes bacterium UBA2234
GCAAGTTTCCGCAGTTTGATGAACTGTTTCTCAATTGCGGTATCGGTAGGATTGCAGTATGGTGTGCCATTGGAGGAGTTCGTAGACAAGTTTGCGTTTACACGTTTTGAGCCAAGCGGTATGGTAGAGGG
>DDYM01000074.1:0-134 GCA_002347985.1 Bacteroidetes bacterium UBA2234
CCTCGTTAAATTCTATAAAAATCGATTGGTTGGGATAACTCACAACCACAGAAATTACACCGTCTAAATGGCCCAAATACGACTCTAAGCTTACCGCACATGCAGCACAAGTCATCCCAACCACAGGGAAAGTT
>DDYM01000074.1:201-5382 GCA_002347985.1 Bacteroidetes bacterium UBA2234
ATAATGGCTTCCTTTCGACGGAAATAGGGGTGCTTTCCATTTTGTTTATTGTCAGAACGACACTTATCGCCTATTTTTGAAAGAACTATGAAGAAAATTGCCGTTTTGCTTTGTTGGTTCCTGATGGGAAGTGCTTTGCAAGCCCAAGTGCTGTCGCTCAGTCCCGTTTTCCCAAAAGAAACCGACACCGTAACCATCGTTTATAATGCAAAATTGGGGAACGGCGCTTTGATCGGAGCAACCCAAGTCTATGCACATACGGGTGTGATTACAACGTTATCCACCGGTGGCAGTGATTGGAAGCATGTGGTTGGCAACTGGGGCACGGCGGATGCGCGTACCAAAATGACATCTTTGGGGAACGACAAATGGCAGATTCGTTATCATGTGAAAGACTTTTATTCTCAAGCGGGAGCATTTGCCACCAATGAAACTGTTCTGCAATTGGCTTTTGTATTCCGAAATGCCGATGGTTCTAAGGTGGGTCGCAGCGCTGCCGGCACCGACATTTTCACGCCCATTTATTCGGTTGGATTGGCCGCAAAATTTACTTTGCCCGAAATCAAAAACAGTATTATCGGCGCTACATCTACCCAAAAAATCGAAGTGTGGGCTAGCAGAGTTTGTGCCACTGTGTTAACCCTCAACGGCGATACACTTCGCAAAAGCAAAACAAAAGATAGTTTTCAGCTCTCCTACAGCAATTGGAAAGTGGGAGCCAACCAAATGATTTACACAGCCAATTACAACAACCAATACATTGCTGCTGATACCGTCACTTTCGTGGTTAATCCAACCGTAAAATTGTTGGATCCGCCATCGGGATTAGAATTGGGTGTCACTTATTTGGATGATTCCACGGCCTATGTTTTGTTCTATGCGCCGTACAAGAATTTTGTATACGTGATCGGGGATTTCAACAATTGGGGCCCAGATACAGCGTATTTCATGAATTATTCATCGTCCAAAAGCATTTGGTGGAAGAAAATTACCGGCTTAAAAAAAGGCGTTGAATACGGCTATCAGTTTTGGGTGGATGGCAGCATTCGCATAGCAGATCCATTCGCAACCCTCCTACTGCACGAGTGGGATGATGCTTATATCCCCGCCGCGAATTACCCCAATTTAAAGTATTACCCCAAGAACAAAACCCAAGGGTATGTTGGTGTTTTACAAACCGCTCAGCCTGCTTTTTCATGGTCGAAAATCAACTTTCAACGACCTGCAACGGACAAACTATTAATTTACGAATGTCTCACCCGAGATTTCACCAAAGCCCAAACTTTTAAGGCTTTGCAAGATTCTATTCCGTATTTAAAGAGATTGGGAATAACCGCTTTAGAGTTGATGCCGGTTTGTGAATTTGAGGGGAATTTGAGCTGGGGTTATAATGTGGCAAGTCATATGGCCATTGATAAATACTATGGAAATCGGTCGGCCCTGAAATCTTTGGTTGATGCCTGTCATCAAAATGGCATCGCAGTGATCTTGGATGTCGTTTACAACCACGTATTTGGTTCCGCTTCAATCAATGTTTTGTATTGGGACGCTACTACAGGAAAACCCTGGGGAAATAGCCCCTACTTAAATGCCGATGCAAAACATCCGTTTAATGTAGGATATGACGTAAACCACGAAACCCAAGCGACCAAATATTATGTTAAACGGACGTTGGCATATTTGCTTGAGGAATTTCATGTGGATGGTTTTCGCTTTGATTTGAGCAAAGGTTTTACCCAAACATATTCTGGCAACGATGCCACCAAAATGGCCCAATACGATCAAAGTAGGGTTGATATTCTCACCGATTATTACAACTGGGTTCAGGCCAAATCTCCGGGTGCTTATTGTATTATGGAGCATTTCGCAGATAACAACGAAGAGCAGACATTATCGTCCAAGGGAATGATGTTATGGGGCAATGGAAATTTCAATGCCAATGAGGCAGGAATGGGCTTCAGCAACAGTGACTTTGGATATGGCATCGATGCGCAAAAAAGATCTTTCGGACAGCGCAATTTGGTGGGTTATATCATCAGTCATGATGAGGAAAGAATGGGTTACAAGTGCAAAAATTTTGGAAATTCTACAACGGGATATTCCGTGAAGGACCCCAATGTTTACGTGCCACGGGTGGGGTTGGCATATGCTTTTGTAATTGCTACTCCCGGACCCAAAATGATTTGGCAGTTTGATGAGCTCGCATACGATTATAGCATCAACACTTGTGAAGACGGGGTAACGGTTCAAGATGCTTGTCGTTTAGCAAACAAGCCAGTTCGTTGGGACTATTGGACTTCGGATATGGTCCGACGGAAAAATCAATTCAAAATCGCATCCATCGCGCAGCTGAAAGGAAACTATACAGAGGTGTCTTCACCCAATAGTTACAATTTTTCCAGTGGCGGAAATTATAAGATTTTAACCCTCAATCACAGCAATATGAATACGGTTGTGATTGGCAATTTCGATGTAACATCCAGCAGTGCATCTGTAGGTTTTGCCCATACCGGTTATTGGTATAATTATTTAACCGGCGATAGCATTCTGGTTTCTGGTAATACGATGGTGATTACTCTGGCGGCTGGCGAATATCATGTGTACACGGACAAAAAAATTACAAATCCCTATGCAAAGCAGATTTTGGGTGGCAGTGCAGGAGCTGAGGAATTGGAATCCAATGCCCAAATGCGAGTGTATCCCAATCCGGCGCAAAGTGCTGTTCAATTCGTGTTCAAGGATTCGGACGACATGAAAGGCGATGTGACCGTTGTGGATTGCGTGGGAAGAGTGGTGTTGCGCAAAGTCATCGAGGGCGGTGAATCTCTCAACATTGTAGATTTGGCTGCAGGTCAGTATTGGATTCAGTTTAGGTCGATCCAAGGCGCAGTTTACTCAACCAAATTGATGATTCAATAGCGTATATTCGCGACCGCGGATGCTGTTCAACTCAGTCATATATTGGTTTTTTCTGCCTTTGGTATGGCTCACGTATTTTGTGTTGCCGGCGAAGCAGCGTTGGATTTGGCTTTTGCTGGCGAGTTATTTCTTTTACGGGTATTGGAAGGTTGAGTTTGCGGGGTTGATGATGCTTACATCGGTGATTGACTGGTGGTGTGGCATGCGGGTGGAGCAGGATGGCTCGCTGGGTTGGAAGAAGTTTTGGCTTTGGTTTAGCATCGGTAGTAACCTCACCATGTTGTTCATGTTCAAATACTTGGACTTTGCTTTGGGCGATTCGGCGATGGTGCGATGGATGAGCGATCACAATGCTACGGCGTGGATTGTGGAGTTGGGGAAATATACGATCCCTGCGGGGATTTCATTTTATACCTTTCAGAGTATCAGCTATGTGGTGGATGTGTATCGCGGACAGGAGAAGGCGGAGCACAATCTGCCCAAATTCATGCTGTATGTTTCGTTCTTTCCGCAGTTGGTTGCCGGTCCGATCGAGCGCTTTGGCAAGCTGCATTCGCAGTTATTTTCTGATTATATGCCCAAGTGGGAGGATGTGCGCAACGGGGCGAGATTGCTAATTTATGGGTTGTTTTTGAAGGTGGCGGTGGCCGATAATTTGGCTTCGGTGGTGGATGCGTTTTATTCGGACCATACGGCTTACACGCAGGCGGAGGCTTGGCTGGCGACCTTCTATTTTACGTTTCAAGTGTATACCGATTTCTTTGGGTATTCGTTGTTGGCACAGGGCAGTGCGTTGTTGTTTGGGATTCATTTGATGGACAATTTCAACAAGCCGTTTATCTCCAAGAGCATTCCTGAATTTTGGCAACGATGGCATATTTCGTTGAGTACTTGGTTTAGGGACTACATTTTTATCCCTGTGGGGGGTAACAAAAGGGGTCCTTGGGTATTGGCGATGGCGGCGATGCTGGTGTTTTTTACCAGTGGGTTATGGCATGGGGCCAACGGGACGATGATCGCGTTTGGGGTGGCCCAGGGATTTCTGTATTTATTTGATCGTTTTGTGTTTAAGAAGTTGGAGTTTGTGGGCGGACATTTCCACGATCATCAGGGGCGGTTGCCATTGCGCAGGCGTTTGTGGGATGGGTTTCGGACGGTGAAAACGGGGTTCTTTTTCATGATGACATTGGTGTGGTTTCGGAGTGCTACGATGGACCAAGCTTCGGAGGTTTTTGGGATGTTATGGATGCCGGGATATATCGGTTGTAGACTAGATGGATTGGTGGGGATTGCCGCGCCTACCTTGGCTCACGGTTTGCAAATACCACTTTTTTTGTGTATATTCTTGTTGCTGGATTTGTGGTTGATGAAAGAGCGGGCGGATGTTTGGTTGGGTAAATTTCCTATAGCGATTCGCTGGGCTATGTATGTGTTGATGGCGGTTTCCATTTGGATTTGGGGCGGTGCTGTGAATCACCCGTTTGTATATTTTCAGTTTTGATGATGGCTTGGATCAAAGATATCGCTCCGAAAGTGCTGCTGAGATTGGCGGTGGGTGTGTTCGTGTTTTTTGTGGCCAATTGGTGGTATTGGAGTTCGGGCTTGCGGAATAAGGAGCGTTTGAAGTTTTCGCCGGTTGCGGGGAAGTTGGATTCGGCGTTTTGTTATGGCGATGTGGTGTATTTGGGGGAGAGTTCTAATACGAGTTTCAATCCGTGGACGGATACGTTTGGGTATAGTGTGAGTGAGTTTTTGCAGTTGTATTTGCCGCAGAATCGGGTCAGGGGGGTATCGCACGATGGGTATCATGTGGGGTTGTTTTCGCAGATGTTGGGATTGATGCCGGAGCATTGGGCCTTGCGGGCACCGGGGTTTGAGGAGTTCGATCGGGGTGATTTGGATGCGGGCGGCGAGAAAACGGCATTGGGATCGGTGAAGTATGGAGTGAGCAAGGACAATTGGTATAAATTGAACGATAGTAATTCATTGCGCAAAACGGTGGTAATAACAGTGAATATGCGGAGTTTTGGTCCGAGTGCGATGTTCAACGGCAACGAGGCCAGCAACCAGCAGGAGGCGATATTTTATTCGAATCGCATGGCGTTGTTGAACAGGGTGTTTGTGAGTTTGCATCATTACGACAATAGAGACTCTAGGGAGATGGAGCGGGCGAAGACGCAGTGGTTTCGGACGAAAGATTTGCGTTTAAAGGGTGGCGTAGGAAATCATTATTTCAATACGCACGCTGATGGCAATATGAAA
>DDYM01000074.1:5530-5697 GCA_002347985.1 Bacteroidetes bacterium UBA2234
TTTGTGTTGTTGATGCCCAATTACGATCATGCGAATCGTTTGTTTGGGGAGGAGTTAACGCAGTTGATGGATTATAACATGGATTTCCTGCGTAAGCGATTTGCGGGTTGGGAGAAGGAATACAAGCAGGGCGATTTCAAGGTGGGCTATGTGGATGTGCAGCGGGC
>DDYM01000036.1:0-36584 GCA_002347985.1 Bacteroidetes bacterium UBA2234
TTTTTTCCTTGTTCCTTCCGAAACGGGGTGCAAAACTACAACTAGTTTTCGACAAAACCAAGTTTAATTTTTAAAAAATCAACTCGGCCTATTTCAAACTCTTGTTTGTTTTTGGCACTTCGTAACTTTCAGAACGGGGTCGCAAAGATAGTGATGTTTTTTCTTTCTAAACAAATAAGTTTTTGAGAAATTTTCATCTGCCCAATTCAATGGGCGTCTCTATCAGAACGGGATGCAAAAGTACTATCTTTTTCTACATATTCAAACACTGTCTTCAAAATAATCCAAAGGCTTTCACCAAACCCTAGTCATTCAATCATTTAACACTCAAAAAAATTATCACCAAAGCAAAGAACCATCGCCATAGCTCAGAAATCGGTACCCCTCACGCGTCGCATGCTCGTATATCCCTCTCCACTTTCCCCCCAAAAACGCATCAACCAACATCAATAATGTCGACTTGGGTTGATGAAAGTTCGTAATTATGCCATCGCAAATGCGAAAATCAAACCCCGAAACAATGAAAATCTTCGTTTCGCCACTCAAACTCCCACCATTTCGCTCGCAAAAATCAACAATTGCCATGAATGATTCCTTTAAATCAACCGTTCTATTCAATAATCGCCCCGATAAATCGCAATATGCATCCTCCGTTTCCACCCTTCCAAACCATTGATTCCCCAAAATTCTCACTCCTATGTAATACAAACTCTCCAAAACACGCATCGAAGTGGTTCCAATGGCCACTACCCTGCCCCCTCTTCTTTGACCCAAATCCGATGAAACTGCAAATTGTCCCCCATTTTCATCAGCAAACAAACGCCCCATCAACTCAACAATCAAAGCCTTGGAAATCTCAAACCGCTCCGAATGCATGTCGTGCTGATGCGAAAACTCCCCGCTCATCGGCTTAAATGTACCCGCACCTACATGCAACGTCAACTTAGCCAACCCAATCCCCTTGTTCATCATTCTACTTTCCAACGCCTGCGTAAAGTGCAATGATGCCGTTGGAGCAGCCACCGCCCCCGCCTTTTGGGCAAAAATTGCTTGGTACCTTTCTTTGTCGCCCAACTCAACACCCCGATCTATATAAGGTGGCAAAGGAACTTTACCCAACTCCTCTATCGCCTCAGGCATACTGTTGAAATCTGCAGGCAACTCAAATTGCACCTGGTTTTCTTCCCGGTTCAGCCATTTCAGTGTGAGCCTCCCCGAAACCAAGGCCGATTCTCCTTCTTTGAATCTCCGGCGATTCCCAATCATTGCCTCCCATTTCAACCATTCCGGATCCAGTGGCTTCAATAAAAAAATCTCTATTTGATGTCCGCCCGATGTTTGCGCATGCAATCGCGCCGGAATCACCTTTGTATCATTGGCAACCAAAAGAACATCCGCGTCCAATTCATCATCCAACTCATAAAACCTTCGATCTCTAATTTCACCGCCCGTCCAAACCAATAATTTGCTCGCATCCCTTGGCTCAATCGCGTATTGGGCAATTTGTTCCGCACCCAAATGATAATCATAATCGCTAACTGCCAACTTGGGCACGCCATTATCAAATCCGTTTTCCATCATCGCAGATAATCCATTAGCGACTGAAAGGCACGACCGCGATGACTCATGGCATTTTTTTCCGATGCCAACATTTCTGCAAACGACCTGTTCTCTCCTTCTGGACAAAACAAGGGGTCATATCCGAAGCCATCTTTACCTTGCATTTGGGTCAAAATTACCCCATTCACCCTTCCCTCTATATATATAGGTGTATTTTCCATCCCCACGATGCACAAAACAGTTGTAAAATATGCACTTCTATCCGCCTTACCGAGCAGCTCACTCAACAGCTTTTCATTATTTTTTGCATGATTCCCGGCTTCTCCAGCGTAGCGAGATGAAAAAACGCCCGGTTCTCCACCCAAAGCATTCACACACAAACCACTGTCGTCTGCCACACATGGCAAACCTGTTATCTCCCAAACGGCTTGGGCTTTTAGAAATGCATTGCCGCGGAAAGTTGTTTCGGTTTCGTCGACCTCAATTTCTACGCCTGCTTCTTTTAACGATATCAATTGTAATTTGCCCTGTACGATGGCTTGCGCCTCATCGATTTTATGTTGATTGTTGGTGGCAAATACCAACTTTGGCAACGGAACTCCCATGTGATTAAACTCTGGGTCTGGTAGTTCTTTGTTCGATGCGCTTTTCATAATTCTCACCCAAAACGATCCGCTGGACATAAATTCCAGGCACATGGATATCATTGGGGTTCAATTCACCCGCTTCCACCAATTCCTCAACTTCTGCGATTGTTATTTTTCCCGCCATCGCCATCATTGGATTGAAGTTCCTCGCGGTATCTTTAAAAATCAAATTGCCATGTTTATCGGCCTTCCAAGCTTTTACGATAGCAAAGTCCGCGTCAAATGCATACTCCATGAGATAGGTTTTATCTCCAAATACGCGTATTTCTTTTCCTTCGGCAACTTCGGTACCCACACCGGCAGGAGTATAAAAGGCCGGAATGCCCGCGCCTGCGGCGCGGCACCTCTCTGCCAAAGTACCCTGAGGTATCAATTCAACCTCCAACTCTCCACTTAATAACTGTCGCTCAAACTCCGCATTCTCCCCTACATATGAACTCACCATCTTCTTCACCTGCTTGCCCTGCAACATCAAACCAATCCCAAAATCATCCACCCCCGCATTGTTCGATATGCAAGTGAGTCCCTTCACCCCCTTTTTTACCAAAGCCGCAATCGAATTCTCCGGAATACCGCACAATCCAAATCCGCCCAACATCAAAACTGCTCCGTCCTCTATGTCCGCTGTGGCCGCTTCAGCCGATGGATATACTTTTCTCATAATGTTTCAAAGTTACTGAACCTCGAGCTGAGCCGACAAACCTTTTTCGCACAAAGCCGTACAAACCGGTTCCAAATCATCGTATCCCCCGTTTTTTACCGCATATTTCCCGTTGTTGTGCACAAACCAAGCACACTGCTCCGCCTGCAAACGAGTGTGGTTACAATACTTCATCAAATTCACGATGACCCAATCAAACGAGTTGACATCGTCGTTGTACAAAACAATCTGCCAACCACTATCGAGCAAGGTCTCTTCAACCGCTTCTGGATTTATCTCAGGTGACAAGTTCGACATCCACATCGCTTATTTCTTTTGCTTCATCACGATGCGAGTCTTGGCTTCTTCTCCTGCAATCAATCGTTTGATATTCTTGCGGTGCGTTACCAAAATCAAACCCGCTACCAAAAAACTAAAAATCAATATACTCAAATCAGTCTCACCGAAAACGCGAATAAAGAGGAACGGAATCGACAACCCCGCCAAGAGTGATCCAATGCTCACGTAACCGGTGATGATATTCGTGATCACAAAAACAGCCAATGCCAGTCCCGCAACTGCAGGATTCAATGCAATCAACATCCCAAATAGCGTAGCAACGCCCTTTCCGCCTTTAAACTTGGCGAAAATTGGGATCAGATGTCCGACCACCGACATCGTACCGAAAAGTATCATCAAAAATTTATAATCCCCATCAACCAACCCACTCACTTCCGTATGACTCAACGCCAAATTTGAAAATCCATCTTTTGATAAAAAGTCGACAACATCCGCCAATCTCACCGCCATATAGCCCTTAAGAATATCTAGGACCAACACAATTGTGCCGGGGACTTTTCCCAACACCCGAAATACATTCGTGGCTCCTGCATTTCCACTGCCATGTTCGCGAACATCAATTCCGTAAAAACGCTTCCCCACCCAAATCGCACTGGGGATAGATCCCAATAAATACGCCAATAAAGCAAAGGTGATTTCTAACATTTTTGTTGCAAATTGTGTCTAATCCATTCTTTCATTTGAAAAAAGCAAGATGCTTTGACTCCTGAAAAGTTTGGTTTTACAAATATACCAAAAATAAAATTAAGGCTTGATCAACTTAACCGCAGTAACATCGTTACCCGCTTTAACCTGAACCCAATATATTCCGGCAGACAAACCGCGCACATCCAATGCCAATCCACCCCCGTTTAATGGTGCAGTGGGCACGGAATGAATACCGCCTTTGATATCAAAAACAAGGGCTGATTCGATTTTCAGCACATTCATTGGCTCAATCACAAATACCTCAGTGGCTGGGTTTGGACGAACTTTCAGCCAATCCTGTTTGATTTGATTCACGTTTGATGCGGGTGCTGGAGGCAAATCAAAAGCCTCTTCTCCGTCGGCACAGTTGTTCGCACTTCCTTGAGCGGCAGAATACCCCAAACCTCTGCGTGCAAAAGCATCCCAAATGATCTTTTTGTTGGCTCCACCATAACGAATGCTATCGGCAGCCAAAATCGCATCGCGCGCATCCACGAAACCCGGACCGCAGGGTTGAAGCTTCATCGCATCGATCACAACTTGTACCGCACGATTGTTTCCGCCAGTACCATTGTATAAATCCTCATCAAATCCGTATTTATCTACATAGCCCCAGTACATATCCCAAAGCATCGTACACCAAATTTCCCCGGTGTAGTGAACTTCAGTTTGCACACCTACCGATGCTTTCGCCAAATTTCCATACGTATGGGGGTTCAACGACATATTGGTAGTGTAAGGATAAGTACGAATTCCATCGCCATTTTGATCTTGCCCAAACAACCAGTTTCCAACACCGCGAGGCTTAGAACCTACATCACCCTTTTTCGCCGTAAATGCCAAACCGATGAAATCACTCCATCCTTCACCCATTTGCTCGGCATTGCTCAGACCATTTGAATTGGAAGGTCCGCAAGTCAATCGGGTTGAAATTCCATGGGTGTATTCATGACCCATAACGCCCAAATCCAAATCACTATCTGTCTTTTTTGCATAAGCAGAACTATCGTAAAAGGTAATATTGAACGATGAATCCGCCAAAAACGTTCTCAATTCATTGGCGTTTGAAAAGCGGACAAAGATGACCGGAATTGTAACTTTACTTGCTTGCGATGTATTATCGGTTGCCATGGTAATCACCGCATCGGCGGTTGAAGTATCTAACAAAATTGCCGCTGTTGCTCCATTGGATTGCGCACGATATACTTTTTGAACAAAGGTGCATCCGCCACGCACGATCGCAGCAAAATTGCCTTTGATTTCCGCGCTATTGGTGATGCCGGTGCAACATTTATTGGTTACAGGGGTTACATTATCTTTCACCAAAACCAGCTTTCCTTTTGATGGGATAGCGGTAATTTTCTTACCCCAGTTTCCGTCGGTGATACCCACACCGTATTTGATTCCCTTACTGTCTACTACCAAATTGGCTTTGGCACCCACCCCATCCCAAATATACATTTGCATACGAGGAGCTGACCCATCGGGCGGGGTTGCGAAATTTGCATTGTTGGTTCCACTTCCGTCCTGCGCATCGGCGCTTACTGGGTCGTTTGCAGCACCTAAACCATCGTAATTCGTCTTCTGGAAATTGCCACTTGGCTCATCAAATCCGTAATGTTGGGTGATATCATGCATCAAATTGTTAACCACGAATAGGTTACTGATGGCAAAATCTTGATAATTGACAGGATTGGGCTCCGCTGGATCGTAAGCCAAATTAAAAGTGAGGGAAGTACCGCCATCGGGCGATTTGCCGGGGGTGTTTTTTGCGGCTACATCTTCCGCAGCGTAGACGTTATTACCCCGAGTGATTGTGTATTCCGCTCCCGCTTTTCCGTCCACATCGTGCCAACCATAGGGCGAAGCCTGGGCATCTGCCGGACTCGTGAGTGTTGTTGGACTACCATACAATGGGCTTTCCGTTGGAAAAGAGAACGACTTATAGGTTGCTCCATCACCGCGACGTTGCAGTGGCTTGCTACCTGTTAGCAACAAATGCTGTGAAACACTCTTTCCAAGCAGCGGACGATTTGCTTCCAACACTGAATTCGCATTGTCATTGGAATTGTTGTTTTCCAAAGTCGACTTCGGAGAGCAGTGAACCGTCCAACTATGACGTTGTAACGTTTTGCCTGATGCATCCATCCACAAATTCACCCAATCAGAGGTTGCCGAGTTATAAAACACAAAATATTGAGCGGCAATTAAATCACCTTTTTCATTGGGCCAAGCCATGCTTTGGGTATAGAATTTTCCTTCTTCAAACTGGGTTCCTATGGTCATTGGCTGCCATTTTATTGCTGTGGATGGAAAAATCGACGATTCATTGCTTCCGTCTGAAATCACGGTGCGAGCCAAAACATTTTCTTGTTCGATGGCTTTTGCACCGAGCAAATCTTTATCCAATGCATTGAATGAGCCCACCAAATGATCTGTAGCATGTGCGATGGCTCTATTGGTTGAGTACAACAGATCCCCGTTGGCATTGAAATGCAATCCCATAACCCCATTCATCACGGGAACGCCTTGAATTGTTTGCAAAACATACGCATGCGTAACTCCGCTTCCATCGCGATATAAATCCTGGATCTGAGCGGCGGCCATATCATCCTTCACCAATCCCCATTTCCCCGCCGCCGCCAAGCCCATGGCAGTTTGAAGGACTTTTGCTTTGGTTAATGTTGGAGCTGAATTTTGAGCATTTGCCGTTAAACCGATGGCAAAAAGCCCCATCAGTAAAGTGTGTTTAAACATTCTCGTATGCATGAATCTGCAAGATATTACAACCGTCCGAGAGTCGCAAAAATTATGGATAAAAAAGGCCCGCGAAGCGGGCCTTTTTACTCTTTATTTCGAAATTTTTAACAATACTTAAACATACTGCCAGCGTATATCGCATTCTCACCCAACTCCTCCTCAATACGCAACAACTGATTGTATTTTGCCATCCTGTCTGAACGCGAAGCGCTTCCGGTTTTTATCTGGCCGCTATTCATCGCAACCGCCAAATCAGCAATCGTAGAATCTTCCGTTTCACCGCTTCGGTGACTGATGACATTCGTGTAGGAATGACGAGTAGCCAACTGAATAGAATTCAAGGTTTCTGTCAAGGTGCCAATCTGATTCACTTTAATCAAAATACTATTGGCAATCCCTTCATTGATTCCGCGCTGCAAACGATCTACATTGGTAACAAACAAATCGTCACCCACCAACTGCACCTTGTCGCCAACGGCAGAGGTGAGCTTCTTCCAACTCGACCAATCATCTTCGGCACAACCGTCTTCAATCGATACAATTGGATATCTCTTACACCAGTCCGCCCAATAATCTACCATTTGATCGCCGGTAAACACGCGACCATCTGATTTCTTGAAAGTATACAAACCGGTCTTTTCATCATAAAATTCACTGGTTGCAGCATCCATAGCGATGAAAATATCTTCGCCCGGACGATAACCCGCCTTCTCAATTGCCTTCAAAACGATTTCAATCGCTTCTTCGTTGCTCTGAATATTTGGAGCGAATCCCCCTTCGTCGCCAACGTTGGTGCTGTAGCCTGCAGATTTCAACACCGACTTCAAATGGTGAAACACTTCAACACCCATGCGCAAACCGTGAGAAAAACTCTCCGCCTTAACAGGCATTACCATAAATTCTTGGAAATCGATTTTATTGTCGGCATGAGCTCCACCATTCAAAATATTCATCATGGGCACTGGCAACACATTGGCATTTACACCCCCAACATACTTGTACAATGGCATACCCAACTCATCTGCCGCAGCCCTAGCACAAGCCAACGATACTGCAAGAATGGCATTGGCACCCAATCGGGATTTATTTGCCGTACCATCCATATCAATCATCATCGCATCAATCTCATTTTGAGCACATACTTCCATGCCCTCCAACGCTTCTGAAATTTGATTGTTTACATTTTCAACCGCTTGCATTACACCTTTTCCCAGGTAAACATCTTTCTCATTGTCGCGCAATTCTGCCGCTTCATGAATTCCAGTACTCGCCCCTGATGGAACAGCCGCTCTTCCAAATCCGCCATCCTCGGTGAACACCTCGGCTTCTACAGTTGGATTGCCTCTAGAATCCAAAATTTGTCTTGCTTGAATATGGGTTATTTCGCTCATAATTATTTTTTGTGTTTTTGAACCATCTCCACAAACTGATCAAATAGATACAAAGAATCGTGAGGACCAGGTGATGCTTCAGGGTGATGCTGAACAGAAAACGCGGGAACGTCCAAACGGGCAATCCCTTCTACTGTATCGTCGTTTAAGTTGATATGCGTTAATTGAACCGTTGAACTCAAATTCTCATCATACTCTACGGCAAACCCGTGGTTCTGACTTGTAATTTCGCTTCTCCCAGTAACCAAATTCTTAACAGGGTGATTCAATCCACGGTGACCGTGGTGCATTTTATAGGTTTTCAAACCGCTGGCCAAACTCAGCAATTGATGGCCCAAGCAAATCCCAAAAGTTGGCATTCCTGAATCAACAATCGTTTTTACCGCTGTAATGGCATAATCCATAGAAGCAGGATCGCCAGGACCATTGCTAATCATCAATCCATCTGGATTCCAGGCCATTACGTCTTCGGCAGTGGCATTCCAAGGGAAAATTCCCAAATAACATCCGCGTTCAACCAAGCATCGGGCGATGTTCAATTTATTTCCATAATCCAATAAGGCAACACGCAATGGCGCATCTTCATTCCCCATTGTATGAAACTCAGCGGTAGAAACTTTGGAAGCCAATTCCAAACCGTCCATGGAAGGAACAGCATTGAGTTGCTCTAGCAATGATGCAACATCAAAATTCTCCGAAGAAATGATCGCATTTTTTGCCCCTGTTTCGCGGAGATGACGAACCAACTGACGGGTATCAATTTCTGAGATTCCCACCAGACCATTCGACATGAAATAACTATCTAGACTGTCGGATCCATTTTGACGAGAGTAGTTGTGAGAAAATTTCTTACATACCAATCCAGCGATTTTCACACTGTCACTTTCAATTTCCTCATCATGTACACCATAGTTTCCTATGTGATCAGAGGTCATAACCAAAATCTGTCCGAAATAAGAAGGGTCCGTAAACACCTCCTGATACCCAGTCATTCCTGTGTTAAAACAAATTTCTCCGGTAGTTGTACCAATCTTGCCAATGGCTGTACCTTTAAAAACGGTACCATCTTGTAGCACTAAAAGTGCGGGGGTTAGTTGTGCATTCACTTCAAGAGTTCAAATTTCGTACATTTCAAGCAAGCGCTCAAACATTGTGGGTAAATTGTGGTATACTGACTATTCTTTTGGTGAATCCATGTTCTCTTTCGGGAACCAAACAGACCAGAAAATACTTAAAGCAAGTATACCTATGATAATCAGCAAATTATGAATTTCATTAAAACCGTATTCATGCGCCCATTTTTCAAGCAGCATTTTTAGTCCAATGTAAACCAAGATCATTGAAAGTCCATATTTCAAACTATAGAACTGATCCATGCCTGCACCAAGGAGAAAATACAAAGATCGCAATCCCATCACCGCAAAAATATTGGAGAAAAAGACCAAATAAGGATCGGTGGTCACACCAAAAACCGCAGGAACACTGTCAACCGCAAATACCACATCTGTGATATCTACAATGATCAGCACAAGAAATGGAATCGTTACGTAAAGCAGACCTTCGTTTCTCACAAAAAAGCGTGTTTCCTCCGGATTTTTATCCCAAATTCGAAACCACTTCCGCGTAAATCTTATCACCGGATGATTCACCGTATCGAACGAATCGTCTTCGCCAGCTGTCAACATTTTAAAGCCACTGTAAATCAAAAACGCGCCAAACAGATACATCACCCAAGCGAAGCGACTTACCATTTCTGTACCCAAATAGATAAAGAAAAATCTCAATACTACAGCCCCAATTACACCCCAAATCAAAATGCGTTTTTGGTTTTGACCGTTCATTTTAAAGGATTGAAAAATCAACAATATCACAAACAGATTGTCAATGCTCAACGCGTATTCCAACAAAAACCCACTTAGATAACTGATCGCCGAAGTTCTAGAAAATTCAGCCATCGCAACTTCAAAACCCCTACCCAAATCCAGATCAATACGATACTGCATCCCATACCGTTCTAAATCTCCTAACGTAGCTATGTTATGCAACTGGCCATGGAAGAAATAGACCGCCACCGTCATCAAAAGTCCGATACCAAACCAAACCGCAGTATGCTTAATTGCTTGCTTTGCCGTTACCTCTACTTCAGTGGTTTTTGAGAAAACGCCCAAATCCCAAAGCATCCCCAGCATCAAGACAACAAAGAACAATCCAATAAAAACAAACTGTGACAACATGCGCTGCAAAGGTAAAGCCTTCTGACAGCAATATGCCAAGACTCCCAATAGAATTTGGTAGATTTGCCAAACATGAGAAATACAGTTGTGAAATTTGCAAAATCTATCGCCCCAACCACCCTCGCGTTGGCATTGGTGGCATTCGTATTCCAATCACACAAACCCGAGGAAGGCATGTTCCCGTTGAACTATGTAAATATAAACGACCTCAAAAACGCGGGCCTCAAACTCGAAGGAGAAGACATCTTCAACCCCAATGGCCTGAGCCTAACCAATGCCTTGGTGAAAGTGGGGGGATGCACTGGAAGTTTCATTTCAAAAGAAGGACTGATCATTACAAACCATCACTGTGTATATGGTGGCGTTGCTGATGCAAGCACAGTTGAAAACAATTATCTCGAAAATGGTTTTGTTGCAAAAACGAAAGAGCAGGAAATCCCGATCAACATGCCATGCAAAATCACTGAGAGTTACGAGGATGTTTCAGCACTGGTTCTGAAAGACATCGACCAAAATACATCCCCTAGTGAGAGAGCTGCCAAAATCAAACAAAATATCGGAATTATCGTGGCTGCTGAATCAGCGAAACACCCAGACAAGAGCATTGAAATTTCAGAAATGTTTGTGGGGAAAACATATACCCTATTTCGATACATTTATCTCAAAGATGTGCGATTGGTTTTGGCGCCCCCTGTCACTATCGGACAATTTGGAGGTGATTCGGATAACTGGGAATGGCCAAGACACAATGGCGACTTCAGTTTGGTGAGGGTCTATGTAGGAAAAGATGGAAAACCCGCAGCATTTAGCAAAGAAAATGTACCATATACTCCGGCAAAAACACTAAAAATCAATCCAAAAGGTACCAAAGAAGGTGATTTCGTGTTCATCATGGGATACCCGGGAAGAACATTCCGCAACGAAACCGCTCCCTATTTGGCATTCCAAGAAAACGTCAACCTGCCCAAAATTCAAGGATTCTATGCTTGGTACTTATCGCAAATCAAAGACATTACCAAAGACAATGAAGCAGAGCGATTGGCTTTCGCCGGCGATGTACAGAGTTTGGAGAACGTAGAAAAAAACTATCGTGGCAAAATCCAAGGATTGCGCAGAACACAATTAGTAAATGCACGCAATAATGAAGAAAATGAAATGTACGATTGGGCCAAAAAGCAACCACGTTACCAACAAATGGGGGTCGCCGCGATCGACACATTAAAAAATCAATGGGCAATAAAAACAGCTACGAAAGACATTCGGTATTGGACACAATTTACCAATAACCAGAGTAAATATAGTTACGCCATTGCTGCAATAGAAAATGCAAAAATGCAATGGGCCATTCTCGCCAACAATACACAAAAAGCAGGTGCAAATGGAGTAGCACCAAAAGCTATCAATCTAGCAGAAGCAAAAAAAGCAATCCTCACGAGTTTGAGTAAACAATTAAACACCATTGAAGTTCCGTTGAACCAAGAGTTAGAAAAGCGAGTCCTTGTAAAGTTGGCCATTGAAGGTATCGAACTGATGAAACACACCGATCAAATTGCGCAGAACTATCATCAAAGCGCGATGTTTGGTGAGAATCAAGACTTCTTTAACACAAGATTAAAAGTCATGCTGAAAGGAAAATCCGCAGAGGAGTGGGCCAAATGGGCTGCTTCACAAACCCGAGTTAACCAAATTTCAGAAATCAAAGCAATCTCAGACGCAGCCAAAACAGCTGCTAACGCAATTACTGAAGCAAATCAATCGTCGTACAACGCCAAATGGTGGGATAAATCTATCTGCAAGGAAGACGCGTTGAGTCAATGGGGACGCTTGGTAAATCGCATCACCGGTCCTGTAAGCACCCAATCTGCAAAAATTGAAGAAATCATCAAAGCCGCGATGCCAGTTTATTTGGATATGCGCAGAGATTTCAAAGCCACGCAGTTCATTCCGGACGCCAACTCTACCCTACGACTCACATACGGTTACATCAGAAGATATAGTCCAAACGATGGGGAAATACACAAGCCTTACACTTTCCTCGATGGGGTTTTCGAAAAAGCCAATACACGACCTGACTATCGTCTACCGAGTGTGGTTGCCGACAATCTGAGAATTAAGGATATCGCACCGGTATTCAAGGATCCTGAAACGGGCAAAGTGATTGTTGGAATGCTATACAATTTAGATACTACCGGTGGAAACAGTGGTTCTCCAGTGCTCAACAATCGTGGAGAACTGATTGGAATCAATTTTGATCGCAGTTTTACCGCTACAATTAACGACTATGCATGGAATGAAAATTACAGTCGCTCCATTGGATGTGATATTCGATATGCCTTGTTTGTAATGAAATATGTCTCTAAAGCCGATCACATATTGGCCGAACTAGGAATCACCGAAGACATACTTCAGGGGAAAGCCAACTAACGAAAAAGGCCACCCAATTGGGTGGCCTTTTTTTATTGAATAGAATAATTTCTTATTTTGTTTCTTCTTCTGAACCTTCTTCAGCAGCAGGAGCTTCAGGAGTTTCATCGGCAGCAGTTTCTTCAGCAGCAACCTCTTCAACAGGGGCGGCAACTTCTGTTACTGTTTCAGCAACCACTTCCTCAGCAATTACTTCTTCTACAACTGCATCCTCAACAACAGGAGCTACAACAACTGCTTCAGCAACTTCTGCTTTTGGAGCAGCCGCTTTAGTAGTTGAAGAACCTCCACGACGAGAGCGACGAGTAGTAGACTTTTTCTTGTCTTCATTGAAGCCTTGGAAGAATTCGTTGAAATCAACCAACTCGATCATTGCCATTTCAGCATTGTCACCAGCACGATTGCCAGTTTTAAGGATACGAGTATAACCACCTGGACGGTTAGAAACTTTACCACCAACTACAGTAAACAATTCAGTTACTGCAACTTTATCCTGCAAGTAAGAAAATGCAGTACGATAGTTGTGGGTAGTAGCTTCTTTGCTACGGGTAATGATTGGTTCAACATACACACGCAAAGCTTTGGCTTTTGCAACGGTAGTTACGATACGCTTATGGATAATCAAAGAAGAAGCCATATTTGATAGCATAGCTGCACGATGTGAAGCCGTTCTTCCTAAGTGATTGAATTTTTTTCCGTGTCTCATCTCTTAATTAATCTTCGTTAATGTTGTATCTAGCTACGTCCATTCCAAAGTGCAAGCCTTTTTCGCGAACAAACTCTTCTAATTCTGACAACGATTTTTTACCAAAGTTTCTGAACTTCAATAAATCATCGATATGGTAGTTAACCAATTCACCCAAGGTTCTGATTTCTGCAGCTTTCAAACAGTTGTATGCACGAACAGAAAGATCAAGATCCGCCAATGGGGTTTTCAAGATTTTGCGCATCGACAAGAATCCTTCATCTACCTCTTCAACAGCCTTGCTGGCTTTTGATTCTGGCATAATGTTCTCATCACTGAACAACACAAAATGCTGAATCAAAATCTTTGCAGCTTCTTTCATTGCTTCTTCAGGATGAATACTTCCGTCTGTACTCAACTCCATAACCAATTTCTCGTAATCCGTTCTTTGCTCTACACGGAAATCTTCAACGCTATATTTCACGTTACGGATTGGAGTGTAGATAGAATCGATAGCGATAGTACCAATTTGGGCGTCTTTTACTTTATTTTCTTCAGCAGGAACATAACCACGGCCTTTTCCAACTGTGATTTCCAACTCCAAGTTTACAGTAGGCTCCATGTTGCAGATAACCAACTCAGGGTTTAAAATATTAAACGCGTTGGTATAACGGCCGATGTCTCCAGCTAAGAATTGATCTTTGCCTTTTACACTGATGAAGATTTTCTCCTGCTCATCGGTAGATGAGTTGGCTTTGAAACGCACTTGCTTCATATTCAACACCATTTCAACCACGTCTTCAGTTACACCTTTGATGGTACTGAACTCATGATCTACACCCTGAATTTTAACAGAGGTAATGGCATATCCTTCCAAAGAAGAAAGGAGAATTCTGCGCATTGCATTTCCAATGGTAACACCATAGCCTTTTTCCAATGGAGAGAATTCAAATACTCCATGGAAATCGGTGGCTTTGTGCATCACCACTTTATTCGGTTTTTGAAAAGGTATTACACCCATGATTTTGTTATTATTATTTGCTATAAAGTTCGACAATCAACTGCTCTTTAATGTTCTCAGGAATTTCAGAACGCTCAGGGTAAGTCAAAAACTTTCCACTCATATCGTTTCCATTCCAATCGATCCAGCTAAAGCGGTTGTTTACTTTACTTACTGAATTGGTAATTACTTCCAATGATTTTGAACGCTCACGAACCGCTACCACGTCGCCCGGACGCAATTGATAACTCGCAATGTTCACTACTTCACCATTCACAAGGATGTGACAGTGAGAAACCAGCTGACGGGCGCCACGACGGGTTGGAGCAATACCCATACGGTATACTGCATTATCCAAACGAGCTTCCAAGAACTTTAACAAGTTCTCACCAGTGATTCCTTTTTTCGCAGCCGCACGCTTGAAAGTGTTACGGAACTGCTTCTCCAATACACCATAAGTGTATTTGGCTTTTTGCTTCTCAGCCAATTGAACTGCGTACTCCGATTTCTTGGGCTTACGACGAGAATTGCCGTGTTGACCTGGACCGTAGTTCTTCTTTTCAAGTGCTTTATCTTTTCCGAAAATAGGCTCACGGAAACGACGAGCAACTTTTGATTTTGGACCTGTATATCTTGCCATTGGTGTTTCTTCTAATTAATTAAACTCTTCTACGCTTAGGGGGACGACATCCGTTGTGAGGCATTGGAGTGATATCAGTGATTGATACAACTTCGATTCCAACGGTTTGGAGGTTACGAATCGCGCTATCACGACCGCTACCAGGACCTTTCACGAAAACATCAACCTTTCTCAAACCTGCATCATACGCAACTTTGGCACAATCCAAGCTAGAAACCTGAGCTGCATAAGGAGTGTTCTTCTTAGAACCTCTAAATCCCATTTTACCTGCAGATGACCAGCTAATAACCTGTCCATCTACGTTGGTAACTGAAATAATAATATTATTGAAAGTTGCACGAATGTGCACTTGACCCATAGGATCAACTTTTACTTTCTTCTTTTGAACTTTTTTCTTATTCGTATTTGCCATGATTCTTTTCGATACTATGGATTACTTAGTGGCTTTTTTCTTACCTGCTACTGTCTTACGCTTACCCTTACGAGTACGTGCATTTGTGCTTGTACGCTGACCACGTACTGGCAAACCTTTACGGTGACGCTGTCCACGGTAACAACCAATGTCCATCAATCGCTTGATGTTCAATTGCACCTCTGAACGCAATTCTCCTTCTGTCTTGATGTTTGCAGTGATGAAATTACGAATAGAAGCCAACTCATCGTCGTTCCACTCATTCACTTTTTTGTCATGACTGATTCCTGCTTGATCCAAAATCAAGGCAGCTCTACTACTACCGATTCCGTAGATGTAGGTTAGGCCAATTACGCCTCTTTTGTTTTTGGGAATGTCTATCCCTGCTATCCTAGCCATTATGGTTATCCTTGTCTTTGCTTATATTTTGGGTTCTTCTTGTTAATAACATACACCTTACCCTTACGGCGTACGATTTTACAGTCTACACTGCGCTTTTTTACTGCGGTTCTTACTTTCATGGTCTTACTTATATCTATATGAAATTCTTCCTCTGGTTAAATCATAGGGAGACATTTCAACTTGTACACGATCGCCAGGTAGGATTCGGATGTAGTGCATCCTCATCTTTCCTGAAATGGTTGCTATGATCTCATGTCCGTTTTGCAACTTTACACGAAACATGGCATTTGACAACGCTTCCGTTATCGTGCCATCTTGTTTTATTGCATCTTGTTTGGACATCTTGTTAAAAGGGTTGCGAAATTACAAAAATTATTATTAAAAATCAACTTGACTGTATTGGTTTGTCATCCTACCCTTCATTCTTCCCCCACCACTCATCAATCCGTCATACTTACGCATCAACAAATAGCTGTCGATCTGCTGCAAAGTATCCAATACAACACCTACCAAAATCAACAAACTGGTACCTCCAAAGAACTGACTAAACTCCTGATTCACACCGCTGCTGGTAGCCATCACAGGAAGTATTGCAACAATACTAATGAATAACGCACCAGGGAAAGTGATTTTAGAAATTACACTGTCAATGAAATTCGCAGTCTGTTTGCCAGGCTTAATACCGGGGATAAAACCGTTGTTACGCTTCATATCATCGGCCATCTGAACTGGGTTGAAAATAATAGCGGTGTAGAAGTATGTAAAGATTACAATCAAGAATACCAATACTGCGTTGTGCCAAAAACTGTTTGGACTCATCATAGTGGTCAACCATTCTGGAGGTGCAGTTTGCGTGTAGAAGCTTGTTACCGTCGCTGGCAAGAATAAAATCGCTTGCGCAAAGATGATAGGCATAACACCTGCAGCCAAAATTTTGATTGGCAAATATTGACGAGCACCACCGTATTGACGGTTTCCTACAACACGCTTGGCGTAATTGATCGTGATCTTTCTAGTACCTTGAGTTAAGAGAATTACACCCAACACTACCATGAACCAGATAACCATTTCAATGATGAAAAGGATAAATCCAGCGCCTTGGAATTTGAATACCAATTCACTCAACAATGCTGAAGGCATGCGGGCGATGATACCCACCATGATCAACAAACTAATACCATTGCCTAATCCACGGTCTGTTATACGCTCTCCCAACCACATAGTAAACATCGTACCTGCAGTAAGCAAGAAGATGTTCGTGATCATGAACATTTCGTACGACAATATATCGGTGTAATTAAACAACAACGCAGCTCTGTTTCCAGGAGTATTTGCGATGTTATTCAAATAACCAAATGCCTGAACCGCTGTAAAAGCGATGGTCAAGATACGAGTATACTGATTGATTTTTCTGCGGCCTTCTTCTCCCTCTTTCTGCATTCTTTGAAAAGCAGGAACAGCAATAGAAAACAATTGCATGAAAATCGAAGCCGAAATGTATGGCATGATTCCCAAGGCAAAAATTGCACCTCTACCGAAAGCGCCACCAGCGAAAGTATTGATCAATCCCAAAATATTATTCTTGGTTTGATTGTTCAACCCTTCCAATGCATCGCTATCGATACCGGGCAAAATCACATAAGAGCCCAATCGGTAAATCACCAACAAAGAAATTGTGTAAACAATCCTTCTGCGCAATTCTTCAATTGACCAAATATGTTTGAACGTTTCAATCAGTTTCTTCATGGTTTGTCTTATTAAGCGATTTCGCTAATGCTACCACCCGCCTTTTCAATGGCTGCTTTCGCAGTTGCACTGAACTTGTGAGCATGTACTTCCAAGGCAATCGTGATTTCACCACGACCCAATACTTTGATCATTTCGCGCTTGTTAATCAAGTGCTTGCTGATCAAGAACTGCTTGTCGATGGTTTTAACACCATTAGATTCTGCCAACTGCTGCAATACATCCAAATTAATGGCTGCATACTCCACACGGTTGATGTTTTTGAATCCACCTTTTGGAATACGACGTTGCAATGGCATCTGACCACCTTCGAAACCGATTTTACGGCTATATCCTGTGCGAGACTGTGCACCTTTGTGACCCTTTGTAGATGTACCACCTCTACCTGAACCTTGACCACGGCCAATACGTTTACGGTTTTTGATGGAACCTTCTGCGGGTTTTAAATTACTGAGATTCATCTTTTTAATTAATCAGCGTTTTCAACTTTTAACAAATGACTTACGGTGCGAACCATACCTTCTGTTGAACCATTCAATTCAACAATACGGCTGGCGTGCATTTTATTCAAGCCTAGGGCTTTTAACGTAGCTTTTTGGTTTTTTGGATATCCAATGCCACTTTTGATTTGTGTGATTTTTACCTTAGACATGACAATTAACCGTTAAATACTTTTTTCATACTAATTCCACGCAACTGAGCCACTGAATGTGGATCGCGCATTTTAACCAATGCATCAAAGGTTGCCTTTACCACGTTGTGTGGGTTAGATGAACCTTTCGATTTAGCCAATACGTCTGTAACACCTGCACTTTCCAAAACCGCACGCATCGCACCACCGGCAATTACTCCAGTACCGTGAGCCGCAGGCTTCAAAAACACATGTCCACCGCCGAAACGACCGATTTGATCGTGAGGTACAGTACCATTGATAACTGGAACCTTGATCAAATTTTTCTTTGCATCTTCGATTCCTTTATTGATGGCATCCATAACTTCACCTGATTTGCCCAATCCATGACCTACAACACCCTTGCCATCGCCTACAACTACCAATGCGGTAAAGTTGAATGTACGACCGCCCTTGGTAACCTTAGATACACGGTTGATTGAAACAACCTTCTCTGTCAAGGTAAGTTCACTGGGTCTAACTCTTACAATATTGCTATTCAACATGTTCGTTTCTTTTAGAATTCAAGTCCACCCTCACGAGCGCCTTCTGCCAAACTTTTAACACGACCGTGGTACAAATTTCCACCACGATCAAAAACTACTGCCTTGATTCCTGCTTCGATAGCACGTGCTGCAATGGCCTTACCCACAATAGCGGCTTTCTCCACCTTGGTCACTTTGTTTGCTGCAAAACTTGCTTCGCGAGAAGAAGCTGCACACAACGTAGTACCATTGGAATCGTCGATGATCTGCGCATAAATTTCCGCGTTGCTTCTGAACACGTTCAAACGAGGACGTGCTGTTGTACCAGAAACTCTACCGCGAATTCTGCGTTTGATTTTATTCTTTTTATTGATTTTTTTAGTGTTTGCCATTTTTACGTTCCTCCTTATTTCTTAGAAGCAGATTTACCAGCTTTTCTACGTAATACTTCACCCGCAAAACGAATACCTTTTCCTTTGTATGGTTCAGGCTTACGGAATGAACGAATCTTCGCAGCAACCTGTCCCAACAATTGCTTGTCGGCACATTCCATCATAATCGCTGGTGGTTGACCTTTTAAAGTTTCAGTAGTTACTTTGATTTCCTTTGGAACTTCCAACATGATTTTGTGAGAATAACCCAATACGAATTCAACAAGATTACCCTCGTTAGAGACCTTGTAACCTACACCTACCAATTCCTGACGAACGCTGTGGCCCTGGCTTACACCAATTACCATATTGTTAATAAGGGCACGATACAAGCCATGATAAGCTCTGTGCATTTTACTGTCGCTGGGGCGATTGACTGTCAAAACTCCATCAGTGATATCAACAATCATATCAGTACTGATTTCCTGTGACACTTCTCCTTTTGGACCCTTAGCTACCACCAAACCGTTGTTTACCGTAACAGTAACACCAGCTGGAATGGCAATGGGCAATTTTCCTACGCGTGACATTTATTTTCTTTTTATTTAATTATGATACAAAACATAAAACTTCACCACCTACACCCAATACGCGGGCCTCTTTATCGGTCATTACACCTTTGGAAGTAGTGATGATAGCTACACCTAATCCGTTCAACACTTTCGGCATGTCCTCAACATTTGAATAACGACGCAAACCAGGAGAGCTCACACGCTTCAACGTAGTGATAGCACTTTGCTTGGTTTGGTTGTGGTATTTCAACGCGATTTTAATTACACCTTGGTGGTTGTCGGTATCTTCAAATTTGTACTTCAAGATATATCCCTTCTCGTATAACACGCGGGTCATTTCTTTCTTTAAGTTGCTGGCGGGTATTTCCACCACGCGGTGCTTGGCTTTTACTGCGTTGCGCAAGCGGGTCAGATAATCTGCAATTGGATCTGTCATTGCTGTATATATTTTACCAACTAGATTTGGTTACTCCTGGGATTTTACCATCACTGGCCAATTGACGGAACTGGTTCCGGCAAACGCCAAATATTCTCATATAACCACGGGGCTTACCGGTCAGTTTGCAACGATTGCGCAAACGTACAGGAGAAGCATTACGTGGAATAGCCTGCAACGCATCGTAGTTGCCTTCAGCTTTTAATTTAGCGCGCTTTTCAGCATAACGTTCAACCATGGCTTCACGTTTGCGCTGTCTGGCTTTCATTGATTCTTTTGCCATCTCTTATTTGGTTTTGAAAGGAAATCCTAAAAATTTTAATAATTCTAAACACTCTTCATCGGTTTTGGCTGTTGTCACAACTGTGATATCCATACCCGTGATTTTATTCACCTTGTCGATGTCGATTTCTGGGAAAATGATCTGCTCAGTGATACCCATAGTAAAGTTACCTCTACCATCGAATCCTTTCACATTCAAACCTTGGAAATCACGCACACGAGGCAATGCAATCGTAATCAAACGATCCATAAAATCATACATGCGCTCTTTACGCAATGTAACTTTTGCACCGATTGGAACATTCTTACGCAATTTGAAATTAGAAATATCCTTCTTTGAATAAGTTGCTTGGGCTTTCTGACCGCTGATTTTTGTCATTTCATCAATCGCAGCGTCAACCAATTTTTTATCATTTACCGCAGCTCCTACACCCTGATTCAAAACAATCTTCTGAATCTGAGGAATTTGCATGTGATTCTTGTAGGAGAACTTCGCCATCATAGCGCCTACAACTTCTTCTTTGTATTTCGTTTGTAACCTTGGAACGTAACTCATGATCTTTTCTAATTAGTTGATGAATTCCCCAGTTGATTTTGCATAACGCTGCAATTTTCCAGCTTCGTTCACCTTTCTACCTACGCGCGTTGCAGTACCTGCAACAACTACCATGAGGTTCGACAAATGAATTGGAGCTTCGATTTTATCGATTCTACCAGAGGTATTCTGTGCCGAAGGTTTGAAGTGTTTTGTAACCATATTCAATCCTTCAACAACCGCACGATTTGTAGATGGCAATACACGCATCACTTTGCCTGTTTTACCTTTATCGTCTCCAGCCAACACCTTTACTGTGTCGCCCTTCTTTACGTGCAATTTTGTTTTGGTTATTTCTTTCTTTGCCATCTCTTATAAAACTTCAGGAGCCAACGAAACGATTTTCATGAACTGTTTGTCGCGCAATTCACGAGCCACAGGTCCGAAAATACGAGTACCTCTCGGCTCGTCGTTATTGTTTAACAATACGCAGCTGTTCTCATCAAAACGGATGTATGATCCATCAGGTCTACGCACTTCTTTTTTCACGCGAACAACAACGGCCTTTGAAACCGAACCTTTCTTCACGTTGCTACCAGGAATCGCTGCTTTCACAGAAACAACAATTTTATCGCCAACGCTGGCATATCTGCGACCTGTACCACCCAACACGCGAATGCAAAGAACTTCTTTTGCACCACTGTTATCGGCTACTCTCAATCTTGATTCTTGTTGTACCATCTTATTTAGCTTTTTCTACGATTTCTACCAATCTGAACCGTTTGGTCTTGCTCAATGGACGGGTCTCCATGATGCGAACGATATCGTTCTCACCACAAGTATTTGCCTCATCATGAGCTGTGTACTTCTTGGTCTTTTTAAAGTACTTACCATATTTTGGGTGCTTCACGTTGCGAACTACAGATACAACGATGGTCTTATCCATCTTTGCACTGGCAACTACACCAACAATCTCTTTTCTTGCGTTTCTTACCGTTTCCATTAGTTTTCTTGGCTTTGGTTGATTTTCCTTTCGATGGCATTCATTTCCGCTTCTTGACGGCGAGCGTTTAACTCTGTCAACATGCGAGCCACGTCTTTTCTTGCTTCTTTCATTTTGTGAGGATTCTCAATTTGAGCAACGGTGTTCTGAAATCTCAATTTCGTTAACCGTTTTTTCTCCTCCTTGTAGCGCTCAACTAGCTCTTTGTTTGGAAGCGTTTTGATATCTGCGTACTTCATTGATTAGTTCTCCTCGTTATAATCTGGACGGACAACAAATTTGCAAGCTACCGGCATCTTCTGTGCCGCCAAACGCATACCCTCTTTGGCAATCTCCAAAGGTACACCTGCTACTTCAAACATGATTGTTCCTGGTTTAACAATGGCAACCCAGTATTCTGGAGCACCTTTACCCTTACCCATACGTACCTCTGCAGGCTTCTTGGTAATTGGCTTATCTGGGAAGATCCGGATCCAAACTTGGCCTTCACGCTTCAAGTAACGCGTTACCGCGATACGAGCCGCCTCTAGCTGTCTGGCTGTGATCCACGATGGCTCCATGGACTTCAATCCAAAGCTACCATAGGAAATCAAATGTCCGCGTGTAGCAAGACCCTTCACTTTTCCCTTGTGTTGTTTTCTAAATTTTGTTCTTTTTGGACTCAGCATAGCTTAATTCTCCTTATTAATTCCTTCTACGGCGATCTCCACCACGATCTCCACCACGGTTGCGGTCACCACCACGTTGATCTCTGCGATCAGGACGACTTCCACCACCATCACGGCGACGTTCTTGTTCAACTTGAGGAGCCAAATCTACCTTTCCGTAAATCTCTCCCTTACACAACCATACTTTGATACCGATCTTTCCATAAACCGTCTGAGCTTCCACCAACGCATAGTCGATGTTGGCACGCAACGTATGCAATGGTGTTCTACCATCTTTATACATCTCAGAACGAGCAATCTCACCACCATTCAAACGACCGCTGATACGAACCTTAATTCCTTCAGCTCCCATTTTCATAGTACCTTGAATTGCGTTCTTGATAGCTCTCTTATATGAAAAACGATTCTCAATCTGCTGGGCAATGTTCTCACCTACCAAACGAGCATCCAATTCAGGACGTTTGATCTCGCTGATGTTGATTTGAACATCTTTACCAGTAATTTTCTTGATCTCTTCACGGATTGCATCAACCTCTCCGCCCCCTTTACCAATCACGATACCTGGACGGCTCGTATGAATGGTCAAAGTAATGCGCTTCAGTGTTCTTTCAATCACGACTTTGGAAATGCCTCCTTTTGGGATACGCACTTGCAAATACTTACGGATTTTCTCGTCTTCAACGAGCTTATCGCCGTAATCTTTTCCTCCATACCAATTGGAGTCCCAACCACGGATGATTCCTAATCGTAATGCTATAGGGTTAATCTTTTGTCCCATATTCTATTCTGCTATCCTTAATTATTCGTTAGTGGTGTTAACTTCCTTGTTCTTCAAACTGTCGATCACAATCGTAACGTGATTCGTACGTTTGCGCTGACGGTAACCACGACCCTGAGGTGCAGTTCTCAAACGCTTAACAACAATACCACCATCTACCATGATTGTCTTTACATACAATTCGCTGTCTTCGATACGCTCACCAGTATTTGCCTGACCCCAGTTCGCAATCGCGCTCTTGAGCAACTTAGACAAATAGATTGCATATGTAGGTTTTTGGTTCCACTGAAGGATGTTCAATGCGCGCTCAACACGCTCACCGCGTACAACATCTGCTACCAAACGCATCTTGCGTGGAGATAACGGACAGTTTCTTAAAATTGCTTTTGCTTCCATACCTTCAATGTTTATTTACCGTGACCTTTATATGTTCTAGTGGGTGCAAATTCGCCCAACTTATGTCCTACCATATTCTCTGTTACATACACAGGAATGAACTTATTCCCGTTGTGAACAGCAAATGTGTGTCCTACAAAGTCTGGGATAATCAAGCTTCTTCTTGACCAGGTCTTAACTACCGTTTTCTTGTTGCTTTCGTTGAGGACTACTACCTTCTTTGAAAGCTTTACGTCTACAAATGGACCTTTTTTAATGGATCTTGCCATGATTTCGCTTATCTATTACTTATTGCGGATTGATTTTCTTTTCTCAATAATCAAATTACTGCTACCTTTCTTCGGTGCACGTGTCTTTTGACCCTGAGAGTAAATGAGATTCCTTGAACGAGGCTGACCTCCCTTGTTGCGGCCTTCACCACCACCCATCGGGTGATCAACAGGGTTCATTGCAGAAGGACGTACGCGAGGACGGACACCCATCCAACGAGAACGACCGGCTTTACCTTTACGTTCCTGACTGTGCTCTTGGTTTCCAACCGTTCCAATCGCAGCCAAACAAGCAGCTAAGATCAAACGACTTTCTCCTGAAGGCAACTTAATTGCAGCATACTTGCCCTCACGCGCCATCAACTGAGCGTAAGAACCAGCACTACGACAAATTTTAGCGCCCTGACCTGGATTCATTTCGATGTTGTGAATCAAAGTACCCAATGGAATTTCAGCCAAAGGCAATGCATTTCCAATCTCTGGAGCTACACCTGGACCTTGTTCCACTTTCTGACCCACCTTCAATCCCGCAGGGGCAATGATGTATCTCTTCTCTTCACCGAATTGAACCAACGCAATAAATGCACTGCGGTTTGGATCGTATTCTACTGTCAATACCTCACCAACTACTCCAAAGTTATTACGCTTGAAGTCGATGATACGATAGCGACGTTTGTGACCACCCCCGATATAACGAGAGGTGATTTTTCCTTGATTATTCCGTCCACCGGATTTGCTCAATGATACCAACAAACTCTTTTCAGGCTTGCTAGCAGTGATTTCAGCAAACGCATTGGCAACTCTAAAGCGTTGACCAGGCGTGGTGGGATTTAAACGACGTACTGCCATGATTAGATGTTTTCGTAAAAGTCTATGTTAAATCCTTCTTTTAATGTGACAATGGCCTTTTTATACTTTGCAGTATAACCGGAGATTTGGCCTGTGCGACGGTTACGACGCGACTTCCCCCGTTGGATCATGGTGTTTACTGATGCAACTTCCACTCCATAGAAATCTTCAATGGCTTTCTTAATTTCATCCTTGTTGGCCTTAGGGTCAACGATGAAACCATACTGACCACGCTTATCCATGATAGCGGTCATTTTCTCAGTAATCAACGGCTTCTTGAGTATCATTTTGTATTTGCCTCCTGAATCTTGGCGATTGAACTTTCAGTTAAAATTAATTGTCCAGCTTTCATCACTTCGTAAGTGTTCATATCAGATGCACGCATTACCGTGTTACCTTCAATGTTACGACCACTCAATACGATGTTCTTCTGGATTTCAGATGTTACGAATAACGTACGACCTGTCACCTTCAATGCTTTCAACATGTTAGCGAATTCAGATGTTTTTGGTGTAGCCATATCAAAATCTTCAACGATCATGATATTGTTTGTTTTTGCCTTGTAAGAAAGAGCAGACAAACGAGCCAAACGCTTCAACTTCTTATTCAACTTGAAAGAATAGTCACGTGGACGGGGACCGTGAATACGAGCACCTCCTACATAAATACCAGCTTTCAATGAACCGTGACGAGCACCTCCTGTACCTTTCTGACGGAAAATCTTCTTGGTAGAACGGTGAATTTCTTTTCTTTCTTTGGTTTTGTGTGTACCCTGACGTTGGTTAGCCAAGTATTGCTTCACATCCAAATATATGGCGTGGTCGTTTGGACTCAATCCAAATATAGACTCAGACAACGTTACCGTTCTTCCGGTCTCAGACCCTTGCTTGTTTAATACTTTAATTTCCATGATTAACGCTCAATTATTACGGTTGAACCATTGTAACCTGGAATCGCACCTTTAATTACGATTAGGTTTCTTTCTGCATCTATTTTCAACACTTCCAAGTTTTGGATTTTAACGCGCTGACCACCTGTTCTACCTGCCATGCGCATTCCTTTGAATACACGACCAGGGAATGAACAAGCTCCGATAGATCCCGGTGCACGCAAACGGTTGTGTTGACCGTGTGTAGATTCACCCACACCCGCAAAACCGTGACGCTTTACAACACCCTGAAAACCTTTTCCTTTGGCTTTTCCTACTACACTAACAAACTCTCCAGTTTCAAACAAACTCACATCAACAATTGAACCCAACTCAGGAGCAGATTCAACATCACGGAATTCCATAACAACACGCTTAGGTGTAGTGTTTGACTTTGAGAAGTGACCCTTCATTGCTGAAGATGTATGCTTATCTTTCTTTTCACCCCAAGACAACTGAACAGCTTCGTAACCGTCAGAATCTTTCGTCTTTACCTGGGTAACTACGCATGGTCCAGCCTCAACAACCGTACAAGCCAAACGCTTGCCGCCTTCGTTAAAGATGCTGGTCATACCCAATTTTTTTCCAATAATTCCATTCATAACTACTAGCCTCCTTACAATTTGATTTCTACTTCAACACCACTAGGCAACTCAATCTTCATCAACGCATCAACAGTCTTTGTAGAACCATTGAAAATGTCGATCAAGCGTTGGTACGTGCAGTATTGGAACTGCTCCCTAGCTTTTTTGTTTACGTGAGGTGAACGCAACACTGTAAAAATCCTTTTACGTGTTGGTAGCGGCACTGGCCCACTCACCACAACCCCAGTGGTCTTCACGGCCTTCACAATCTTCTCGGCAGATTTGTCGATAAGGTTGTGGTCGAAAGACTTGAGCTTAATTCTGATTTTTTGACTTACCATTTTGTAATTTATTAACTCGTAGCGTTAGCTTTTTTCAATACTTCATCTGCAATGTTCTTTGGAGTTTCAGCAAAGTGACTGAATTCCATAGTAGACGTTGCACGGCCTGATGTGATTGTTCTCAATGTAGTTACATATCCAAACATTTCACTCAAAGGCACTTTTGCTTTTACAATTTGAGCTCCTGCACGCTCGTCAATTCCTTCCAACTGACCACGACGGCGGTTCAAATCACCCATAACATCACCACTGTTTTCGTGAGGAGTTACAACTTCCAATTTCATGATTGGCTCCAACAATACTGGATTACAACGACGTGCTGCTTCGCGGAAACCGCTACGTGCTGCAACTTCGAACGACAATGAATCAGAATCCACCGCGTGGAAGCTACCGTCGAACAAACGAACCTTCATACGGTCGATTGCATAACCAGCCAATACACCATTCGACATAGCGGCTTTAAAGCCTTTTTCTACAGAAGGAATGAATTCACGAGGGATAGAACCACCCACAACATCATTTACCCACTGAAGACCGTCGCCCACGAATGTATCGTCTGCTGGACCAATTGTAAATTGAATATCCGCAAATTTACCACGACCACCGGTTTGTTTCTTGTAAGTTTCACGGTGAGTATATTCTGTAGTAATCGCTTCTTTATATGTTACTTGAGGCGCACCTTGGTTACAATCAACCTTGAATTCACGCTTCAAACGATCCAAGATGATTTCCAAATGCAATTCACCCATACCACTGATGATGGTCTGACCTGTTTCTTGGTCTGAGTGTACACGGAAAGTAGGATCTTCTTCTGCCAACTTAGACAAAGCGTTGCCCAACTTGTCAGAATCTGCTTGTGTCTTTGGCTCAATCGCCAAACCAATTACTGGCTCAGGGAATACCATTGACTCCAATACAATTGGATGACCTTCAGCAACCAGAGTATCTCCAGTCTTGATGTCTTTAAAACCAACGGCAGCTCCGATATCACCAGCACCTAGATAATCGATAGGGTTTTGCTTGTTCGCATGCATTTGGAAGATACGTGAAATACGCTCTTTGTTTCCAGTACGCATGTTCAAAACGTAAGAACCCGCATCCAATTTACCAGAATATGCACGCAAGAAACACAAACGACCTACGTAAGGATCCGTTGCAATCTTAAATGCCAAGGCAGCAAAAGGCTCTTTGTAATCAGGCTTACGGATCAACTCAGCACCTGTGTCTGGGTCAGTTCCGATTGCACCACCTTTGTCGATAGGAGAAGGCATTAATTCCATCACCATATCCAACATCGTTTGTACACCCTTATTCTTAAATGCAGATCCACACATCATCGGAACAATTTTCATGTCGATAACCGCAGGACGCAATGCATTCAAAATTTCTCTTTCAGTAATTGAAGTAGGATCTTCGAAGAATTTCTCCATCAAAGTATCATCATACTCAGATACAGCTTCCAACAATTTCTCTCTCCACATAGTTGCTTCTTCAACCATGTCTGCAGGAATATCGATGGTCTCATAGGTCATCCCTTGATCCTTCTCATTCCAAATCATACCACGGAAGTTGATCAAATCAACTACTCCTTTGAAATTATCTTCAGCACCGATGGGCAACTGCAATGGAATTGCGTTGCTACCCAACATTGTTTTTACTTGTGTTACTACGTTCAAGAAATCAGCACCCGCACGATCCATTTTGTTAACGAATCCAATACGAGCCACATTGTAGTTGTTTGCCAAGCGCCAGTTTGTTTCAGACTGTGGTTCAACACCATCCACTGAACTAAACAAGAACACCAAACCATCCAATACACGCAATGAACGATTCACCTCTACGGTAAAATCTACGTGACCTGGAGTATCAATGATGTTGATGTGGTAGTTATTACCCAAATACTTCCAAAATACTGTTGTAGCAGCTGAAGTAATGGTGATACCACGCTCCTGCTCCTGAGCCATCCAGTCCATGGTAGCGGCTCCATCGTGTACTTCACCAATTTTGTGGTTTACACCAGCATAGTAAAGAATACGCTCTGTAGTAGTTGTTTTACCCGCATCAATGTGGGCTGCAATACCAATGTTTCTTGTTAACGATAAATCGCGTGACATGCTCTTAAATTTCTCTTATTAAACTCTAAAGTGTGCGAAAGCTTTGTTGGCTTCAGCCATTTTGTGTGTATCTTCTTTCTTCTTCACCGCAGAACCTTCGTTGCGTGAAGCGGCCAAAATTTCACCAGCCAATTTCTCAGCCATAGATTTTTCGTTGCGCTTGCGAGCGTATCCAATCATCCACTTCATTCCAACTGCCATACGACGGCGGGGTTGAACTTCTGTAGGAATCTGGAATGTAGAACCACCCACACGACGTGCCTTAACCTCAACCGTAGGCATTACGTTGTTCAACGCTTTGCGGAAGGTCTCAATTCCTGGCTCTTCGGTGGCTTTGGCTTCTACCAAATCCAATGCTGAGTAAAAAATGTTGTATGCCAATGATTTCTTACCATCATACATCATCCCGTTCACAAAACGAGTAACTACTACGTCGTTGAACTTAGGATCGGGTAACAATATGCGTTTTTTAGCGCGCGACTTTCTCATGACTGATTGTGATTATTTCTTAGCCTTTGGTTTCTTTGTGCCATACTTACTTCTGCGCTGATTACGACCTTCTACTCCGGCCGTATCCAATGCACCACGTACGATGTGATAACGTACACCCGGCAAATCCTTCACCCTGCCGCCACGTACCAATACGATACTGTGTTCTTGCAAGTTGTGGCCTTCACCTGGAATGTAGGCGTTCACTTCTTTTCCGTTCGACAAACGTACACGAGCCACCTTACGAAGAGCCGAATTCGGCTTCTTTGGTGTAGTTGTGTATACGCGGGTACAAACACCTCTGCGCTGTGGACAAGAATCAAGTGCAGGTGACTTGCTCTTCCAAACAGTTTCCTGCCGTCCCTTTCTAATTAGCTGTTGAATTGTTGGCATATTTTTCCCAAAAAGGACGGCAAAATTACGCCTATTATTTGTCAAAATCAAGACCATGTCAAAAAAATATACCACGGAATTCAAAAGAAACCCAAATATCCTTCAAATTTGACCCATTCTAGAGGTTGCGCAGCCCTAAAACGCTGAATTCTATGACCCCTCGGGCAACTTTCATCTTTTTTTAATTGTCTACCATTTTGGCACTACTTTTGACAACTCAAAGCACATTCTATACTTACAATGAATACAAAATTCTTCCGCGTTTTACTCCCCACATTGCTTTTTTGCACCCAAATTGGAGCTCAAAATCCAGGCAACTCTCGCAAAGGCCCCGAGATCATTTTTGAACAAACAAAACATGATTTTGGCAAGGTGGAAGAATCCATTCATTATGCCATCCATCGATTCCCATTTACCAATTCAGGAACAGCCCCACTTTACATCCAACAAGTTCACACTTCTTGCGGCTGCACCACCCCCGATTGGACCCGTGACTCTATCCCTCCCGGTGGAAAAGGATTTATCGAAGCACGATTTGAAACCAATAACCGCATTGGGTCTTTCCAAAAGTCGATTACTGTTTACTCTAACGCAATCTCAGCCCCTCTCGTCCATTTAGACATCGAAGGTGAAGTAACGAAGCCACGAGTTGATCCAAATGCCGCTGCGATCCCCGACATGGGAAAGATGTCGTTCAGCGCCCCAAGCTTTTCATTTCTGGAATTGTTCGATAATCAGCAGGATTCACAAACAATCCGTATTACCAACGAAACGCCATATACTGCCAATTTCGACCCAATCAATCAGGCACAAATCCCCGCTTTTATTAAAATACTGAGTTATCCCACCACGTTGGAGCCAAACGAAATCGGGGAGTTTAAAATAAAAATCGACGGGACCAAAATCACTCACTATGGTTTCGGCGCCATTGAACTGCCTTACACGACCGATAATCCAGCCGCTTTATTTAACAGCATTTATGTAAACTACGTTCGCCGACAGTATTTCCCTAAAATGAATGCCAAGCAACTTGCCAAACAACCCAAATTGGAAATCGATGTGAAAGAGATCAATTGGGGAAAACGGGTTGCCGGTGATTTACTCTTTACCGATATTCATCTAAAAAACACGGGCAAAACCGAATTGAAAATTCACGATATTACCCAAGACTGCGGATGTATCACCTTGAAATTCGATAAAAAGACTTTGGCACCTGGCGAGTCGATGCCCATTCGAGTTTTCTTCGACACAGTTCTAAAGAAAGGGAATGCCAATTACAACATATGGGTGGTTTGTAACGACCCTGTTTCACCGGAGCGAAACATCCCAATCAAAGCTGTATTTGATGCGAAGGTCATTGAATGTCAGACCTGTCCGAAATAACCCTATTCTAGCAATCCATTCCTATTAACAAAAAGAGGGCGGAATTTCCGCCCTCTTTTTGTTGCCATCAAGACACAATAAAATTCCAATCAAATGCGCAATGCATCAGCGCAAATTGTGATACACGTTTTGCACGTCATCGTCGCCCTCTAAGCGATCCACCAAATCCAAGACTTCTTTCGCCTGTTCCTCGGTAAGGTCAACATAGGTATTGGGAACATACTGCAATTCAGCGGTATTGTATTCGATTCCGATGTCTTCCAGCGCTTTTTGCATGGTACCGAAAGCGGTAAAATCGGTGTATACGTATACCATTTCGTCGTCAAATGCCACCTCGTCCAATCCAAAGTCGATCAATTCAAATTCGAAATCATCCAAATCGCGACCACCCAACTTTGATTTTTCGATTTTAAAAACACCTTTGCGGGTGAAAATAAAATCCAGGGATCCGGTTTTACCCATCGCTCCGCCGCCTTTATTGAAATGCATACGAACATTGGCAACAGTACGGGTGTTGTTATCGGTTGCTGTTTCCACGAGTACGCCCACGCCATGGGGAGCATAGCCTTCAAAGCGTACTTCTTCGTAATTTTCTGAATCCCCTTTGCTGCTCGCTCGTTTGATGGCGGCATCTACGCGATCTTTCGGCATATTCACTGCCTTCGCGTTTTGCATCACAGTGCGCAGTTTGGGGTTATTTTCTGGATTGGGTCCACTTTGCTTTACTGCGATGGCAATTTCTTTACCGATACGTGTAAATTGTTTTGCCATGCGATCGAAGCGAGCAAACATGGTATGCTTTCGTTTTTCAAAAATCCTTCCCATAAGTATTTGCAAAGATACAAAACCTCCTCGGACGTCGTCAAGAAAAAAGGGAGGGCGGCCGCAGGCCGCCCTCCCTTCCACCAAAACCCCTAAAAATCAAGCCGATTGCGACATGCCTATATACACATGTCCGGGCCAAGGAATCTATCAAAATCCCTTCCCTGAAATTTAAAACCGATACGCCACACTCACATTCACACTCCTACCCCCTGCACTCATCCCACTGGCAAAATACCGGTAATGCAAATCCAACAAATTCTCAATGGCCAAATTCACCATCAACCCTGAACGATGCTGATACCCCCCTCTAACATTCCAACACTGCCATGCAGGATTAAATCCATCCGCCTTGCCATCACCATTGATATCTGCCATCCCAATGGGTTGCTTGTCCTGATTGTCCTCCCCACTGCTCGAATAATCCGATGCCTTCTTTTTGCCGTTAAATAAACACTGACCCTCAACAAACCAATCTTTGCCATTCCAACGCAACGACGTTTGACCGTACATCGGAGGAATATGATCCAGCGGCTGCTCCACATCACCCTTGTTTAAATAATAAGTACCACGTGTATTCGTTAACGCCCCTGAAATCCATAATGACCGAACCAACCTCACCTTCGCGTTCAAATAAGTTCCAGTAATTTTACCCAAAGCCACGTTCTGAATTTGATAAATGCGCGTCATCCTTCCGTCGTACATCATCGAATCTTTCCCATTCAATTGACCCGGTTGGTCCAACAGCAATTGCGAAACATGACTACTGAAATAGCCCGCCTCAATCGCAAAAGCATTGTCTTTTCGCCACAACAATCCCATATCTATCGTCAAACTCCTCTCCGCATTCAACTTCTCACTCGGCACTAACAACTTCATCCCTGGCTTGCTATCAAAAACCTTGGTCATATCATCTACGTTCGGATTGCGATAAGCCTGATTCACACTGCCCTTCAACATCAATCCTTCGTGCAATTTCTGCGTGAAGCCCAAATCAAAACTCGGAGTTGCCGAAGCGAATGAAATAGATGAATACGGCAATTTCCATGGGTTGGCAGCTGAAAACTGTGCCAACAATTTGTAGGATGAATAACGCAAACCACCCTGAATCACAGTTCCCGTCTTCTCCAATTTATAAATACCCTGGGCAAACACAGAAAACATCTTCGTTGTAGCCCCCGAGTCACTGTATCGGGCCTTGGTTACCGTTTCCACTTGGGTATTGATATTCCTGTTCGTCCCTTTTGAATCAACATCGTTTATCACATATTCTAACCCAGAATTCAACGTAAATCGCGATCCGATTTTGTCGTGACGATCCAAATTCAATGTCGACATTTTTACCCGATCCAACTGCGTCCTTTCCGTTACACTCTTAAAATTCCGAGTCACACGAGCAACCTCGGTTTCTTGCTGTGCAAGTACCAACCGTGTATTGTGCTCTTCCGATCCATTCTTCATCGTATAACTCAAAAACTGACGGTTTTGCGGAGCATAATCCCACCTCCCGTACACTGGAATACCGTTGTTAAACTGCGACATACGATCATAGCGTGGAATCAAATCCGCCATCGATTTTTGAACATTTACCGTGTGATAAAATCCACCCGTCTTCGCAAAAACCTTTGCAAACAGATCTGTTTGAGAATACCCCGTCCCTTTTTGAATTTGGGGATCATCATTCCTAAGAACCGTATCCACCCCGTTGATCTGTGTTACATACTTTGGTAAAAAACCAAAAGTATCCCAATCGGAATAATTTTTACTACCCGATCGCAAATCCCCAAAATTGCTTCTGGTTGCAGAAAAAATGGCACCCACATTTTTTGATTGTATCTGTAAGCCCAAATTACCGATGGTTGATTTACTCACCGATTGATATCTAACCGTTGCATTAGGAACAATTTGGAATTTCCCTAAAGATGGATCTTTGGTTTTAAAATAAATAACGCCACCCAATGCATCAGACCCATACAACGTGGAACCCGATCCAAAATTGACCTCCATTCGATCCAAAATAAATGGATCTATGGTTATTATATCTTGCAAGTGCCCAGCGCGATAAGTTGCATTGTTTACCCTTACCCCGTCTATCACCATCAATACCCTTGAAGCTTCAAAACCTCTTAAAACGGGTGAACTACCACCCATTTGACTCTTTTGCACAAATACCTGACCGGTATTGATCAGAGCATCTCCGAGTGTTGCTGGCTGAAGTTCCGCCAATCGCTTGGCGCCAACAACCTCAATTTGTCTGGGAGAATCTTTTCGCTTTTGCGCAAATCGCTGAGACGAAACCAACACCTCCTCAAAAGATTCAACATCTGAAGTATCTATAGAACTTTCTTTATTCGCATCGGCCTTTGGCGAGCGATTTTCTTGGCCGTACACCATGCCCATCAAGCAGGTAACAGCAATTGCTAACATTGTTTTTTTCATTTTCTTAATTGTTTAAACTTGGCTCCCTTTTAAGGTGAGCGCGGGTTGAATTCTAGCCCAAATACAGGGCCCGAGATAAATGTAACCGAGGAAATCGGACAATAGACAGTCTGATCAATTTCCTCTAAACGGATTAAGAAAATAATCTTGGCGGTGGGGAATCTACATCGAAAAAGACATCGGGAAGAAAGGCAGAGACAAACCCAATCGCGCCGAGGTCAGTTGACGTCAATGAAAATAAATGATTGGCATCTCCTGGAACATCCCATTTTACTTTGGAAAACCAAACGCCTGTTGATTTCTGATTGTTTTTTGAAACGGGGTACGCTGAAATATCTGAGGCATGCGACTCCAGCATTTTCTCCACGTTGTCTTCAAAAGCCAAGACACGGTATCCAGACTCAACTTTTGCAACTGTTATGACATCATATTTCTTACCGCCCAACTCAATTTCATCTCCCGATTGAATTTCAGAGAATTCATCTGTATTTGGCAAAAACAGCGTCTCTCCCATTTGAGAAACCCATTCTTTTTCCAGCTGTGACTTCAACAGATGTCGTTGATATTTGTAGGCAGCGACTTGTAAAATCGAAAGTCCAGGAATCAGCAGCAACAAAAGCAAGGCCATCGTTTGGTTTAAGAATTTCAACCCTCGTATCGAACGCCGTAGCTGCATAAAGTGGCAAATATAAAATTTACCGATGCGTAATCAATGAAATTGTTGAATTTTGCAACATGAAGACACCGGTTTATGTGATTGACATTTTGAGAACGCCCGTTGGCAAATTTGGTGGCACACTGGCCGCAATTAGACCCGACGATCTCGCAGCCCATGTAATTCAATCGATTTTAGCCAGAAATCCCAACATCGACCCTGCCGCCATAGACGAGGTAATTTTGGGAGCGGCAAACCAAGCCGGCGAAGACAACCGAAATGTGGCGAGAATGGCATCCTTGATGGCCGGTATCCCCACTTCAGTACCAGGTTACACTGTCAACCGCTTGTGCGCTAGCGGATTGCAAAGCATCATGAATGGCGCTATGTCGATTGCATCTGGACAAGCCCATTTGGTCTTGGCTGGAGGCACTGAGAGCATGACGCGTGCGCCCTTCGTAATGGCCAAAGCAGAGTCCGCCTTCTCTAGAACTCCAGAAATCTACGACACTACCATTGGCTGGCGATTTACGAATAAGACATTGGCGAAAATGTATCATCCTTTTTCTATGGGTGAAACCGCCGAAAATGTTGCCCAGCAATTCAATATTTCCCGTGAAGATCAAGATTTGTTTGCCTATGAAACCCAACTCAACTGGAAAAATGCGCAAGCAGCCGGTCTTTTCAGCCAAGAAATTGCAGCCGTACCAATTCCCCAGAAAAAAGGCGATGCAATGCTGTTTGATACCGATGAGCATCCTCGCTTGAGTGAAGTAAGCGTCCTTGCATCGCTCAAACCCGCCTTCAAAGAAGGAGGATCTGTAACCGCAGGAAACAGCTCCGGGATTAACGATGGTGCCGCAGTTTGTATCTTGGCCTCGGAAGAAATGGTAAAGCAATTGGGCCTAACCCCTATGGCACGCGTTGCAGGAATCGGTGCAGCCGGTGTTGACCCAAGCATTATGGGTATCGGACCTGTTCCAGCCACGCAAAAAGCATTAAAGAATGCGGGGCTCACCATTCAAGACCTAGCCGTTGCCGAACTCAACGAAGCCTTCGCTTCACAAGTATTGGCGAGCATGAGAACCCTCGGCATCGATCGGAGCATCGTGAACCCCAACGGGGGCAGTATCGCCATTGGTCACCCCTTGGGGGCCTCTGGAACTCGAATTTCAGCCACACTCTTGCATCACATGAATCGCAATAAGTCGTTAAAATATGGCTTGGCAACCATGTGCATCGGGGTTGGACAAGGCTGCGCGATCATTTACGAGAATTTGTAAAATGCGTTATAAAATTGAATTGGCCTATGAAGGCACCCTTTTTGGGGGCTGGCAAGTTCAGAACAATGCGATTACCGTTCAGGGTGAAATCGACAAGGCACTGAGTCAGGTCTGTAACCAACCGATCGAAACGATGGGTTGCGGAAGAACCGATGCCGGCGTCCATGCGAGTTATTTCGTGGCTCATTTTGATGGCCCGGACACGATTCCTGTTGATTTAGACATCCGACTCAACAAGATGCTACCCAACA
>DDYM01000036.1:36642-51594 GCA_002347985.1 Bacteroidetes bacterium UBA2234
GCTTTCCACAGAACTCAACGTGGCCGCAATGAATCAATGTGCCTCAACCCTCATTGGAAAACACGCATTTCAAGCCTTTTGCAAAGGAGAAATCCCCAACAACAACCCCGTGTGTGAAGTCTTTATTGCCGAGTGGACCACCACTGAAGCGGGATACACTTTTAAGATTCAGGCAAATCGATTTCTTCGAAATATGGTGAGGGCGCTGGTAGGAACGATGGTGGAAGTTGGGCAAGGGAAAATCTCACCTGCCAATTTTGAAGCCATTTTCGCAGGCGGTTCAAGAAGTGAGGCCGGCGCGTCCGCGCCGGCCCAAGGCCTCCACCTAACGGATGTGAAATATCCCTAAGCCAGTGCCAATAGCAATCCCTCGGGCAGATCACCCATCAACCGCTAATTACATCAAAACAAAAATTACGTTTTCTTATTCCTCAAAACGACGAATAAACTTCTCAGCCTGACGTTCCGTTGCCGGTCTGATATAGAATCCTTCAGCCTTAATTTTGCTCATCGTAGCAGCCAAAACACCCTGCATTTTCTCGTCCGAACAATAAATATTGGCCACCGTTTTCGTCAAATTGATATAGATATAGTCCTTAGCCCCAAGCTCCAAATACATATACATGTTCTGACCGCTCCGCTTGTGCTCCAACAACATCGTTGCCCTCAAACTCTTGTTGATAGGCTTCCCTGCGATGCTGGCCACCGACACGATATCATCGCAGTACATTCCTCGCATTTTACTATCCCAACGGAATGTCGCATCGCTCAACACAAAGGCATAATTCGCCTCATCTTTGCCTGTCAATTCGCCATTCTTCTCCAAGTTCGCCAAGGCCTGACGTGCGCTCTTCTCATTTTCCATCATCTCGCCCAAACACCGCTTAAAGAAGTCCGTGTTCACCGATGAAGTAGTCCCGCCGTTCTCGTTGATCAAAGCCACCAATGCCGTTACATAGTCCTGAGGCATCGGGAAATCCAACATCATCGCCATGTTAAAGACAAACGAACTATCCCCTCGATACAAATCTGCCGTACCCGCATTCTTAAAGTGAATATTGGGCGTCTCCAATCCAAAGTCTAAGGGCCCCTCCGCGTGTATGGAATGATCCTTTTCATTGAACTGAATCCAACTGCCTTTCAAGCCGCCATCGCGCAACCTCGACTTACTACCGGCGTAGAAACTCTCCGTCTTGTGATCGTAGTAGAAAATCCCCGTATCGTTCGTAACATCATCGTCGGAATACCTGCGCTTCCATGAATACATCAAAGGATACACGTGACTAGAATCGTTGGCCACAAACAATCCCACATATTGCTTCTTATTGTCTTTGTCGCGCGGATCACTCATATCCAAGACAACGTCTTTTGGATCCACACGATTATCGAATCGAATCCAAGCCGATGGATAAATATTCTTAAATGTATGTAGTGGCTTCACATAACCCGTAAAGCGAATCAACTTCTCTGTGCTTTCAATCTGAGCAAAGCCCTTGTATCCAATTTTGGTCTCCAAAGTAAAGTTGCTCTCCTCCGCAATCTTGCCCACCCCCTCTACGCGCTGATTGTCGTTCACAATTACACTATCCAAGAAAAACTCTTGCCTACCACCTCTGCTATTCACGTACTGATAATAACCATTGCCTCGAATCTTATTCTTCCCGTATACCTTAACCCTGAGCTTATAAATTTCATGGAACTTATTATCCCTGCCAGCCAACAACCGTGTGCTATCCAAATGATCCATATCAGCATTGGCTCTCACCGTTGCCTTACCATCCTTCAGGAACAATCTAGAATCAGCAATGTCGATGTAAGGAATCTCACTAATTTTAAGGGTATAATCCACCAAACTATAATCCGCTTTCTTCGCCTCAAAACTCAAACCGCCTTGCGTGGGGTTAGTGCTCGCAAAAATTGGGGTCTGACCGGCCAAGGATGGACCCACCCTGGCCTGAATAATCTTCTTGTCCATATCCCACTTATAATCCGTTAGATTGGTCTGATACATATTGTAATCAAACTTGGTCATTGAACCTGCCTCGTTCTTGGTAAATGTTCCAATGCGAGTATTAAAGTCCATCGTTCCATTGATGTTGCTTGTCTCAAATGCCATGCGCGACGAATCGGCCGCATAGATCTGTAAACTGGCTTGCTTGGCCGATGTCTTTTTTGGACCGAATACCTGTTCCGCACTCGTAAATCTGGCCTGTTCCCACGCCAAAGTCCCGTTGCCCTTCATCACACTCGGCGACTGGGTCATCGTACCCGTGAAATCATGACCCACCTTAAACACTTTGATTGGCGTTGCACCATTGGTGACTTTGTATTCATCTTGATAAGGGTTCCACTCCATATTTGCCATCACCGCATGGGTTTCAGGGAATTTGGTATTCTCGGTTAAATCATATCGATTCAACACACCCACCGCTTTTTTTGGCAATAATAATATCTTGGAAAACTCACTTTTCGACCCTTGGTAACTGATTGTACCGTCCGTGCCATAAAAACCCTCTTCACTCAAATTCATGGTCATATCACCCAACCCCTTGCCGCGATACATCGAGTATCCACCTGGAGGCGTGTGTTTGATAAAACCCAATGAGTAATCTTTTTGAATGGTTACATAATGCCTGAATTCAGGAAAAATGCCATCAGAAATAAAATTACCATCGAATCGCAAACCCGCGATGGTAAAATTGTCCAAACTGTCTATGGTGAAAGGATCCACCACAAACTTAAACTTATCGCCTTCGTATGCCCCGCCATGAATATGCGGCTTATCATACAATACCTCACTCCCTTTATCCGAAACAAAGATGGGATACTCTGGATAATCTTTATTCCCTGATTTGTTATTCGGCTTGTCGATGTATAACGTCCCACTCACATTCCTCAATACGGATTTGATTGGCACCAATCTGCGTCCTGAAGAATCTGGAAAATACATTTGCAATGAATCCACGGCCGACATCGCAATGTTGAATTGGCCGTAATTGAAAACGTATTTTTTGCCGTAAAAATCAAATCTACCTGCCCTCAACTGTCCGCCAAAGCGCAAACCCCGATTCTTGGTTAATGTCACTTGCTGCTCCGTGGGCACTACAATTACGTTTTGAGAATCCGAGAAGAAAAACTTAGAAACCCCTTCCAAATTCATTTCATTGCTCAGCAAATTCAACGTAAAATTGGACCGTTTTCCAATGATGGAAGAGATACGAATCACATCGTAATCCCTCGATTTCTGGTGAGCTTGCACATATCGAAATGCTTTTGGCAACAGGGTAACACTGTCTTGATCTTGTGAATAGTTGATAAAGCCTTGATCATGCAATTCCAAAAACGGAACTACCAAATGTTCTTTCTGTGTTTTTTGAAAAAACGCATAATCATCCAATGAAAATTTGATGCGTTGCTCTGCTTTATAGAACTCACGTGTTTTGGCCTTCTGTGCTTGCAATTGTTTGAGCTTGGCATCCAATTTTGCTTTGTCGGCGGGATCCTTAGACAGCATCAAGTTTTTGATTTCCTTTTCCATCTGCTTGGCGATGGGATCTTCGGGCTGTCTGTTATAGTAAGCCACAAGACCTTCCAGCGGGTGCGACCTCAAAGGGCCTTGCAATCGATTGTAAAGGATATCGCGAAAGAAATCATCGGATGAAATTCTGGCCTCCATCTCATTGTTCACGTTGTCGAAATCAACAAATGGCTCCGTCACAATCCAACGAACCTGCTGAACATCAATATTCACGTTGTGAAAGTTGTCTTGAAAAGGCACACGCATCAACCCTTCTTCACCCCTATCGATAATGAGTTTATTGTCCTTGAAGATAAAATTCACCTTCACAAAAGGATGATAGATGGTGGTAACGCTGTCCAAATACATTGTGAATTCACTTTGCAATGTCCCCGCGATGCCATCTTGAATTTTGAACGATTTACTCTTGAGAGTGACTTTCTTTTTGCCCTTATAGAACACATCGATCACCGATGGCTTGCCATTGGCTGTGGCCGTAGTAATCGAATGTCCCTGCATCGAAAACCCTCCCCTGAAGAAAGACTCATCACCCACGATTCCACTCACCAGCAATTCGTTATCATAAGAATTGAACTGTGGGAACCCCGATTTCTTTACTTTTAAGGAATCCGTTGCCGTACTCAATTTGTCGGTAAACTTACCCCAGACCGGTGTTTTGAAATACCTACCGTAGACCAATTGCGCAGAATCCACCGAATAGATATTCTGATCCATGTTCAAGCGATATTTCCCAAACTTAACCCAAGCCGATTCTGTTGGCAGGCATCGTTTGAAATCTGCGGTCCCATAATCACCCACCCAAACATTCTTTAATGGCTTATAAACGCCTTTGGTGCCACTGATCACCATTTTATCCATGAATCCAGTGCAGGTAAGCGCGACTTCTCCAAAGCGAATTTCGATTTCGTTTTTATAAAACAGATCAAAATCCAAGGTGTCCACGCTCCAAACGGCTGTCCCCGATTTATAAATAACTTTATCGGCAAATAAATTGGTTGTGGTTTGAAGGAATTCTAAATACTCTTTGTTGGAATTTCCCAGCAGCGACTTGGTGATACCCTGCCATTGAACGAGTACTTTATCAGGCAAATTGTTTTGCAAAAATGCCGCTACAGTGGCGATAAACAATTCAAAATGCGGTTGAACGGCCATTTTTTCGGCCAACATTTGATTTGAAATATCGATGATAAACTTTTGTTGACTGGGCGAAAATTTGCCCATTTCCCAATTCTCCTTAAAAATATTAAAGTTCTTGGTCAGATTCTTATCACCCGGGCGATTGATAAACGTCTCAAACTCCGCAATAAACGTAGCTGGCACAGGACTAAAACTTCCACTTTGGGCGGTCAATTTCAGCGCAAAAACAGAAAGTAGGATAAAGCAGAGTTTTTTTATCATCAGGGTGAGATTACAAATAACGCACCAACTTGCGTTTCATTGTGAGCTGTCAATTTATTGAAGGGCCGACAGGTTATCGCATCGCTTTCACGATATCAATAAAGTCGCGGGCCTTTAAACTTGCCCCACCAATCAATCCGCCATCAATATCGGCTTGCATAAACAACGCCGCAGCATTTTCTGGCTTCACACTTCCACCATATAGGATTGAAGTTGTTGAAGCGATTTCTTCATTGTATTGGTTGGCCAAAAGTTTCCTGATATAGGCATGAATTTCTTGTGCCTGCTCCGGGGATGCATTCAAACCCGTTCCGATTGCCCAAACCGGCTCATACGCTATAACCACTTCCGCAAATTCTTTGCGATCTAAATGAAACAATCCTTGAACAATTTGCTCTTCAATTGCTCTAAAGTACTGCTTGCTTTCACGTTGCTCCAAGGTTTCACCAATACAAAAAATGGCTTTCATTCCGTGGCGAATCACAGACTTTACTTTCAACGCACAGACTTCGTTGGTTTCTCCAAAGAACTGACGGCGCTCTGAATGACCGACCAAACAGTATTGAACACCCAACGATTTCAACATTCCTGCCGAAATCTCACCCGTAAATGCCCCTTGATCGGCCTGGTGTGCGTTCTGAGCCCCCACCAACAAGCCGCTTCCTTCAAGCAATCGAACGGCAGACGGCAACGCCAAAAATGTTGGGATTAAAACAACTTTACCTTCACCGCGATATTCATCTCTAACAATTCCTCTTACTTCGGTAATTAACGCTTGGCTCTCTTCCAAGGTTTTATGCATTTTCCAGTTACCCGCAACAATTTTCTGACGATTCATAATAACAGCGAAATAACAAAATCAAAACCAAACGTTATTCTCAAGATATCAACGGATTTTGTCTAGATACGGAACAAAATTCCGTGAACCAATTAATCTAATATTTAAAATTGCAAATTGGCCGCAATCGCCTCGTCCGCCCAAGCCATCGCCAGTGCAAATTGCGCATCTCTATCCATGTCAGAATTGTCCAAAACCCGATAATCAGCGGTCATGGTAAGCGGACTATTTTCCCTTGAAGAATCCACATTGTCGCGATGCTTTAAATTCTCCGAAATCTCCTCAAACGTCACCACATCACCCTTGGCCACCAACTCGGCAAAACGACGTTGGGCCCGCACCTCAACAGAGGCTGTCATAAAAATCTTGAGCTCCGCATCAGGAAAAACCACGGTTCCGATATCGCGGCCATCCATGACAACTCCTTTTTTTGCTCCCATTTGCTGCTGTAAATAGACCAACTTATCACGCACCGCCTGGATTTTTGCCACTTCACTCACTTTCGATGCTACCGCAATGGAACGAATTTCATTCTCTACGTTTTCATCGTTCAACGTCACAAAAGAGACCCCAGAATCGTCCATTTCAAACGCAACTTTCACATGAGTCAACGCTTGCTCTACTTGAGGCAAATCATCCAAATCAACCCCATGTCGCATCAAATACAAAGTCACTGCGCGATACATCGCACCGCTATCGATAAAAACATAATTCAAGGCCGATGCCAGCGCTTTTGCCAACGTCCCTTTCCCGCAGCTGCTGTAACCGTCTATTGCGATATTGATTTTTGCTTGTCCCACTTTCTTTTATAACTCAGGAATTCCGCGACAAGGATTGTGCTTTAACTCANNGACCGCTTCTTGGAAAACCGATTGGGGTCTATGATGATGGAGAACATATTCGAATTCTGACTGCTGAAATAACTCGCGCTGGAATACGTAATATCCAACTTGGCCATTTTGAACTTCAAGCCCCAGCCAAAACCCGCCGTTCCCCGCCTCACATCAGTAATCATCTCTTTTCTACGCTGTTGGCTATAGCCGATGTAGATGCCAAAATTCTTACCCAAGGCCAATTCTGTCCCAATCGCTAGATGTCGACCCAACTTTTCTGCAAACTTCGCTTCGGTTGGCACAACGGTCTGACCATTGATGTCGATCTGCCCGTTGCTGTTGAGGTATTGATTATACGTCAAATCCCATTTTTGAAGACTATGTGCCACCAAATGAAATTTCAGGGGCATGTGTTTGGGCATGATGGCAACGGCCGCTTGGATATTAAATGGCAACGGTTCTCTGCCTGCATCACGATAGCTCATCACTTGTGTACCTATGTTTTTGATAAGCAATCCTGCTGAAAGTGTTGAATCTTTTTTTATGTGATTTAGCCCCAGATTTAAATACACGCCATTGGAGATATAGGGCCCAAGAATACTATAAACCATTCCCAACTGGGCACCGAACCTCAACTGAGAAGAAAGCGCCATAGAACCACCCATTCCGATATTGGTTTCATTGGCCACCAATTTCAACGTTGGATTTCCGCCGGCGTCATAACCATCCATACTGCCGTAATCGATGTGCTGCGCAAACCCCTGCAGGGAAATCTTCTTTTTTGCAAGCAAAACGTTTCCGATTCCGAAGGCCGCATTGGCAGAAAAAACTCCAGGGAGAATGGTACCCGCACTAAGTCCTGCTTTGAAACGATGTTCATTTGATAGCAATGCCGGATTGTTGGTGGTTTGAAGGATGTCTGATGAGGGTTGAGATATCAAATAGCCGCACCATGCCAATGATTTGCTATGCATTGGAACATCCAAAATCCGAAAAACGCCTTGCGATCCGGCTTGGGCCGAGGCCTTGGCCGAGGCCAGCACACACAATAAAATCAGTAAGCGTTTGGGCATGAGCAACAAATTTAGTTTAAGAACGAGAACTCTCAGCGGATATTTTACCGAAATTTGCACTTTCCATGACCACGTCTCTCTACCGAAATCCCTCCGATGTCCCCAAAAGTTCGCCCTTAGTTATCACCCAAGGGACTTTCGATGGCGTTCATCTGGGTCATCAAAAAGTACTAAAGCACGTGGTTGACCTGGCCAAGGAACAAAATACCCAAAGCTTATTAATCACCTATCACCCCCACCCTAGACTCGTTGTAGAACCCAACAACCGCGAACTCCGAATGCTTTCGAGCATCGAAGAAAAAGCGGATGCCGTATTTGCCCTAGGCATAGATTACGTCTTGGTTCTGCCATTTACCCAAGAATTTTCTCAGTTGTCGCCCGAAGCTTTCGTGGAAGACATTCTGGTGAAACAACTCAACGTTCATACCATAGTCATCGGCTACGACCACCACTTTGGAATCAATAGAAGTGGCGATTTCAACACCCTAGTGCAACTCAGCAAGCCGTTTAATTTCGCCGTTCAGGAAATTCCGGCTTCTACAATCGACGAGATCGCTGTAAGTAGCACACGAATTCGCAAAGCGCTATCAAACAAAGATTTAGACGAAGCAAATCAACTCATTGGACGACCATACCAACTCACCGGTACGGTGATTCATGGAAAACAATTGGGCAGAACGATTGGATTTCCTACCGCCAATATCCACCTAAACGACCCTTACAAACTCATCCCCTCATTTGGCGTATACGCTGGCATCTGTTTGGTGGAAAACAAACGTTTCAAAATGGTTTGTAACATCGGCGTAAGACCCACCGTGGATGGCGAAAATATTAGCATCGAAGCGCATTTGTTTAATTTTGACAAAAACATATATGGCGAGCATATCACCCTGTTTTTGGTACAGTATTTGAGAAATGAGCAGAAGTTCGATTCAATCGAAGCACTCAAATCTCAAATCTTACTCGATGCACATCAAGCCCAAACATTGGTTACTTTGGACTAAGACTTTTGTCTTTGCGATGATGCTCGTTTGCAGCAATTTCGCGATCGCTCAAACAGACGACGAAGAGGAAGATTACGGCGAAGACGACGGGGATTGGATCATTCAAGATTCACTGTGGGAACAAAGCGACGATACCCTAACTTATTATTACGAGGAGGGGGAATTCATCATCCCAGGCATGTTGCCCGAATATGATTTTTATGCTTTTTGGGACACGATGCACGTGGATGCTTATCGATTTGATTTGCGAAAATTGCAAGAAACCATTCCCATTAATATTTTAGATATGGATTGCGATTTCGCGATGCCCATTTATGGTAGAACCAATTCTCCATTTGGCTGGAGACATGGCAGACCGCATACCGGCATCGACCTTCAACTTCGAACCGGGGACTCTGTTTATTCCGCGTTTGATGGTGTTATTCGCATGAGCAAATACTACAACGGCTATGGCAATTGCGTTGTAATCAGGCATTACAACGGCTTAGAAACGCTCTATGGTCACCTGAGCAAATTGGAACATCGACCTGGCACATTGGTAAATGCGGGCCAACTAATTGGACTTGGGGGATCCACCGGACACAGTACAGGCCCTCACTTGCACTTTGAAATTCGATTTCTTGGCAGGCCACTCAACCCTGCTGCTGTCATTGATTTCCCCAATGAAAATATCAAAGGCGATACACTTTTGATCGCTTCCAATTTGTTTCAAATGCCTGCCTCTTCTTACCACGGCAAAAAACGTCGGGGTTCCTATCGCAGAGGTCGTTCCCGCTACAGCAAAAGCAAGCGCAGAAGATATTCTTATGAAATTAGAATAGAAGAAGTGTCTTCATCGTTATACAGAGTATAAAAGGTTGATCCGATTCAACTATTTTTGTATTTTCTGTGAGCATTCAAGTTAACAATTTATCGAAGAAATACGGCCAGCAACTGGCATTAGACAGTATTTCATTTTCCATTCCATCAGGAGAGGTTGTAGGATTTTTGGGTCCAAACGGAGCCGGAAAATCAACCACCATGAAAATTATAACCGGCTATATTCCGGCCACATCTGGCGATGCGTCGGTTTGCGGCTTGGATTTAGTGGAACAGAGTTTAGAAGTGCGAAAATTGGTAGGATACCTACCGGAACACAACCCTCTCTACCTCGACATGTATATCGCTGAATATTTATTATTTGCAGCAGGGATCGCCGGGGTGAAAAACACCAAAAAGGCCTTGGAAATGGCCATCGAATTAACACAATTGGGACCAGAAAGAAATAAGAAAATTGGTCAGCTTTCGAAAGGATACAGGCAACGGGTTGGCCTTGCGCAAGCGCTCATTCACGACCCCAAAGTACTTATTTTGGATGAACCCACTTCCGGACTCGACCCAAACCAAGTGGTTGAAATTAGAAATGTGATCAAAAATCTCGGCAGCGAAAAAACCGTTCTTCTAAGTACGCACATCATGCAGGAAGTAGAAGCTATGTGTAACAGGGTAATTTTAATTAATAAAGGCAAAATCGTTGCGGACGACTCTCTCGAAGGCTTGAAAAACACATCACCAACCGACAGTCTTGAAACCATCTTCAGAAATTTAACCAGCCATGTGGGAAGTATTTAAAAAGGAAATTCGCAGTTTCTTGGGCTCTTTCATTGCCTACATCGTGATGGGAGTTTTCCTTGCCATCACGGGATTATTCATGTGGATTATCAAGGGAAATAACGTCCTCGACCTAGGCGTTGCAAGTCTACAGGTGATGTTCAATATCGCTCCTTATATCCTTATCTTTTTGGTTTCCGCCATTACGATGCGAAGCCTCAGCGAAGAAAGAAGATTGGGCACCATTGAAATTTTAACCACCCGTCCAGTAAGTGACCTATCGATTTTGCTGGGTAAATACCTCGCGGCGGTTGCGTTGATTGTTTTTACCCTTTTGCCAACTCTGTTCTATTACTATACGATTCAACAACTTGCCGACCCACTTCAGGGCACTGACGTAGGTGCTACAATGGGATCCTATTTTGGATTAATCCTATTGGCAGCTAGTTACGCAAGTATCGGATTGTTTGCCAGTTCATTGACAGACAACCAAATCGTTTCGTTGATCATTTCTATGGTATTGTGTTTTTTCTGGTACGGCGTATTGAGTCTTTTGGGAGATATCAAAGCCCTAGACGCCATCGGCAAAAGCTTAGAATGGTTTAGTCTTGACTTCCATTATCAATCAATAAGTCGTGGCGTATTAGACACCCGTGATGTAATTTATTTCTTTGGATTCATTGCAACCTTCCTGGGCGCAACGAAAATGGCATTTGAAAGCAGAAAATGGTGATGAAAAAGTACGGAAACCGCATTCAATCCATCTTGGAATTCACCACCCTCGTGGTGATAATTATCGTGGCAAACATCCTCGGGAATTTCTATTATTTGCGCATCGATTTAACGGAGGAAAAACGATATACCCTGAGCGAAACAAGCAAAAAACTGAGCAAGGAACTGAAAGAAAAGTGCTACTTCCGCCTATATCTTGACGGTGATATGTCGGCCCGATTCAAAAACCTCCGCAACGAAATCCGCGACGTAGCTTACGAATTTCGCGAACTCAGTGGCAGGAAAATCGAAATTGAAATCATCGACCCATTTGAGGGAAAACAGCTTTCGGAGGTCAGTGGCATCCTCGATGATTTTAACCAGCGTGGCGTAATGCATCAACGTGATATTGACGGAGAGGGAGGCAACAGCACAACCATCAAGAATATCATTCCTGGCGCAGAAATGATGTACGCCGGCAAAACCGTAGCGATCAATTTTTACGAACACGACGTGGCATTAGACGCGGACAATAACATCAAACGGGCCATTGACAACGTGGAATACGAAATCGCCAACGGATTGAGGCAGTGCACATTAGAGAAACCGAAGAAGATTGCCGTGGCGGATGGTTCTGGCGAAATGATAGACAATCGCGTGGGAGATTTCGCTGCGGAATTGGGTAAATACTACGATGTTTCGGCGCTCAATATTAACGTGGCCGACCCTAAATCTGCCGAGCCATTCATCGAAAAACTAAAATCAATGAGTAACCCAGAAGAAATGGGAAGCGTACTGATTAGTAGTTTACAACAGCGGTTGAACAACAACGATTTGCTATTGGTTATTAAGCCGGCGAAAGACTACTCTCCTTCAGAGTTGTATTTGATAGACCAGTTTTTATTGAAGGGCGGAAAAGTCATTTGGATGATAGATCCAGTGCATGTTGAGATTGATAGTTTTGAAACCAACAGTTCCATTGCTGCAATGGACAATCAATTGGAGAACATAAACGCATCCTTGTTTCACTATGGCGTAAAAATGGAATCTACACTTTTGATGGATGCGAATTGCAATCAAATTCCGATTCCCGTGGGCAACCGTCCGGAAATGATCGACTTCTACTACTTCCCCGTATTTATGTCGGTTAGCTCACCCCACATCATCAACAAAAACGTTGGCCCAGTATGGGGTCAGTTCCCAGCAACTTTGGTTGCCAAATCAAAAACGGATTTAAATGTCACTCCCTTATTAAGCAGCAGCCCATATACCAAAACCATTCAAGCACCTGCAAATGTTGACTTGGAGAACGCTTACATGCAATCCAGGGACGACCGATTCAGAAACACTTTGAGAGGTGGCAGCCGATTGACAGGCGTGTTGATGGAAGGCAAATTTCAATCGCCTTTTATTTACCAAAAACACTATACGGGTTCTGCATTTCTTCCCAATGGAGAGAGCAAGATGGTTGTAATTGCAGACGGGGATATTATGCGAAACGGCGTGAGCGGAAGGGGTGGAATTTACCCAACGGGATACGATAGGTTTACCAAAACAACGTTTGCAAACAAGAAATTCTTGTTGAATTGTATCGACTATTTAATCGACGACAATGGACTGATTGAAATTAGAGCCAAAGAAAAGACTTTAAGGTTATTAGATAGCGAAAAAACGCGCCTTGAACACGCTTATTGGCAATGGTTTAACATCATTGCGCCGTTGTTAAGTATGATGATTTTTGGCTTAGCCAACAATATCTATCGCAAACGAAAATACCAAACGAGATAACAAAATGTACGATTTCATAGAAGGTTCAATTGAATCATTAAACCCCACGCATGTGATTATTTCCAATCAAGGCTTGGGATATATTGCTGCGATCAGCCTAACAACCTACGAGAAAATCAAAGGCCATAAAACTGCGAGATTGTTCGTTGATTTGTTATTCAAAGTTGAAAATCAAAGTCCTGTATCAATGCATTTATTTGGGTTTTCCGACCCAGACGAACGACATATGTTCCGCATGCTAACTTCAGTTTCTGGGGTTGGAAATAACACAGCTATGTTGATGCTAAGTAGTTTAGAACCAGACGATTTGGCCGCAGCGATTGTCAACGGAAATGTTGGACTCCTGAAAAGCATCAAAGGAATCGGTGAAAAAAGTGCTCAACGAATCGTTTTGGAGCTGCGCGACAAAATGATGGGGAAAAAATCCATGGGATTGGGAGCGCTTTCTGGGGTGAGCGACAACTTCAGCGAGGCCCTGTCTGCCCTTACAACACTGGGTTATGTGAAGGCCAACGCAGAAAAAGCGCTCATGAAAGTAAGCAAGGATTTGGGAGGCACAGCCACCATCGAAGAATTGATTAAAAATTCATTGAAAATATTGTAACTTGCAAGTTCGCAAATTAAGCAAACGCCTATTCGCCATACCGCTACGCAACGTTTAGAAGTTTAACAGAATGAGATTTAATGGTCAATCCATAACCGCACGTATTCTGCGTGCAACATTCGGTGCGATGCTGTTGATTTTATTGGCGGTAATTGGCAATCCACTTTTCGGTCAGACAGACACCAACAGTCTTCGCTATCGCCTCCAAAAAAACGGAAGCGCGGGTTCCCATGTTGATTTGGAAAACCCCGTCAAAACCGAATGGCGCTATAACGCAAGGGCAAATCGATACGAAGGTTTTAGGAATTTAGGTTCTCTCAGCTACCCAACCGGTGAAAGCATGTCGGTAACCGAGTACTTTCAAAAACAATCTAAAATTGAAAATGAAAAGTATTTCCGCGGCAAAACCCAAAGCGCCTATTCTCTGGGTGGCAATAATAAAAGTGTAACGGATTTAATCAAAGCGGAATTAAACAACCCCACCGTTTCCAAGATTTTTGGTGAAGGGGGTGTTGATTTTCAGCTAAATGGTTCGGCGATGGTAAAATTGGGAGGAAGCATGAATGTGAACAGAAATCCCAATTTCTCCAAGCGACAGCAGAAATATTTCGTTCCCGTTTTTGATCAACAAATGCAAATTAGTGCCAATGGTAGCGTAGGAGAATTTGTAAAGTTGGGAATCAATTACGACACTGAAGCGGCTTTTGAATTCGACAACCAGACCAACCTCGGATGGAAAGGAAAACCTGATGGAATCTTGAAAGATGTTCAGGCGGGAAATGTAAACCTCAACCTACCCACCCAGTTGATCAAACCCGCGAACAATTTGTTCGGTTTCTCCAATACGATGCAATTTGGTAAGACAACAGTGAAAACTGTGTTTAGCCAAAACAAAGGACAAAGCACCGAGACGGTATTGAAAGGCGGGGCTCAAATGAATGAGTTCAAAATCACGGCCGACAACTACGATCAGAACAAGCACTTTTTCCTTTCCCAGTTTTTCAGAGAAAATTACAACAAATCATTGGAGAACTTGCCCATCATCGCTAGCGGTGTGATTGTAAACCGTGTTGAAGTATGGGTAACAAACAAGAATGCCAACGTGGAAACGCCGAGAGACATTCTCGCATTTCAAGATTTAGGTGAAGCAAAACCCTTCAGACCCGCATTGGGATCTTCCCCTGATCCAGCCGCAGATAACGCCGCGAACAGTCTTTATGCCACCATCACTGCGGATCCAAACACCCGCTTTACTGGACAGGCCATCGACAAGATCTATGCGAACCTCCCCTACTTTGAGCAAACAGTTGATTTCGACATGCTCAATTACGCGCGTCAGTTAACCGACAAAGAATTCTCGCTCAATTCTCAACTGGGCTATATATCTCTAAATCAACCACTTAATAACGACGAAATTCTTGCCGTGGCTTTTGAATACACCTACGAAGGCAAAACTTATCAAGTGGGAGAATTTTCTCGCGACATCCCGCCAGGCAACCAAAAGTTGATGTTTTTGAAAATGTTGAAGGGAAACACCATCAGAACAAAATTGCCCATGTGGCGTCTGATGATGAA
>DDYM01000036.1:51617-73898 GCA_002347985.1 Bacteroidetes bacterium UBA2234
ATCTATGCCGACGATACCACCGGTGGTGATTACAACTACTTACCTATCGGAAAAGCCAATTGCCCCACCTTAGCCAACGGAAATCCTTTGATTCGAGTGCTTGGGCTGGATAAATTAAACCGCCAACAGGAAGCAAAACCCGACGGTATTTTCGATGCAATTGAAGGTTTAACGGTAAACACCCAATATGCCAGAATCATTTTCCCAGTAACTGAACCCTTTGGCGATTATCTGCGGGAGCAATTCAACGGCAGAAACGACCTAGGGGAATATTATTGCTACGACGCGCTTTATGACAGCACCAAATGGCTTGCGCAGCAAGATGTAAAACACAACAAATTCTTTTTGCAAGGAAGTTACAAATCCAGCAACGGCGCAGAACTTTTCCTTGGAACTACCAACTTGCAACGTGGATCGGTTCGTGTGACCGCCAACGGTAGACCCCTGACTGAAGGAATGGATTATGAGGTGGATTATGCATTGGGTAGAGTTCGCATCATCAACCAAGGTCTATTACAAGGCGGTGCTGAAATTAGAGCCAGCGCCAATGGTCAGAGTTTTTTCAATATCCAGCAAAAAACTTTGGTTGGCGGTCGTGTAGAACACAAATTCAACAAAAAATTATTGGTGGGCGGGACCCTACTTCACATGTATGAAAGGCCGTTAACAACCAAAACCAACTTCAACGAAGAACCCCTATTGAATACAATCATTGGGGCGGACATGGCCTTTAGTTCGAAATCACGATTTATCACCAAAATGATCGATCAACTTCCATTCCTTGAAACAAAGGAAGTTTCGAACATCACTGCTTACGCCGAAATTGCCAAGATTTACCCTCACAACCACAAATCACAAGGCGGCCAACGCGGGGTGTCGAATCTGGAAGATTTTGAATCCGCAGAATTAACAAACGATGTCAAAACCGTAAGCAACTGGTACATCGCTGCGGTACCGCAAAAACAAGAAGATCGATTCCCTGACACCAAAAATGGAGATCGCCTCTCTTGGATGAATCACCACGGTGCCTTGAGTTTCTACACAATCGACAACCTCTTCTACCGCGATGCCGATATGCCGGACAACATCAAGAAGAGAGTAGATAACATACTGAGCGACCCATTCCAACGACAGGTGGATCAACGCGAGTTGTTTCCTCAAAGAAATTTCCCTCAAGGTACCCCTACCATTCTTCCCACATTGGATTTGTTCTTCAGACCCAAAATGAGAGGCTTGTATAACTTCAATAGCAACCCGAATGAAGTCGATGCAAACGGAGATCTTCTCAATCCGGAATTGAGTTGGGCGGGAATTACGAGAAAGATCGACCAAAACGATTTCGAGGCAGCAAACATAGATTACATTGAAATTTGGATGCTAGACCCTATGTCGAACAACCCCAATTTAAAAGGTGAATTCCTGTTGCAATTGGGAAATGTGAGCGAGGACATTTTGCCAGATCGTAGAAAATCGTTTGAAAACGGATTGCCATCGTCAGCCACAGCTAGCAATGCCATCGATACAACGAATTATGCATTTGTTCCTGAAGGACCTCAAATCAACTTTGCATTCGACAACAACAACGGAACTCTAAAAGCACAAGACGTGGGTTTGGATGGAATGGACGACGAAAATGAAAAACTGCATTTCGACACGTCCTTCCTAAAACGCATCGCAACCAACTTCGGCACATCTTCAAAATATTATCAAAATGCGTATCAGGATCCCAGCAACGATAACTATCGACACTATTTGGATGGTTTCTTTGATGGCCTAGATGCAGATGTCATTGGTCGTTACACTAGAATTCAAGGACCTCAAGGCAACTCCAACAATGAACAATACACGGGTAAGTATGCCGGAATGCCCAAGTCCTCTACCCCTGTGCCGAGTGATGAAGATGTAAACCGCGATTTCACGTTGAATCAAAGCGAGGACTATTTCCAGTATCGAATTAAGATCAACGCAGCGGACATGCAAATGGGCCGAAACTACATTGCAGATATCGTTAAAAACAATGTAAAACTGCGCAATGGAAAATCAAGAGACATCACCTGGTATCAATTAAAAATTCCGATTCGCGAATTCGAAAAAGCGGTGGGAAATATCAGTGATTTCAAAAGCATCCGTTTCATGAGAATGATTATGACGGGCTTTAATGATTCCGCCATTTTGAGATTGGGTTATATCAACATCGTAAAAGCGGATTGGCGCCGATACACCAACTCATTGAAGACCCCTGGTGTAATTGTACCGCAAGATCCGAACGACGGCACCAAATTCGTTGTAAGCACGGTTAACATAGAAGAAAACAGCAAACGTTTGCCCATAGCCTATGTTTCACCCCCAGGAATTGTAAGGGTCCAAAACATGGCCAGCTTAGGTACCGTACTTGAAAACGAACAGTCACTATCGTTGAAAGTCTGTGATTTGAAAGCCGGCGATTCTAGGGCAGCCTTCAAAACAACAACCTTTGACGCACGTAACTACAAGAGGATGCAAATGTTTGTTCACGCCGAAGAAAGCTTGAATAATCCAGTGGCCGATGGCGAAGTTTCTGCTTTCATACGTTTTGGAACCGACCTTACCTCAAACTATTACGAATACGAAATCCCATTGAAACTGACTCGGGGGTTTGTGAATATGAATTCTGCCAACGCGGATAAATCAATTTGGCCAGACGAGAACTTCATCGATATCCCTTTTGATTCATTGTACAACCTCAAAATCGTACGTCAGAATGCAGCATGGCCCATGACTGCACCTTTTATTCGATTCATGGGCAAAGGCAAAATCACAGTGATGGGTCTTCCAGATGTCAGCAATCTTCGCGTGATGATGGTTGGACTAAAAAACAACTCAACCAGTCCAAAATGTTTCGAAGCTTGGTTCAACGAATTGCGCGTAAAGGAGATTGCAAACAAAGGCGGTTGGGCATCGTTGGCAAACGTTCAAATGCAATTGGCAGATTTTGGCCAGTTGAATTTGAGTGGAACAGTGAGAACTATCGGTTTTGGCGATGTAGATAAAAAGCTGAACGATAGAAGTTTGAGCACGAACTTAAACTACGACATTGCATCGAACCTCGAACTCGGCAAGTTCTTTCCAAAGAAAGCAGGTGTGAGCATACCAATGTATATTGGCTACTCAGAGAGTTTCGTAAGACCCAAATATTTCCCGTTGAACCCCGATTTAGAAATGCAAAGCTATTTGTCGGGTCTGGCCGATGCCACTACGCGTGCTGCGGTTAAAAAAGCAGCGGAAGAATACAACTCGCTGTACAGTTTGAACTTCAATAACGTGAGGGTTGCTAGTGCGATGGGGAAAGCCCCCAAACCATGGTCGCCATCGAATTTCGTATTTGGATATAGCTACCAGAACAATTCAAGAAGAAACCAACAAATCGAAGAGTACTTTTTGAAGACTACACAAGCAACCATTGGCTATTCATTCTCAAAAGGAACAAAGTATATCAAACCATTCGCCAGAATGAAATCGAAGAAACTGAATCTCATCAAAGACTTCAACTTCAACTTTATTCCATCGAGCTTCAGCACACAGATCCAAGCAAACCGATTGTATAGCGAATCACAATCCAGAAACAATAACAAATTCATTCAGGTTAACCCAAGACTTTTCGATAAGAATTTCACCATTCTCAGAAATTTCAACACCAACATTCCTCTTACTGAGAACTTGAAATTGAATTATACCGCCAACGTTTCATCGAGGATTCAAGAACCTTATGGCAGGTTGGACAACGAAATCAAAATTGATTCCGTGAAAAAAGAATTTCTCTCATTGGGTCGTACTACCAAATTTTATCAAAACGTAAATGCCAATTATACACTTCCTTTTAGCAAAATGAAGTGGACGCGCTGGATTACAAGTACCGTTACTTATACTGGAAGTTATGAGTGGAATCAGGCGCCACCTGCATTTGCAAGTTTGGGAAATAGAATTCAAAATGGCCAAGATATAAACTTTGCGGGCCAAATGAATTTCACCCAGTTATATCAGCAAATTCCTTGGCTGCGCGACCTAGAAAAGCCAAAACAGCTCAAAACGGCAGTGAAGAAAGAGGGCGATGAAGCGCCAGTTTTTGAAAATGCCCTGCAAAAAGGTACACCAACCACCAAAAAGGCAAATCCAGCGAAAATATTTGTCGGCAATTTGGTGAGCATGTTAAAAAATGCAAGCTTCAGTTATCAATTAAAGGAAAATACCGAAATGCCTGGATTTGCTTACAAGCCCGACTATTTTGGAAACAACTTTAACCACATGCAACCCGGTTTGAAGTTTGTTATGGGATTGCAAGACCCCAATTTGCGTTACAAACTCGCGGATTTGGGTGCTTTGAAAACAGATCCTAGACAGTCGAATTTCTATCGCAACAATAAGAACCAGAATTTATCCGGAAATATCACCGTGGAACCCATTAAGAATTTTAGGATTCGATTGGATTTTTCACGCAGCATGACGGTAGGAACTCAGGCCATTTTCAAATACGATGGCTTTGCCTGGATGGACCAAGGTTTAACGCAGACAGGAAATTTCAATGTAACCGGTTGGTTCTATAAAACACATTTTGTGAAAGATGTTACTGTGGGAACCGACAACCATACAAATCCGGTATTTGACCAATTCCTAAACAATCGTTACAGCACGGCGGAAAAGCTATCAACGCAGCGACTTGGATTCAATGGCATTGATACAATCACAAAATTCCCTATCGGATACAGCAAAAACTCTCAAGATGTGTTGGTTGGCGCATTCTATGCCTCCTATGCTGGCAAATACCCTGGCTATTCCGACGTAAGTGGCTTCCCATCGATTCCCCTACCCAACTGGAATGTCAATTACAACGGATTAACCAAAATCAAATTCCTCGGAAATCACTTCAGTAATATCAACATCAAACATGCCTACACCGGTCGTTACAGCATTGGAAATTACACCCAAAACCTGAAATATCGCTCAGACGAAGTGGCTATGATTGGAAAAGACCTTACACCCAAATATCAAATCGCCGACGCAACAATTACCGAAGGTTTCTATCCTTTGATTGGGGTCAATTTAACCACCAAGAACAATTGGACTGTTGGTGCAGAATACAAGCGCTCACGCACATTAAAACTGTTTGCAGCCAGCTTCAATTTGACAGAAATGCGCAGCAACGAATTCCAATTGAACGCCGGTTACAGAACAACAGGGCTCACATTGCCATTCCGAAGGAACGGACGTTGGTTGTATATACCCAATGACTTCAGATTTGATCTAACTGTTTCTGTGACAGACAATGTTACGGTAATCCGCAAAGTGGATTTGAATATCAACAAATACACCGCCGGAATGAAAAACATTCGCATCAGCCCAAGCATCACCTACCAAGTGAATCAAAAAATCAATTTGGCACTGAAATACAATCGCGTTGTGATGGATCCAAAAGTAGCAAACCAATTCTACACCGCACTCACAGATTTCGGTTTGGAAGCGCGATACACCTTTAACTAATTTTTTATACGACCGTCGATGAGAAATCTAATTAGTTTAACTCTATTGATTTTAGGACTCATTGGCAATGCCCAGGGCCAGCTGATTCAAACAGGCAAGTGGAGAACACATCTGAGTTATAAGGATGTCAAAATTTGCGAATCCACCCAACGATACGTATATGCCGCATCAGACCAAGGCTTTTTCCGCGTAATGATGAATTATGGCGACATGGAGAAACTGGGCAAAGATGAAGGATTTAGTGGCGTTGAAGTTACCGCCCTCACATACAGCAAAAGTCAAGATGCACTAGTTATAGGCTACAACGATGGAAACATTGATTTACTCGTCAATGACAGACAAGTAATAAACGTTCCAGGCTTCTATTCCAAACTGCTGCAAGGGGACAAACGAATTCTTCACATTTGCATCGAGGGTGATCAGGCACTGATTTCAACGTATTTCGGTTTGTTAACGGTAGATCTGATTTCTCATGAAATAAACGATAGTTACAGCAATATCGGACCCAATGGAACCGCCATTCCGGTACTATCCTCTGCCGTAGTTGGGGATTCTATTTTTATTGGAAGTGACAAAGGCATTCGTTCTGCAAAATGGTCGAAGTCTGTCAATCTAAACGACTACCTGCAGTGGCATTGGTCGTATCAAGGTACCGCAGCCCAAAATCTTTGTCAATTCGACGGTAAACTGCTGTTTGAAATGGATAGCATCGTCTATCTCTTGAACAAGGGAAATACCACTCAATATTTATCCGACAAGCGATTTGTTGCCCGCATTTGGAACAACGACCGAGGAACGCACATTGCAAGGCAGAGTGAAATAAGAACGCTCATCAACGGCACAAGCACTTCGGAACCCGTGAACTTAATTGCCGGTGTCACTCAATTTAAAGACGGCGTCTTTTGGTTTTGCACAGGCATTGGCCCAGGAGTTATCAAAAAGGACCCCAACGGTGAAATTTCATACATGCCAGATGGTCCTGATTATCCTTCGATTTTCCGGATGACACAAAACGCCGAACAAATTTTAGCCACAGGTGGCGGAGTCAGCAGCACATTCGGAAATACGTTCAACAACGCGGGCTTCTACATTTACACCCCAACCGGCTGGATTAATAACCTATGGTCACCCTTTAATACCAATATGTACGATTTCACCTTCGTACAGTATTACAAGGCAAAAAACTGGTATCTCGCAGCCACACATTCCAATGGGATTTTGGTGATTCAGAACAATAAAATCATCAATCGATTTGACGACCTCAATAGCCCTTTAAAACGTCAAGCCCCCCTGAATTTAATTAAGATATCAGGCATCGCAGAAGATAGCAAAGGCAATTTATGGATCGGTTCCTTTGGCTCGGATTACCCATTAATTTGCTTAACCAAGTCAGGATTATGGAAAACGTTTGATATTGGAACATCGGAGGTGAGAGACATCACCATAGACAACCAAGACCGAAAATGGATGATCCTTCAAACCGGCGGAGTTCTTGTCTTTGATGAAGGAAAAAATATTGATGCCGCTTTCGATGATAAACTGGTTACAATCACAACTAAAAATGGGTTGCTCACCAACGAGGTTCTCTCTATCAAAGCGGATGAACTCGGTTATGTATGGATTGGAACAAACCAAGGGTTAAACGTTTATGCCGGGGGGAGCACCTTGTTCACAAACCCAAAACTGGATCGATACATTGTAGACCAAGATGGTTCTGTTGGGTATCTTATGGGGGAAGAAACCATCAACGACATTTGTATAGACGGTGGCAACAGGAAATGGATGGCCACCAACAACGGACTTTTTTTGGTTGACGAATACGGTCAGCGCGTACTTAAACACTTCAACAAAGACAATAGTCCCCTACTCTCAGATCGGGTAATCTGCATTGGTCAAGTGAATACCACAGGTGAAATTTTCGCGGGCACAGACAAAGGCATCATCAGTTACCGAAGCGATGCAAGTGAAGCTGCAGAGAGTTTTGAAAAGATCAAAATCTACCCCAATCCCGTTACTGCCAAATACGATGGCATTATCACGATTGAAGGACTTACAAGCAATGCCGAAGTAAAAATTGCCGATGCCACAGGCAAACTCATTTATCAAACCAAAGCGAACGGCGGAAAAGCCACTTGGAATGGACTTCGACTGGACGGCAGCAAACCCAATTCTGGCGTATTATTCGTTTTTGCTATCAATTCTGATGGCACAGAAACGGCGATGGGGAAATTCATCTATATTCACTAACAATGATAAAAATGTTACTGCGAACATTAAAAATTGCGGGTATTGTTGTCTTAGCCCTCATCACAACGATTATTATTATCACCCTAGTAAAATCCCCCAAATCACTCAATACCCAACCGGCAATATTGGTTGATGGGAAAGAATACCTCGCAATTCAGACAAGCGCTTTAGAACACCTCGCTCAGTCTACAACCATTCCAGTTATTGGGTACGACGATGCAAACAACGACAGCATAAATCACCAAACAATTTTGAATTTTCACCAATGGGTAAAATCAACCTATCCACTCATTGCAAAAAATGCAAAATGGGAAATCATCAATCAACACAGTTTATTGATCACGCTGAAAGGGCAAAGCAACAAAGCCGCCGCTATGTTCCTAGGTCATTTTGACGTGGTTCCAACCCCTGATAGCGCCAACTGGAAATACAAGCCATTCAAGGGCACGATTGACAGAGACACCCTTTGGGGCAGAGGTGCATTGGACGATAAAAATGTAATTGTAGCCCTTCTCGAAGCCGCAGAATACAGTCTATCGAAAGGTTTGCGATTCAATCGAACCTTAATATTCGCTTTTGGTCACGATGAAGAAACAGGCGGCAAAAACGGAGCAGCTGCCATCGCCCATCATTTGATCAAACACAAAATCCCTGTTTCTTTCATTGCCGATGAAGGTTTTGGCGTAATGAAAGGCATCGTACCTGGATTAAAAAACAACTGTGCCATCATTGGATTAAGCGAAAAGGGAAATGTCAGCATCAAATTAACTGTCAACCAATTGGGCGGACATTCCGCATGGCCAAACCCAGAAAACGCGACATCAATTCTGAGTCGTGGTCTAAACAATTTGGAGAATTACCAATTTCCAGCCCATCTCGATGGTCCGGTCAGAGGCCTTTTCACAGAAGCCGCGCCCTATATGAATTGGGGTTACAGGGCACTCTTTAGCAATTTATGGATCACTGCACCCCTTGTTAAAACCGTTTTGTTGGGTGGAGAAAAAACCGCAGCTACAATCAGGACAACACATGTAACTACAATTATTAAATCAGGCACCAAAGAGAATGTTGTTCCGCCTCTGGCTGAAGCCATTGTCAATTTGCGCTTGTTTCCAGGCGATAAGATTTCTTATGTACAGAATGAAATTAACAGGGTTATTGATGACCCCCGCATAAAAGCCACCGTTTATCTCGACGGACAGGAAGCAACGCCGATATCGCCGGATCAGGGTGATGGATACGACCAAATCAGAGATTGCATTCACGCACAATTCCCAGAGACTGTTGTAGTACCGGGGCTAGTAATTACAGGAACAGATTGTAAAAACTACACCGCCGTTACAAACAGAATGTATCGCTTTGTACCCTTTGAATTCAGCAATAGCAACTTGTCTGGGATTCATGGCAAAAACGAGTATATCACCAGAGCGCAATTCAACCGTGGCGTTTTATTTTACATAGATCTATTTCAGCGATTGTAATTGAGGATTCCGGAAATCAATCTTGCATCGCCAGCATCGACATTGGACTCATTTTAATCGTTAGAGAACGGTGTAAACGACAGGGTGTATTAGTTAATTAATCAGGAAGCACAATCGAAAGGCCATCATACGCCAAATCAATCCCTTGTGGCAATTCCGCGCAAACGTCATCATGCAATCCCATTTGATGACTCATATGGGTAAAATAGGTTTGTTTCGCACCCAGTTCTATTGCCAAAGCCGTTGCTTCAGCCAAGGTAAAATGACTGATATGCGTTTCTCTTCTTAGCGCATTCAAAACCAACACATCCATGCCTTTCAATTTTTCCTTTTCCGATTCCGAGATAAAGTTGGCATCGGTGATATAGGCGAACTTATTAAAAACAAATCCAATCACGGGCAATTTATAATGCATGACATTCACCGTCTCAACGCGATGATTGGCAGGTGTATCAAAAGCCCCATCAATCAAATTCCAATCGATCTGAGGAATTCCAGGGTACGGTACTGGTTGAAAAATATAATCAAACTGGTTTTGAAAGGACGCAAAAACACGCTGATGCAGATAAACCGGAATGGCGCCGTTTTGCTTAAAATTGTACGGGCGAATATCATCAAGTCCCGCAGTATGATCCCGATGTTCATGTGTAAACAACAAGGCATCGATTTGGTGGATCCCGGCACGCATCATCTGATAACGAAAATCCGGACCACTGTCAACCACAATACTCTCTCCTTCCCATTCTACGTGAATAGAAGCTCTGAGGCGTTTGTCCCTAAAATCTTGGCTACTGCACACTTCGCAACGACATCCAATCGGGGGAACGCCCTGAGAGGTTCCGGTGCCTAGAAATGTGACTTTCATGAGAGTTATTTCAAACCTTCCAAGTGGCCTTTCAACTGCATGATGATACCCACCTGCATATTATCGGCCCCTTTATCATTCGATGCCCAAATACTTACCCAATCCGTAGCATGAATCACTTCGAATTGTGTCTTGATACTGGCATCAGAAACAGGATATTGATAGATTACGTTACCCAACTTTGTCAATACGCCATGTAAAAACTCGAATCGTGCGTTGACTCTTGGATTGGTACCGCTGTTTAAAAACAAGAAATTGGTATCATGTTTCTCGTAATAACTTTCGATCATATTGTGGTTGGCTTCTGGCAATACGGATACGAAAGCTTCTCCTTTTGCGTTTTCTTGGATTTGCTGACAAAAACGAATGGCCACGGCTTCATAAGGCAAATCACAAACAACCACGAATTTGTTTGCGATGGTTGGCTTATAAACAGAATACATTGCTCGCGCTTTCTCTACAATTGATGCAGAATTTTGGAACATATGCTCCACCTCCTGAATCAATGCAGTACTGTCGCCTCCGAGCAACTCACCCATGATCATCACCAAGGTTCCCAAACCGAATCCCAATGTCATTCTTGGCTGATATCCCAAAGCCACAGAGTAATAGGCCAAGCCGTGCTCCGCTGCCAAATCCTTGAGCTTACCTGATGCCGCCACACAAATCATATCGCAACCTTTGGCTTTTGCTTGCGCAAACATGGATAGAGTTTCCTCTGTATTGCCACTGTAGCTGCAAAGAATTACCAATGTTTTTTCATTCGCATAGGCCGGCAACCCATATTCACTGAATACTTCAACCGGAACCGGCGATTGCTGAAGAAATGCCAAACGTGCAATACGTCCACCAATTCCACTGCCACCCAATCCTCCAATAACTACATTGTGATAATTGGAAATGTGCTTACCATGGGAGTGATAATTTGCAAGAACATAAGCCAATTGTTCATGAAATTGTTCTAGAGATTGTTCGTGGGTTATTGCTGACATTTTACAAAAATACGGAATCAATGCTGTACATGCCAAGACCGTTTATAAAAAACAAAGGGGCCTCTCTATAAAGAAAGACCCCTTGGCAATTAAATTCCTATTTTGATTAGAACCATTCGTATTTGTAACGATAGTCTTGAATGTTTGCTTTTTTGGTAAGTACCTCTTGCAAGGTATTCATTACGTAATTTGGACGATTGTACATTTCAAATGCATCAGGAGCTTCACCCGCTGATTTTGGCACTTTGATATCATCACGCTTATCAACCCAAATGATCGCAGTATTTGACTTGCCAATCACTGGAGTAGAGAACTTCTTCAATTCAACACCAAACAACGCACCCAAAATCTTCATTTCAGCGGCAATTTGAGGAATGAAATTCTGACTCATCTTCAAACTTTCGATAGGGATCAAAGTTGCACCAGCCAAACGAGCCAGTTCCGCAGGTGATTTTGCCTTATCAACAAAACTCATCAACTTCTCAGCTATCTTCTTACCTTTCAACTCCTCACGAACCAAAGGCTCAATTTCTGATCTTACATCTTCCAACTTGGCATAACCGATATGCTTTGCATTTTCCAACATCACAACAACATGACGGTTTGCAAAACTAAACACATCAGACACTTCACCATTTTCACGTTTGTCATCGAACAACCAATACATAACTGTCTTCACATCCGCTGCTACATCAATACCAGGGATTGCAAGATTGTCAGTTTTAACATCTTTCATCACACGGGGAACCAAAGCCATTTTCTCAATTGCTTTGTCAAAAGAACCCTCATCGGCAGTAACCTTGTTGCGGAATGCGCGACTCTTTTCATCCACCAAACTAACGGTTTGAGGACTTGCAGCCAATTCAACAACGGTTTGAGTGTATTTGATTTTCTTGCTTTGTGGTTCTTCCATCATCTTGATGATATGGAAACCAAACTGGGTTTTCACCAATCCAACTTGTCCTTTGGTTGCAGTCTTACAGAACGCAGCAAACTCAGGAACATAGTTTGACGCCGCAGCCCAACCCAAATCTCCACCTTTTTCAGCAGAACCTTGGTCGGTTGACAATTTAGGAGCCAACGCAGCGATATCAGCACCACCCATAATCTGAGCATATACTTCTTTCGCTTTTGCCTCTGCCATCACAGAATCAGTCATCACCGTTCCGTCAGGCAAAGAACCTGAAGAAGGAATCAAGATATGAGAAGCACGAACTGTTGGAACAGTATCTTTTGCTTCAGCCACTTTTTGCCAAATGTAGAAATTTCCCTCGCTATACATTGGACCTACAACCGCGTTGATTGGAGCAGGCCATACCATACTCTTCAAAGGCTCTGGAGCATCCTCAGGCAATTCTGTCATATTGAAGAAACCCAAAGCACCAAAAGTATCAGGTTCAGTCTGCTTGCGCATTCCTTCTGCAGTACGCATCGCTTGTGAATAAGCCTCCATCGTATCGGAAGGTGTTGGAATTACATCCCAAACTACATATTTGATGTTGCGCGCTTCTTGAGTGAACTTGTATTTCTCTTTGTGACGATTCAAGTAATCCTGAAAATCTTCATCGGTTGGCTTAATGTCTTTGTCTGCCACAGTGTTGTGCGTCAAATTCACCAAACTACCCGTAACGCCTTGGTTGGCTACTACATATTCAAATTCCTTTTCCGCTTTGGTTTTCACGTTCGCATAGGAAATGTAGGTTGCATAACGTTCGATTTTTTCATAGTTGGTTACGCTTTCTACCAACGACAACAAATTGGCTTTCAATTCAGAGTTGGCTTTTCCTTGCTTAAAAATCATTTCAACTTTCTTGGCATCAAATTTCCCGTCGGTCTGGAAATCTGGTATCTGTCTCATGGTTTCACTTGGGTATTTACCCACCAACATTTCATTGATATCGGCATCAGACAACGTAATACCTGACTTTTCGATTTCGTTCATCAAAACATTGTTCTTGACCAACTCATCCCAAGCACTCTTGTAAATTTCTTTCACGGTTTTCAAACGAAACTTCTCATCCGTTTGCATCTTCTTGGCCATCTTTGGATCGCTCGACAACTTCTGGCGATAGATTTTATCAACCAAAGGTCCCAAGTCCTCCGTCTCTTTAAACTTCTTACCGCTTATTTCTGCGATAACGCCTTCCTCACCGGAATTGTTATTTGAGCCGTAACGACTGTTTAAAAGATCACCGATCACAAATAAAACCAGGGCGGCCACAACCACGATCACAACCATTCCTGAATTTCTTAACTTCTGTATTACTGCCATAGCTATTTAAAAGGAAGGCAAAAATATGATATCAAGTGTATTTAGGCAAAGGACTGTGCATATTTCCTTGCACTTTCTGCAATTAATTTAAATAAAAGGGCTGTTTTACCATCTTCCCCTTCTTTCTCAGGACGATTTCATACATCCCTGGGCTAAATCTACTCGCTGGAATCATCAAATCCACGTGTCCATCTTTCACATTTTCAAAGACATGTTCAAACATCACCTGCTTACCCATCTTAAATTCAATGGTAAAACTCTTCGCATCTGGCCATGCCGCCCAAATTGCAATTTGTCGTTGATCCGTTTTCGGAGCCGATTCATTGGCCAACGCATCCAAAGTGCTAGAAGCCTGCTTCTTATCTCTTTGAATTGCCACTTCCAAAGACGGCGCAGAAATCCCCACCTCCCCTTGGATCAAAAACCTGGTCCCGGGACGCTTTTTAATCTTACATTTCCACAAACATACCACGGGGTGATTTTCTTTGATACTGAATGCGGTGTAGGCCAAATGAATGTCGTTCGACCAATCCAACGAAATATAATCGCCCATAAAAACCTCTGTCCCCGGAGCTATGCTCACCTGGTCCGACAATCGAAGATTCTCGCCAAGTTTAACATTGCCTCTTTTACTCGTCAAAATCTCAACCCCGTAAACATCGAAAAAATTACCAGACTGACTTCTTCTGCGATCTTCCCACGCCACAAACAATCTCTTTCCGTTCGGACTAACAACCATCGCAGGAGAATATTGCTCGGTAAATTCAAACAATTGAATTGGAATCAACCCACTGAGCCCATCATCCCCAATTGAATAAAAACTCTCGCTTTTTGCTGGCTTATTCAACACAATTGCACTCGAGAAACTTTCACTTTTTATCGTCTTTATCGACAAAAACACATCGCGATGCATACAATGCCAATGATCAGACATACCATGTTCACAAGCATCACCGGAGAATACAATGAAAACATTGCCATAAACGTCGGATTGAATCACCGGCATTCCATTTACACGCATCGTGGAGGACACTCCAGAGTGATTCCACCCTCCAATTTGCCTTGACACAAACTGATCTTTGCCCCAGGTTTTTCCGAAATCCCGACTAAAATCGTACCAAATGGTATCGTTTCGAGACCAGGTAGCATGAAGGACCCCGTCTGGCGAAACCGCGATATTTGCGCCTTCAGCCGTACCGTCATCGTCAAGTGCATCGCCTGAAACATCAGAAATCACAACTGGGGTTTCAAAATTCCGACCCCCATCCAAAGAGCGAGCAAACCAAATCCGTGAAGAATCCTTGGGGTCTTTGCTACCGTAAACATCAAATTCCGTCCAACTCAAATACACATGCCCAAATCCTTTGCTATGCTGCCATTCATTCACAGAAAACCATGGCTTGTCTTGCATTTTACCCTCGTGAAATCCCACATCGGTAGAAGAAAAGGTCTTCCCGCTATCATCACTTCGTTCAAATACGATTCGATCAAAAAACCGAGGCCAAACCCCAGACTTGTTTTTTGCCAAATGGGCCAAATAAACCACGCCCTGATTGGTAATTTTAAAAACCGGATCCCCATAAAAACCTTGCGGGGGATTGACTAAAACAGGCGACCAACGACGTAACAATGGGTCATCTGTTCGAAAAACCGACGAAGTATTTACACCGATTATGCCAACATCAGAGCGATTCTTAAAGAATGCGAGTGACGGCTCGTTGGCATTGACCGGACCCAGCGCACCGTCCACTTTCAAAATAGAGTGTACGTTTTGTGCGGCTAGAATCTGAAAAAGGCCTAGCAATACAAATCCCAGATATGTATTGATTTTTTTTGTCATTTACGATTGGGGTGCAGCATGTTTGGCGCCTAACCAACGCTCTGCATCCAACGCCGCCATACAACCACTTCCCGCCGCGGTTACTGCCTGACGATAAATTTTATCTTGGGCATCACCGGCACAGAAAACGCCTTCCACATTTGTGTAAGAAGTTCCTGGAGTTGTGATGATATAACCTTGCTCATCCATATTGATGTATGGCTTGAAAATATCTGTATTGGGAGTATGTCCGATGGCAACAAAAAACCCTTTGATAGGAAGTTCTCTCGTTTCACCTGATTGATTGTTCTTCACTCGAACTGCCTCCACGCCAAAATCACCCAAAATTTCATCGGTTTCAGTATTGAACAACACCTCAATATTTGGCGTCGTTAACACCCTGTGCTGCATTGCTTTAGAAGCCCTAAACTCCTCTTTGCGAACTAGCATATACACTTTGTTACAAATCTTTGAAAGGTACGATGCCTCTTCGCAGGCCGTATCACCGGCACCCACGATGGCCACATCCTGACCGCGATAAAAGAAACCATCACATACCGCACACGCACTCACACCCGATCCATTCAATCGCTGCTCGGAGGGAATCCCAAGCCACTTTGCACTTGCGCCAGTTGAGATAATCACGGCTTGCGCTTCAATTTCATGAGTTCCATCCACAACTACCTTTTGAGGTCCGCCTTGCTTAAACTCAACAGACGTCACCATCCCAAAACGCACATCGGCACCCAAACGAACGGCCTGCTCTTTAAACATCGCCATCATCTCTGGACCTTGCACACCATGGGGAAATCCAGGGTAATTTTCTACTTCGGTGGTAATCGTTAACTGACCCCCTGGCTGCAAACCCTCATACATAACAGGCTTCATATCGGCACGAGCCGCATAAATCGCAGCAGTATATCCCGCAGGACCGCTACCAATAATCAAACACTCTACTTTTTCCATAATGATGTAGCAAAAATAAAAACTCCCTTGCGGGAGTTTTTACAATTTTGTTCACACAATAAAATCTATTTAACCCAACCCTGAAATTGCAGCGAGAACAACGATTCGCAACCTCAATTCATGGCTGAATCACCGATAATTAACTCAAAGAGAGCAATTCGCGGTATTTCGGCAAAGTCCACTCCGCATCGTCGCAAACCCTTTCGATTTCGTCGCAACATTCACGAATTTCATCAAACATCGGCTTCACTTTGTTACAATATGCCATGGCTTTTTGATCAGCATGCTCCATGTTATTGGCTTTTGCACGCTCGGCCGTCATCTTCTCATTCAACTCATATACGCGATTGATCTGCTTTGCCAAGAATTCAACGATTTCGGTCTGTGCTTTGTAGCTGTCCTTCTTCAATCCCATCGATTGTAGCGCATTCACACTGTCGGCCAAACGCTTCTGGTAATTTACCGCCGAAGGAATCACATAGCTGCTCACCAATTCATTCATCACCCTGCCTTCAATTTGCAAACGCAAAACATAGGTTTCATATCGAATTTCTGTGCGCGCTTCCAACTCTCTGTGAGAGAAAATGCCATTGTCAACAAACAAAGAGGTAGACGCAGGTGTAAGATAGGCTTTCAATGCCTCAGGCGTTGTAGTGATATTGCTCAATCCACGCTTCTTAGCCTCCTTTTTCCATTCCTCACCGTATCCATTTCCACCAAACAAAATCTTACGACTGTCTGCGATATATCCACGCAAAATGCCTTTGATCGCATCTTCAACCTTCATGCCTTTTTTCGACTTCAAAATGGCATCAACCTCAGACTTGAACTGCTTCAATTGATTGGCCATAATCGTATTCAACACAACCATAGAGCTAGAGCAATTGTCTGAACTTCCCACAGCGCGGAATTCGAATTTATTACCGGTAAAGGCAAATGGCGATGTTCTGTTTCGATCTGTATTATCAAACAAAATCTCAGGAATGTTTGGAACGTTGATGGTTGCCGATACGCCCGCTTTCGTTGCCGTCTTCGCATTGGCCTCGAAGTCGTTCAAAACATTTTCCAACGTATGTCCAACAAACACACTCATGATCGCTGGTGGCGCTTCATTGGCCCCCAAACGATGGTCGTTCGCTGCAGTTGCGATACTGGCACGCAACAAATCACGATGGTCGTGAACGGCTTTGATCGTATTGACAAAGAAGGTCAAAAATTGCAAATTGCTTTCGGGACTGTTGCCTGGTGCAAGCAAATTCACCCCGGTATCTGTGATGATACTCCAGTTATTGTGCTTTCCACTGCCGTTAATACCCTTGTATGGTTTTTCATGCAGCAACACCCTCAATTGGTGATCCGATGCAACACTCTCCATCAAATCCATCAACAGTGAATTGTGGTCAACCGCCAAGTTCATGTCTTCGTATTGTGGAGCACACTCAAATTGGGCCGGTGCCACTTCATTGTGACGGGTTCTCAAGGGAATACCCAACAAGTGAGCACGCTCCTCAAAGTCCGCCATAAACGCCAACACGCGGTTTGGAATACTTCCAAAATAGTGATCTTCCAATTGCTGGCCTTTGGCAGGGCTGTTTCCGATCAAGGTACGACCGGCGAACATAAGATCTGGACGACTCTTGAATTGCTGTTCATCAACCAAGAAATATTCCTGTTCGATTCCCAAGGAAATGGAACAAGTTTTTACGTTTTTATCGAAATATTGACAAACATCGGTAGATGCTGACTTCAAAAAGGCAACAGATTTAAGCAAGGGAGCTTTGTAATCCAGCGCTTCACCTGTGTAACTAACGAAAACGGTAGGAATACACAAAGTCTTTGCCCCTGCTTTTGGCATGATAAAAGCGGGTGAACTTGGATCCCAAGCTGTGTAACCACGGGCTTCAAAGGTATTTCTAATCCCACCACTTGGAAACGAACTTGCATCGGGCTCTTGTTGTGCCAATGCTTTTCCACCGAACTTTTCCATTCCAGTATCTACACCTGTAGGCTCAAAAAAGCTATCGTGCTTCTCCGCCGTTGTACCTCTCAGTGGCTGAAACCAGTGGGTGTAGTGCGTAGCGCCCAATTCCAAAGCCCATGCCTGCATTCCGGCTGCTACCTCATCAGCGGTTTCCCGGCTGATTGGCTTACCGTGACTCGCCGCATCTTGAATGGCCGAGCAAACGGCGGGCGACAAATAATTGGCTTGTGCTGTAGGACCAAAAACTAGGTCTGCGTAATACGTACTGATACCATTGTGATTCACCGAGTATTCGGTTGTAACTGAACTGGAAGATTTTTTCGCCATTGTAGTTAGTGTGTTTTCAAAAGGATGGTGCAAAGTTCTAAAATAATAATTGTCTAATCTACATTTATATCATGTTTATATCACCTAGTTGCCCACATCCAAATCCACCGAAAATTGGGGAAGTTCACAGTTATGAACAAAAAAAACACAACATTGTAGAATTTCTACATCGGCGTTCATTTACACATTAAATTCGCCCCACTAAAACAATGAGTCACTCATCTATTAACAAGGTCACCGGTGCTGGCCTTCTGATTACCCTCGGTATCATTTTTGGCGATATCGGAACTTCCCCCCTTTACGTAATGAGTGCAATTATGGGGGAAAAGCCCATAAGTAACACGCTGATTTTGGGTGGCCTGAGCGCGGTTTTTTGGACGTTGACTCTCCAAACTACCATCAAATATGTCATTTTAACGTTACAGGCCGACAACAAAGGTGAAGGAGGAATATTCTCCCTTTTCAGTTTATTGCGTCGCCGTTTTCCCTACCTAGTTGTTGGAACAATGGTAGGTGGTGCGATGCTTTTGGCCGATGGAATCATAACACCGCCCATTTCGGTAGCCTCCGCTGTGGAAGGATTAAAGTACATCAACCCCGCAAACGGTTACAAATACGATTTAAGTCACATCGAAACCGTTCCCATTATCATCGTCATCATTTGTATTATTTTCCTTTTCCAACGTGTAGGGACCAATGCTGTAGGCAAATTCTTCGGGCCAATCATGTTGGTGTGGTTTTCAATGCTCGGCGTATTGGGTTTTGGGGAAATTGTAAAACACCCAGAAGTACTGGCCGCTTTCAACCCAATTTATGTAGTTCACTTTCTAAAATCTAGCCCCAATGCATTTGTACTACTCGGCGCTGTTTTCCTTTGCACAACCGGAGCTGAAGCACTTTACTCAGACTTAGGCCATTGCGGAAAACAAAACATCCGCGTTTCATGGATTTTCGTAAAGATTACTCTATTACTAAACTACTTCGGACAAGGCGCTTGGTTAATTGCCAGAACGGGAACAACCTTAAACGGTCAAAAACCTTTCTACGGCATGATGCCCGATTGGTTTCTGCCTGCAGGTATCGCCATCGCAACTGTAGCTGCCATCATTGCGTCTCAAGCGCTTATTTCCGGCTCTTTCACCTTAGTTTCTGAAGCAATCCGATTGCACTTCTTCCCGAAATTCACAGTCAAATTCCCAACCAACGTCAAAGGACAGATCTATATTCCCGTTGTCAACAATGCCCTGTTGATTGGTTGCATCATGATCGTTTTGATCTTCAAAGAGTCTGCAGGCATGGAAGCGGCTTATGGCTTGGCTATCACAGTTACAATGCTGATGACCTCCATTTTGCTGTATTATTACCTTAAAAAACAGCGTTGGCCTATGATTTTTGTTTTGATTATTATGGCCGTTTTTGTGACCGTTGAAACCGCATTCCTTATCGCAAACCTGCACAAATTCGCCGATGGTGGTTTCGTTACCTTGCTGATTGGTAGCGGTATCGTTCTCGTAATGTATATCAGTTACCGTGGCGGACATATCAAACAATCAATGGTTGTAACAGAAAAACTCACCAGCTACCGCGATAAATTGCGCGCACTGAGTCAGGACACCACATTACCCAAATTCGCTACACACTTGGTTTATTTGAGCAAGGCGCAAAGAGACGATGAAGTTGAATCGCCGTTGATCTATTCCATTTTGTATAAACGACCAAAACGAGCCGACTTCTATTGGTTTGTGAACATCGAACTCACAGATGAACCATATACTATGGAGTACAAAGTGAACGTGATCGAAAAGAACGATATCATCCGGGTAAGATTCCGATTGGGATTCCGTGTGCAACAGAAAATCAGCGTTTATTTGAGAATGGTAATCCAAGAAATGGTAGACAAAGAGGAAATTGATTTGGATCCTTATTATCATGCATTTATCGATAAAAATCATTTGGGTGATTTCCGATTTGTACTGGTAGATGAAGAAATGAGTCAAGAAAACGAATTGTCGATCGTTGACGACTTGGTGATGCAGGCATACGACAGTATGAAAGTACTTGCAGGCAAACCAGAAAAATGGTTCGGGCTCGACGGTTCTGTTGTTACGCACGAAATGGTCCCTGTCATCATCAAACCACGTACATCCGTGAAACTCAAGAGAATTTAACAATCATTCGCAATGAAAAAGGGATTTTTACATTTCGGCATTTTCGCCATAGGTATAACTTGTAGCTTAACTATTCTTGCCCAATCGAGCGACAAGAATCAAAACCCATCAACCACTGCTGCGTCCAATACGCTCAGCCTAGAGAGTATTTTCAAGGATCCAGGGCTCTACCCAAAACCAGGAAACTTTGGTGAATTCTCCCCCGATGGGAAACATTTTATCGAATTAAAAATCGACGAACAACCCTCGGACAAGCAGACATCAAATGCGCCGCAAAAATGGACGCTGGTGAAAAAAGACATCGAAGGAAAATCGAATACGCCCATCGTTTTGTTTGATGCCGGTTGGTTCAACCCCATCCCACCCCAAGGGAGCTATGAAATTAGCAGCGATGAGAAATTTATGGTGGTCCAATACGAAACCAAACAAGTTTACCGTCATTCATTTACCGCCAAGTGCTATGTAGTTGATTTACAGAATCATAAAATCACGTACATACTTGAACGTATGCGTTATCCTACGCTGTCGCCCGACAATAAACGCCTTGCATATGTAAAAAATAACAATGTCTTCATTTACGATCTCATTGCAGGCAAAGAGACACAAATTACGACAGACGGAGAAGAGAACAAAATCATCAACGGCGCTGTAGATTGGGTTTATGAAGAAGAATTCACGATGGACAACGGCATGCGCTGGTCGCCCAATGGAAATTTTCTTGCATTCTATCATTTCGACGAGAGCAAGGTGAAGGAATTTTCAATGGACATGTTCAACAGCAAATCGCTCTACCCGAGTCAAGTGCAGTGGAAATATCCAAAAGCCGGGGAAGACAATGCAAAAGTAGATGTACATATTTACAGCTTGATTGACCAGCAAACGCGCATCGCTATGGCAGGAAGCGAAAAAGACCAGTATCTACCGCGGATTCAGTGGACGCAGACAGAATCGTTTTTGAGTATTCAGCGGTTGAATCGTTGGCAAAACTACTGGGAGCTGTTATTCTGCGACCCCAAAACTGGTGAATGTGGTGTTGTACTAGAAGAGATTGATTCGGCCTATGTAGAAATCACTGACAACCTCACTTTTATTCCCAATAGCACTCAATTCATTTACAGTAGCGAGAAATCTGGCTTCAACCATTTGTATTTGCACGATTACCGCGATTGTGTTGAAAAAGGCAAATTCCAACATTACTGCACGCCCACTCAGCGATATTCAAAGCCTATAACCGTTGGCAATTTCGACGTGATTCGATTCTTGGGCTATGTGGATGCAACCAAGAGCGTCATTTACAGCAGCTCTGAACAATCAACCATTGAAGACCACGTTTACAGCATCGGCTTGAATGGCAAAGGCAAAAAACGACTCAGTGAACCTGGATACAATTACAATGTCAATCTTGGTCCGAATGCACTTTACTATACCGAATCTCGAAGCAACAACAGCCACTTACCGGTTGTAGAGCATCGCATCAAGCGCATGGACGGAAAATGGAGCAAAGACGTAGAACTCAATGTGGCTTGGTCCGAAAAGATGAAGTCGATGAATTTGGGAACGGTTAAGTTTGGAGAATTTAATACAGATACTACAAAAACCGGTTATTGGAAAACCGAATTCTGGAACTTGGTAACGCAAAACGGTTGGGA
>DDYM01000036.1:73949-80495 GCA_002347985.1 Bacteroidetes bacterium UBA2234
TTGATGTTTGTTTACGGGGGACCCGGCAGCAACCAAGTGAGAAACCAATTTGGAAGTCGTAACTTCTTTTATCATCAATTTTTGGCGTCTCAAGGATATTTAATTACAGTGGTAGACAATCGTGGAACTGGAAGAAAAGGGGCAATCTTTAAGAAGTCGACCTATCTCGAACTCGGACTTCTAGAAAGCACAGATCACGCGTATGCCGCCAAACAAATGGCCACCCTACCCTATGTTGATGCCAGCAGAATTGGGATTTGGGGCTGGAGCTTTGGAGGGTATATGAGTAGCAGTGCCATTACCAAACACGGCGATGTCTTTAAAGCAGCCGTGGCTGTGGCACCGGTTACACATTGGAAGTTTTACGACAACATTTACACGGAAAGGTATTTGCGAAGACCCATCGACAATCCTTTGGGTTATGAGAACAACTCACCCTTAAATTTCACCGATGGAATCAAAGGCAATTATTTGTTGATTCATGGAACCGGGGACGACAATGTTCATTGGCAGAACTCGGCAGAGATGATCAATGCAATGATAAAATCGGGCGTTCAGTACGACAGTGAAGTGTATCCAAACAGAAATCACGGGATCGGAGATAGAGCCGCAAGTTTTCATCTTTACAGGCGAATGACCCATTTCATTTTGGAAAAATTATAACAAACCATTTTTGATTTGCGATTTCCGCATGACATCTGCAACGAACTTTGCAAACTCAAAAACGATTAACCATTAAAATTGTTAGTACACCATGAATTTAACCATCGGATCTCCAGCACCCAATTTTTCAGCCAATAACCAAAATGGCGAGACATTAACTCTAAGCAGTTTCACCGGCAAAAAATTGGTATTGTATTTTTACCCAAAGGATGACACCCCGGGCTGCACGGCTGAGGCTTGCAGTTTGCGCGACAATTATCAGGATTTAATCTCTCAGGGGTATGCCATCTTGGGCGTAAGTCCGGATACGGAAGCCAAACACCAGAAGTTTATTGCAAAATTCAATTTGCCCTTTGACTTACTTGCGGACATTGACAATTCGGTTGCGTTGGCTTATGGTGTATGGGTAGAAAAAAGCATGTACGGAAGAAAGTACATGGGCATTGCCCGTACAACATTTGTGATTGATGAGCAAGGAAACCTTTCTGAAATCATCGAGAAGGTGGACACCAAAAACCACGCCTCACAAATAATAAAATAATCCAAAGCTGGCTTTGTGGTGCTGTAATCTGCGGAATTGCAGATCCTATTGTATTTTCGCCGTATTAAACTTCGGATCCATCCATTAGAAAACAATGCAATCAATCAATAAGAACATCGGTATCGTAGGCAGCGGAAGTTGGGCCACTGCACTAATAAAGATGATTACTGATGCTGGGCATACCGTGCATTGGTGGATTCGAAACCCAGAAAAAGCAAATTATATTGAAACCCATCGCCACAATCCCGACTACCTCAGCAGTGTAGAAGTTCACTCTGAAAATGTGATTGTAAGTAGCGACCTTCAATTTGTCCTTGATAGTTGTGGCATAATCATATTGGCCGTACCATCGGCTTTTATACATCAAAGTTTGCACGGTGTTGTTCTCCCCAAAGAGAGCATCTATGTTTCTGCCATTAAAGGGATCGAACCCAACACCAATTTGGTTATGGCGAAGTATCTTGAAAAGAATCATGGAATTCCATCCGATCAAGTTGCAATTATCACGGGACCTTGTCACGCGGAAGAAGTTGCTGCGGAAAAACTATCCTATTTGACCGTAGCCGCAAACACAATTGCGGTGGCAGAGATTGTCAAAAGTTATCTCGAAGGAGAATTCATACGAGTATGGTGCAGTGCTGATTTAATTGGCGCGGAGTATTCAGCAGTGATGAAGAATATTTATGCCATCGGTGCCGGAATTGCCCATGGATTGGGATATGGAGATAACTTTCTAGCCCTATATACAAGTTGCGCCATCCGGGAAATGAAATTGTTTTTACAAGCCATCGAACCGGCAGAACGAGATGTAGACGAGGCAGCCTATTTGGGTGATTTACTGGTTACTTGTTACTCACAGTTCAGCAGGAATAGAACTTTTGGCAATATGCTTGGCAAAGGCTACAATGTAAAAGCCGCTCAGTTGGAAATGAATATGATTGCCGAAGGTTATTATGCTTCCAATTTGATTTACCATCAAAGTACAAAACGCGACTTACAACTGCCTATCGCCGATTCCGTTTACCGTATTATATACGAAAACGCCAATGCCAAAAAAACGTTCAAATTGCTGAGCGATCAGAATTTGCATTGATATTTTATTGCGCTCCGTTTCGTCGATAACGAGGAAATCCCTTGATTACGATTGCCCAATAAATTTCAAAATCAAAACAAAAGCAGGATAACTTTGTACCTTTATCTAACATCATGGGATTTAAAATTTATACCAAAGCCGGGGATGACGGCAAAACCGGACTAATCGGGGGAGAACGCGTTTCAAAACACCACATTCGCGTTGAGAGTTACGGAACAGTTGACGAATTAAATAGCCATATTGGTATGATCCGATGTCATGTAAAAGGCGAAAAAGAGGAGATTTTGCTGGCCGAGGTTCAAAACGATTTATTTACCATAGGATCATTTTTGGCCTCTGCGGCGGGATCAAACATTTCATTGCCCGCACTGGGTGAAGAAAAAATCGGTCGTTTAGAATCTGAAATCGATCGTTTGACCAGTGTTTTGCCCGAGTTAAAGAACTTCATTCTACCCGGTGGTTCAATCCAAGGAGCCCAAGCCCATGTAGCCAGATGTGTTTGCAGAAGAGCCGAGCGTTTGGTGGTGCACTTGCGCGACATTGAAGATGTGCCAGCCTTTGTGGTAAAATACTTAAATCGATTGAGCGATTATTTATTCACTTTAGCACGCTTCCTCGATCACCAAAATGGTGGAATCGAAATTATCTGGAAAGCGGAAAAATAGATTTTTCACAAAATTCAACAGCAATTGATTTAAAATCCCATTTTTCAACACTACATTTGTTCAAACAAATATCATCATGAGAAAAAATACTATTTTATTCGGAATGGCTGCCATCGCATTAACATTGGGTTCTTGCGGCAGCAATGCATCAGAAGCCTCTGGTGCTGATTCAGTAGCAACTGCAGATTCAACTGCTACCACTTACACGGTTGATGCAGCATCAAGCAGCATCGGTTGGTTGGGAACACACGCTGTTGGAACAGGTGATCACCACGGTACCATCGGTATCAAAGAAGGTAGTTTGAGCCTAACCAATGGCGAAATCACTGCGGGTTCATTTGTAATCGACATGGCATCTATCAAATGCACAGACTCTTTGCCTGCTGAATATTTGACAAAATTACACGGTCATTTGGCAGCTGAAGATTTCTTCAACACGGCTAAATTTGCTACTGCAAAATTTGAAATCACTCATTGTGAAGTTGCTGCCAATGAAACTGCAAGTGGCGACAACACACATTTGATCAGTGGTAACCTTACCATCAAAGACTCTACTAAGAACATAACTTTCCCAGCAAAAGTAACTGTGGGTGAGACTGTGACGGCAACAGGTCAAGTTGTAATCAATCGTTTGGATTGGGGAATCAACTACGACAAAGAAAATATGACTTTGGCTGAAGCGGCTCAAAAGAAATTGAAGAATGGTGTTGTAAGCAAAGACATCACTTTGACTTTCAATTTGACTGCAAAAAAATAATTTCAGTTTTTACATCGGGGAAACCCGTAAAAAAGGAAAGGGAGCGCAATTGCGCTCCCTTTCCTTTTTTACTCTAGCCCAAGATCGACAACACAAGGGCTAACAATTATTTAAGCCATTTTACGATTCCCTACCCAAACAAATCGGCGGTTCACATACTGCGAATCTGTAAAAGAAGCATTACCACTTGGATTGCCACCCGTTACGTGAAAATCACTAAATGCCGCATGCTGATTCACAAAGGCAGCGCCGGAGAAATTGAAACTCACTGGGGTAAATACTGCATTCATTTCATCCTCTACAACTTCCATAAATTCACTGTCCGTGCTGTAACAAGAACAGGTAATTGCACCCAATTCAGCAGCACACGTGGCTGTCAATGTCAAACTATGACGAGCACTCTCCGTCTTCACCACAAATACAATCGGTCCAAAGCACTCATGCTTCCAAGATTTTTCATCCGATGCATCCACAGCAATGACTGTAGGTGATGCCGTCCTAGCATCAGGAAACTCAGGATTTACAATGTTCATCGATGCCAATGCCACGGCACTTCCAGCAGCTGACTCAACAGACTTCACTCTAGAAGATGTCATATCATTTTGAATGGCACCCAATGTCCCTGCGCCCATTTTTGGATTTTCCGCCAACCCTTTTACCGCATTGGCAATCCCCGCTACAACATCGTCGTAACTCAAATGACCCTCCGCAGTTTTCACTCCATCTGCAGATACAAAAATGTTCTGAGGCGCAGTACACATCTGACCGCTATATAAACTTGCCGCAAATGCCAAATTACCAAAAACCGAATTGGCATCAGCCACACTATCCAAGATAACCGAGTTTACACCCGCTTTCTCCGTAAACACTGTTTTACCGTCCAATGACTCGATGTAATCCCCGAAAGCGGAACCACCCGTATAATCGATCAATTTCACCGCTGAATCTTCCGCCAATTCCTTGGTAATCGGATGATCCAAAGTATCCACACCCAACTGAACTACAGAAGCCGGCAAACCCGCAGCAACCATGGCCTTTTGCATTTCCGCAACAACAATGGCAATGGGCAATACACTTTTTGGATGGGGCTTTACGATACTCGCATTGCCTGTCATCAAACTTCCAAATAACCCCGGAACAGTATTCCAAGTGGGAAAAGTAGAACAACCAATCACCAATGCAACACCCTTTGGAATGGCCTTGTAATTCTTTTGTAAGGTCAAGTCGAACTTGCCCATATTCTTTACCCATGTCACATCGCTAGGAAAACGATTCAATTCGTGATATGCCATCGACAAAACTTCCAGTGCTCTGTCGTTCGCATGAGGTCCACTCGCCTGAAAACTCATCATAAAACTCTGGCCAGTAGTGTGCATCGTTGCGTAAGCAATTTCAAAAAACCGCAAAGCCACACGATCCAAAGCATCCAATAGGATTGCCGCACGAACATCAGCAGCGGTCTTAGACCAAACTTTCTGGGCCGACTTGGCATTGGCAATCAACACCGCAGGAGAAAACTTGGGATATTGAACACCCAATCCTGTCATCATGTAAGGACTCACCTCATCACCCACCCAACCCTCGCTGCCCTCTTGAAACAACTCAGTAAAGTTCTGGGTCAACAGGGATTGAAAAGCCGACAATCCTTTCGACATTCCCTCTTCGTCGTATGCGCGGGGCGATTCTGGCCATGCCGCGAAATAAGTTCTACTCTGTTGAGCCGCGTAGGCTGCTTCTAATCTTTCTTTCAATGAAGTATTCATAAATTATTCTATATCAATATGTAAACGATGAAACAAACGATGCACCAGCGGTGCAAACATCACCCCAACCGACGTCAAAAAGGCAACACCGCTGTAAATGGAGTAACAAGTAGCAAAAATCTTAGCATCGTCCGACGTCAGCACCGCCACCGGGCCCATACCCGTTAAAATCATAGAGGCGTTGTAAAATGCATCAACCCAACCCAAATGGGCAAAGTGACGATAGCCAACAGCACCCACCCACAAAGACAGGACGATAAAAGACAGTCCAAAAAGCACAAACCAAATCATTCGCCGAGTAAACTCATGCAAAGGAGCCAATTCTTGTTTCCGCTTTTCGAATCGTATTGCCATTTTCAATTAGGCTTGACCTGTGGGTCCACCAAAGCCAAATGGGACCGCATGGGGTGGCAATCCATTGCCTTCTTCCAATGCAATTTCACCAAAATGATCTTCGTATTTACCCAAATTATCACCCAAAGCCATAATCAATCGCTTGGCATGCTGGGGCGCTAAAATGATTCTGCTCTTTACCTTACCCTTAGGAATTCCGGGCATCATCCGCACGAAATCGACAATAAATTCTGTCTGAGAATGAGTAATGATGGCAAAATTGCTATAAATCCCTTCGGCAATCTCTTCCGTTAATTCGATATCCAAGCCGGGTTGTTGATCTTGATTTTCTTCCATAGGTATCCACAAAATTAATCGCTCGATGTCATTTTCGCACCACCTTAAACCATTTAGAATTAAATTCGTCTAAGAAAGGAAATTTCCGAAAGGAAAACCCAGCATTAACACCCTACCATTAAGATGAAAAAGATCATTCCCTTACTGCTAATAACTCTTGGATTTTTCGCAAATACTCAAGCGCAAACCACCTGGGCTGAACATGTGGCGCCCATTCTTTACAACAGCTGCACAAACTGCCATATCAGCGGGGGCATCGCTCCGTTTTCTTTGGTTGGATACTCAAATGCTGTTGCTAGCGCTAGCGGAATCGCCGATGCTACACAAAAACGCAGAATGCCACCCTGGCCCGCCAATCCAAACTACAAGCGATA
>DDYM01000036.1:80572-83142 GCA_002347985.1 Bacteroidetes bacterium UBA2234
GCAGTCCTTACCAATCCCGACCTAAAACTGAAGATGCCGAATTACACGGTAAATACCAGTGGCGACGAATATCGTTGTTTCGTATTGCCAACCGGAATCACCGCAGACCAGTTCGTCACCGCCATTGAAGTGGTCCCCGGAAACCGTCAGATAGTTCACCATGTTTTGGTATTTCAAGACACCAGTCAGATTCCCGTAAACAAGGACAAAGCCGATCCCGCCCCCGGCTATTTGGCATTTGGAGGCACAGGATCGAACACCTCGCAACTCATTGGAGTTTATGTACCCGGCCAAGAACCCTATCAATTTCCCAGCGGATTTGGTGCGCGCATTCTAAAAAACTCAAACATCATCATTCAAGTACACTACCCTTCTGGAATTCAAAACCAACTCGATAGCACCAAAGTGTTAATCAAGTTAAATAGTGGCTCGCTGAGACCCATGATTATAACACCTGGCATCAACCACAACAATTCATCGCTAACAAACGGACCGCTTTATATCCCAGCAGATCAAACGAAAACCTTTTATTCTAAGACGGCCATCAACTACAAATTGAGTGTATTCGCCGTTGCTCCACACATGCATTTGGTAGGAAAATCGATCAAAGCCTATAACGTCAACGGAACCGATACAATTCCTTTTGTCGATATCCCCAATTGGGACTTTCATTGGCAAAGAACTTATATACTTCGATCTCCAACAATTGTTGAAAAAGGCAGTACCATGTGGGGTGAAGGCTATTACGACAATACGGCTCAAAATCCAAACAACCCCAACACGCCACCCCAAGCAGTTTCATTGGGCGAAGGGACAAAGGACGAGATGATGCTGGTGTATTTCTGGCTCACAACCTATTTGCCGGGCGATGAAAACATGGTCATCGACAATACTGCATTGAAAAATATCAGCGCGGTTATCAAGCCCCAAGCACAACAATTAAAGTTGTATCCAAATCCCAGCAGCGATCTAATTCGCATTCAGAAAATCCCATCCCCAAGCAGATTTGTAATTTTTGATTTAACGGGCAAAACGGTAGCGAAAGGTGGCATATCAACCGAAAAACCTTTGGTAGACATCAGCCATTTACCCAGTGGGACATATCTCCTGCAAGTTTCAACGAGCCAGGGCGAAATCACCACACAACAAATCATTAAGGAATAAGGAATTCGAGCGCCTTGGCCCAAAGATCTGTAAGCCGTCCAACTAGATTTCGGATCCGATGCGGACCATTGGGGATTCGTCGCAACTTACATTTGATGTCGCACTAACATTCCCGTTAGGATTTCACCTACTGCCCCTCTTGGGATTTTTGTTGGAATTACATAGAAAATTACTTCACGCAAATCACCGAGATTTCAACCAAAGCATCCTTGGGAAGTCGACTCACTTGCACTGTTTCTCGGGCGGGGTACTTCCCGGAGGTAAAATGACTACCGTAAATGGCGTTCACCTTGGGGAAATCATTCATGTCTTTTAAAAAAATCGACGATTTCACCACGTTATCCCAGGTCAAGCCCGATGCCGTGAGCAATGCTTCGATATTCTGCATCACTCGTTTTGACTGCATATCCACATCCGTTTCACTGTCGAAATTGCCTGTTTTCGGATCCAGCCCAATTTGACCTGAAAAATAATAGGTATCGCCAACGCGGACAGCTTGACTGTAGGGCCCGATGGGTTTCGGTGCATTTTCGGTGTAAATGATTTCTCGCATGTTATTCTGGTTTGATGTAATTTTGTGACTGCATGAAAATAGGAATATTGGCAAGCCAAGCCAAACGTAACGCATGGGAGAACAAAGAAACCCCTTCATCAACCTATTCATGGGTGCAAGATAATGAAGGCCATGAACATTACGATGTGTTTTTGGATTTGGATTTCGACGACAATTCCTATCGTCTGCAAGACTATTTAACGAACACAAACACCACCTTCGTATTAGGTGCGGTGAAATGTACATTAGAATCCGCCGCCGTTGGACTTCAGGTCCCTGAGAATTGGAAAGGCATCGGCATCAACGCATTGCCAACATTCATCGAAAGAAATACCCTAGAATGCACCAATCCTTACAGCATCGCAGAAACCGCATTGAGAGAACTCGCTGATTTACTGGGTTATTCAAACGTCGAAGTGGTTGGAAGTCGAGTTGGCCTGGTCACCCCCCGAGTGATTTGCATGATCATCAACGAAGCCTTTTATACGGTTCAAGAGGGAACAGCAAATCGTGAAGACATCAATCAAGCGATGCGTTTGGGCACAAACTACCCGAAAGGTCCTTTTGAATGGTGCGAAGCGATGGGTCTGCAAAACGTGTATGAAGTCCTCGAGGCCATGTACAACGATACAAAAGACGAGAGATACAAAATCTGCAGTTTATTGAAGCAGGAGTATTTAGTCGGCAAATAATTATTTCACATCTATAATTGTCGCCTGATAACATCTGTATAGATGGACTATCCTGACTGCGATTGATCGAAATTCCATTTCTGGGCATTTTCAATTTCGTTCATTGTTAATGTCAAAATTTCAAAAACTTCTTAAAAGGAGGAGGGCCGCCCAACGGGCGG
>DDYM01000069.1:0-4662 GCA_002347985.1 Bacteroidetes bacterium UBA2234
CTGCTGATTCAAATGCGCACAACACGGCAGATTCAGATTGGTCTTTGGTTTCTCCTGTTGCTGCCCAGCTGTTGCAACAGTACAATATCACGCCAAGCCAAGTGAAAGGAACTGGAGCGGGTGGTCGAGTGACAAAAGTGGATGCATTAGAAGCCATTGTTGCGATGGGTGGTGTAGCCGTTCAATCATCCAATGGTGCTCGCAGTGAGAGACGTGAGAAAATGTCGAATCTGCGTAAAACCGTAAGCCGTCGTCTCGTTGCCGTAAAAAATGAAACAGCCATGCTTACCACTTTCAATGAGGTAAACATGAAGCCGATCATGGATTTGCGTGCCCAATACAAAAAGAAGTTCGAAGAAACTCATGGCGTAGGTCTTGGATTTATGAGCTTCTTTACCCGTGCTTGTTGCATCTCATTGATGGAATGGAAAGCGGTGAATGCGAGTATCGAAGGCGAAGAAATTGTATACCATGACTATTGCGACGTATCGATTGCGGTGAGTGCACCCAAAGGCTTGGTAGTGCCAGTAATTCGCAGTGCAGAGAAAATGTCTTTGGACGAAATTGAAAAAGAAGTAAAGCGTTTGGCGACAAAAGCGCGCGATAATAAATTGAGTTTGGACGAAATGACCGGCGGGACATTCACCATCACCAATGGGGGTGTGTTCGGTTCCATGATGAGCACGCCGATTATCAATGCTCCACAGAGTGGAATTTTAGGCATGCACAATATCGTTGAGCGCCCGGTGGTTGAAAATGGACAAATTGTGATTCGCCCGATGATGTATTTGGCGTTGAGTTATGATCACAGAATCATCGATGGTCGCGAAAGCGTTAGCTTCTTGGTTCGAGTGAAGCAATTGCTCGAAAATCCTGAAATGATGTTTGATGGCAAAAAGCCAGAAGAGCGCGTATTGGGATTGTAATCTAAACCAAGCTCGTTTCCAAGATACAGTGGTGGACGTTTTCACCCTCTATTTCTAATCTTACTCGGTCTTTAATTGCTTCTTGTTCGGATGCATCGAGTTCCGCATCGAGCATAAGATGAGCCGTCATTGCATTTCTAGTTGTGCTCAGTGCCCAAATATGTAAGTGTTCTATGCTTTTTACACCAGGGATTTGTAGGATTCTCTTTTCAACCACTGTTATGTCGATGCCTTCTGGAACGCCATCCAGACTCAAACGGAAACTCTGTCTGAAAATATTCATCGTACCAACCAAAATTACCAAACATACAAGTACGCCTAAAATTGGGTCGATCATTTCAATGCCCGTATACGTAATCAATAATCCACCAATGAGTACGGCCAAACTCACTCCGGCATCCGCCGCCATGTGAAGAAACGCGGACCGGGAATTTAGTTCGCTGTTACTCATAAATAACAACGCAGTTAATGTGTTGATTACAACGCCAACACCTGCCACCCAACTTACAGTGCTTCCGCTGGTAGGTTCTGGATGAGAGAATCGAACATAAGCCTCGTGCCCCATGGAACTTATCGCAATGAACAGCAAGATACAATTGGCCAAAGATGCCAGAATTGTTGCTTTTGAAAAGCCATATGTGTAGATGTTGGTTGGCTGTTTCGCTGCCATTGTGAAAGCAACCAAACTTATTACTAAGCCAGCAACGTCTCCTAGGTTATGCCAAGCATCGGCAAGCAGAGATAAGCTGTTGATCTTCATCCCATAGCCAAATTCAACGGCTACAAATGTTAAATTTAGAGCAATGCCCCAAAGATATTTTGGGCCCATATTTTCTTGAGGCGCGCTATGACTGTGATTGTGCATTGTTTGAACAGGTGAAATTAGCGATTAATAATGGGTTTACATTGCATTAGTCCGGGAACCAAATAGATTTTCCCGGTTTTTACTTCCTGACATCGGAAGCGGGTTCTCATTTTTTCCAACTTGATAAATCGCCTGCCATCTTGGGTTTCAAACATCTCATTGGTTGGGATTTCTTCCACGAGTAGATGTTCTTTTGAGGCGTCGTAGTTTCTCAATGTCCGCACCAAATTGGCATCGGTACAACTGCTGGCTTTGGGGTTTTTTAAATATCGATTCAGTGCAGAGTGGACATCATTTGGCAATAAATTCTGCTGGATGATGGGACTGCTCACGATTTGAAATTCTCTTTTCCATTCGATACCATGGGGTGGTACTCTGGGGCCTGACTTTTCAAAGTTTACCAAATGGGCTACTTCGTGCATGAATGTGATCAAGAAGGCAAACGGATTTAGGTCGCGATTGATAGAGATTCTATGACTACTTTCTGATGTGGGTGGTCGGTAATCGCCAAGTTTCGTTAATCGTGGGTTTTTAATCCGAAGTTGGATTTTGTGGTGCGACATCAAATCGGCGGCATAGTGTTCGCTACCGCTGGGCAAGTACTTTTGGAGTACTGGTATGAGTTGCTCTTTATTCAATGCCTAATTTTGATGTAGTTGGGATGCTATTGATCCCTAGTTGATCTTCTTTAAGGCGCGTTCTGCAACCTCTAAGCCAATGGAAAGTGAGCTTGTAGCGGCGGGACTCGGTGCGTTTAGCACATGAATAAAAGATGAAGATTCTTGGATGTAAAAATCATCAATCAATCCGCCATCTTTGTCGCAAGCTTGGGCTCTAACACCGGCGCCGGCAGGAATTAAATCATCTTCCGTGATGGAGGGGACCAATTGCTGCAATGCTTTTACAAACGCAGGTTTGAAATAGGAGCGATGGTATTCGCCAAGTCCGGTCTTCCAATATTTACTTGCCACCTTCCGGAAACCTGCAAAAGAAATTGCATCCCAAAATTCACTCCACTTGAAATCTGATTTTTTGTAGCCTTCTCTTTGGAATGCGAATACAGCATTGGGACCTGCCTCGATTTCCCCACTAATTCTGCGCGTGAAATGAACGCCTAGGAAAGGGAAATTTGGGTCGGGCACGGGATAGATGAGGTTTTTTACCAAATGAGCCTTTTCCGGTTTGATTGCATAATACTCCCCCCGGAATGGGATGATTTTCATGTTGAGTTTTTCACCTGCCATGGCCGCTACTTTATCGCAGTATAAACCTGCGCAGTTTATAACCAACTTGGCTTCATATCTTTCGGTGTCTGTGTGTACCACTGCGCCATGCTCTCCGCCAACAATGGCTTGAATTTTCGTGTTTAATACGATTTCTCCATTGGGATTCTGTTGGATTTTTTCAGCCAATTTATTGGCTACATGCTTGTAATCAACAATCCCAGTTTGAGGGACAAAAACGCCTTTTATCCCGGTACAATTGGGTTCGTACTGTTTGATTTCATCTTTGGTTAAAAATTTCAATCCAGATAATCCGTTTTGAATTCCTCTTTGATAAAGGGCCTCTAATCCAGCAATTTCTTCTGGTTTTATGGCCACGATGATTTTGCCGCAAAGATCATATTCGATGTTTTCCGACTTGCAGAAATCGAGCAACATATCGTATCCGCGGAGACAATTCTGGGCCTTGAGGCTCCCGGGCTTGTAATAAATACCAGAGTGAATTACGCCGCTATTGTTTCCTGTTTGGTGCTTGGCAACAGCGTTCTCCTTTTCTAAAATGGTTACCGTTAATTCAGGGTTGAGTTTTAACAGTTGGTAGGCTGTGGAGAGGCCCACAATTCCTCCGCCAATGATGATGATATCCGTTTTCATTGCTAGTTCAACAAAGTTACGAATCCTGTTTCATGAATGGAACATTGATTATCGCATCGCCAATTAAACATTGCGCACATTTTAAGGGTTTGCAAAACAATTGATACTGAGCGATGAGGGACTGACTCCATTCTGCGGTTGAGTTCTTTTGCTTACAGCGTGAAAAAGCGTGCATCTTTTTTGTGGTTGTGTTGCTTTCTGATGGAAGGCTGTTGAGTAACCGCTTCGCAGCAGTATGGAACTCGGGTTTGTGGGTCTCCATTGCTAAGGTATTCCACAGGGGTATTAATCCGTTGAGCACAACTTTCTGGGCGTGTTCTTTTCCGTTGTTTGGGTTGTGTCTTTCTGATGGGTTCCCCAATTCGTAATGCTTGTCCCAATATTCGCTCAGGTTGGATTGAAAGCCTATCTTGCCAATTTTGTCGATATATTCTGAGTTGGGTAAATTGAAGAATTGCGACAATTCGCCTTTGATTGTAAATAACCAACTTCCAAATTGGGCCATTCGAATGGATGCAAAAGAGGAAGGCCTTACTTGCCTATTATTCCATTGAATAAAATCGAGAGAATGTAGATCGAATTTTTCCTTCTGGTATTTGTAAATATCGATCAATGAAATGATATAGCTATCGGGATCGCTTTTGTTGAGTAGGCCGCCAATTCCAAGTAGGTAGGCTACAATCTCTTTCTCTGAAGTTGCACGCAGAATGATCGATTTTTTGATATTCTTGCAAAGGTCTATACAATGATGCTGATTTGCTTTGCCGATCCAGGCCGACATAAAAGCATACAATGCGGTGAGCCACCAGTCTTGATTGAGTTGGTTGTGAGCGTGCATGATTCGGGCGATTTTGCTTTCAGATCGTTGACATGCAGCAATGTGTAACTGTTGGGAAAGTAGTGATGCGGAGATAGATTGGATCTGTTGGTTACAGGTTAGGGTAGGTTGGGAATTGAATTGTGTTAAGTTGAGTTTAGATACGCGTGATTTAAT
>DDYM01000069.1:4719-8181 GCA_002347985.1 Bacteroidetes bacterium UBA2234
ACGCCATTGTATCTCGGGTCTTGGTGGTGATTATGGGCGTACCAATCACTAGCTTTAACGTGGATTTCGATGGCGCCAAAACAATGAATTCCGTTAACCACAATTTCTGCATTGAGAAAATCAGGGCCGTTTTGATTGTTCCATTCTCCTTGGTTGATGATCTGTAATGGCTGGCCATTGTCGGTGACCAAATGATGGGGTTGAAAAGCCAATTTCTCCCAAATGCGCTGCAATCCAAACTCTTTCACGACTCAAAGATGAGTATGGGTTTTCTGAAATAAAAGTGGGTACCTGGATATTGGCGATCTTTGCAAAGCAGGGATTTTGTGTTGGAAATAATGCAACCACTTCAGTATTTTACAACATCTTGCCTTAATTTTGTTAACTAGGTCATGAGCATCAAAAAACTATCCATTGTCATCCCAGCTTATAATGAAGCAAAGACGATTCATCGCATTTTAAATAAGGTGGGTGACGTTACGCTTATTGATGGCATTGAAAAAGAGATCATCATTGTAAACGATTGTAGTACTGACGATACTGCTGCTGCTTTGACGCAATATTCCGCGGAGCATCCTCAGCTGGGTTTGCAGATTTTCCACCATGAGATAAACAAGGGGAAGGGGGCTGCACTGCACACGGGAATTGCAAAGGCAACTGGGGATGTGTTGATTATTCAAGATGCTGATTTAGAATACGATCCAAATGAGTTTAATATTCTGCTGAAGCCTATTGTTGATGGATTTGCAGATGTAGTGTATGGCAGTCGTTTCATTGGAGGTAAGCCGCATAGAATTTTGTTTTTTTGGCATTCCTTGGGAAATAAGATGCTTACTTTCATGAGCAATGCTACAACCAATTTGAATTTGACAGATATGGAAACATGTTACAAAATGTTCCGTACGGAAATGATTCAGGGGTTGAAATTAAAGGAAAAACGATTTGGATTTGAGCCCGAAGTAACGGCAAAAATTGCCAGAGTAGAAGGTGCGAGGATATATGAAGTGGGAATTAGCTATTATGGTAGAACCTTTGCCGAAGGGAAGAAAATAGGATGGAAAGATGGCTTTAGGGCGATTTATTGTATATTGAAATACGGGTTATTTAAATAGAAAATGGGGAATCAAGATAATTTTAAAGAGTTTGATTTTGAAGGTGAAGAAAACCTGAGAGCCATCGCGGAAGCAGATAAATTCAATGAATGGATGTACCGTCAGGTAGTTCCTCACTGTGAAGGTAGGATTCTGGAAATAGGCAGTGGAATTGGAAATATTTCATATTTCTTTGATCGGGATGGAAAGGATATCGATCTCAGCGATATTCGTGAACAATACCGTTCGTACTTGAAAAAGACATTTGAAAAACGCACTGTTTTGGATATGGATATCGTTGCGGAGTCGTTCGAGTCAATTCACGGAGATAAACTGGGTAGCTACGATGCCATATTTGCTTTGAATGTGGTTGAGCATATCAAAGACGATAAATTGGCCATCGAGAATATGATAAAATTGCTTAAGCCAGGTGGTAAGATTGTGATATTGGTTCCGGCATATCAATGGCTATACAATGGTTTTGATGTGGCCTTAGAACACTATAAGCGTTACACCAAGAGTCGATTGCTAAGTATTTTCCCTACAAAAGGCGCAAGATTAATCAAATCTTGGTATTTCAATTTTGCAGGTATTTTTGGTTGGTATTTGGTGGGTTCTGTTTTGAAGAAAAAGTTGATACCTGAATCCAATATGAAATTATACAACATCCTCACACCCATTTTTAAAATTGCTGATAAGGTGGTCTTAAATAAAATGGGGTTGAGTGTGATTGCGGTCTATCAAAAAGATTGATTCATGGGTGTAGGGGAATTTAGTTGTCCCAAGAAATGAGTATTACCTTCACCGAGCAACCCAAATCGTTGAAATAATTAAAAACAAGTTCATATTTTGAATTTATGAAAAAAGAATATTTCAAAGCACAGTGGTTTGTTTTTGGCATTTTTCTGATTGCAGTCATTGGGGGATGGTTATGCATGGATGCAGGTCATGAATGGGGTGATGATTTTATCCTATATCTCCATCAAGCACGTTGTTGGGTAAGGGGTGGCATGCAGGAATTGGCAATTTCAAATCAATCGTGTATGGATCAGTCGGATGGCGTCATTGGTCCTTATTTGTATCCTCAAGGTTTTCCGGTTTTGATGAGTCTGCCGATGCGCGGGATTGATATTTGGGGGTTTTTGGGACTCAAGGTTTTTAATTATTCGATTTTTATTTTGTGTATGGTTGCTGTCTATCGCTGGTTTCGTTTGTTGTTTGATGACAAGTTGGTCCCAGTGATGTTGTCGCTTGTTTTGGTGATTTGGCATCCAAAAATCTGGGAAGCAGCAAATAGACTGACTTCGGATTTGTGGTTTGCGGGTTTGGCGGGTGTATTTATGTTTTTATTGTATTCACCATGGAAGAGCGTGTTGGCTAAAAATTTGACGTTGGGTCTGCTGGTCTTTATGGCTACATCCACTCGAACCAATGGCATCTTTCTGCTTGTGCCGTGGGTCTTGCTGGTTTGGCAAGAAAATCCCAGATTTTATGGCGGACTTCGTGCAAATGGGAACTTGATCTTGGTTATAGTGCTGGGCGGATTGTGCGGATTATTGGCTTTGAAAAATGATCTCGGACACGGACCAGTTTATATGAATATGCTCAAGTCTGTGACACCGGCTCAAGTGTTCTCTAATGTGGGTTTGTATCTGAAAATGATTGGAAACTACCCGCTTTGGCATTTTGCAACGATTTTAGAAACAATTTTAGGGTCGTGGGCTACCTCCATATTGGCGATTTGTATTTGGTTAATTATCCTCTTGGCAATTGTGAAGAAGGGATGGCAGTTGCTCCCAATCGTTGCGTTTGTGGGCGTTAATCTTGCGTTGTTCTGTGCTTGGCCGAGTTTGCAGGGTGTTCGATTGCTATTCGTGATTTTTCCGATGCTCGCAATTTTAATTGTAGTGGGTTTGATGGAATTTTGGCAGTTGGCAAAGCCATTCTTTGATGCACACGTGAGTTTTTCGGTTTTAAAAAAATCATCCAACTGGGCCATCGCATTCTCAGGTTTGGTGTTGATTCAAGGATTGGCAACGGCAGTGCATTACATCGCAACTGATTCAAATCAGGCCTTTTCAAATGAAATCACGGAGGTTTATTCCTTTGTTGAATCCACGGTAAAGCCCAATGAGAGAATTTCATTTCACAAACCGAGATTGATGCGATATGTGACGGGGGCGGAGGTGTTTAAAATTGCTACGGATATTCCAATCAATGCCGCGGATGAACCCCTGGAAATGAAGCCGTTTGATTTGGAGTCGGCAAAAAAAGAATTGGTATCAAAGCGAATTAATTATTGGATCTTGCCAATTTCCCGAGGGATGTTAATGGGAGGTAAGGTAGAATTTCCGGTGGCTTTTAAAAATTC
>DDYM01000069.1:8286-10665 GCA_002347985.1 Bacteroidetes bacterium UBA2234
TTCTGTTGATTGTGATGGAAATTAAAGGCCAATCGACATCAAATCGGTGATAGGGATGCGCTGAAATTTTCCTGAATTCCCCACCATCCAAAGGTAATTGCAACTAAATGCGCAGGCATTAAATGACCCGTCAAAAATCAATCCGCTGCGCAGTGTTTGCTTTGGGATTTTAATCCAATTTTTGCCAAAATCGAATGAGATGTCGCTGCCGTTGGTTCCTGTACAAATGGCTATCCTGCTGTCCTTTGTAAGATGAAAATTCAAAGTTGTATCCTTCGAATCGGTACTTTCAGACTTGGAGGTGATGTTTGGTTTCGATTGAGATGCTGCGCCGAATATTGGGCCACTAAAGCAAACGCCACTGCGGTAACCGCCTGTATGGCTCTGATTCGTTTTTACATCAGCCCATTTGAGACCAAAGTTGGACGCCGTAGTATGTGCCGAAGCTCCTCTAAAACTATCGGGCAGGGTGTAGTTTCCGCCCACAGCTATCATATGGCCGTCCTCAGACAAACACATGCCGTAAACCCCCGATCCAGGTCCGCCTGTAAAAGGCAAAGGAATGATCTCGTTTATTGAGACCCTGGGTTGGTTCGCTGATAAGTTGAAACGGATATTCTGTCTCTTTGTTCTTCGGCTTTGTTGTTTGAATTTTACAATGTGATAACACGGATGAAATCCGCCACCGGCAAATCCCACAGTGAGGTTTTTACAAAGCGGTGTTTTGCTCGTGTCGTTACGATTTGCATCTACTTTACAGTCGATGATAACGAGTGAAGATCCACTGGCAGCAAAAAATGATTCGATGCTATCTTGAGGTCGATTCCATTCGCCAATGGGTAGTTGATTCCAACTGCTACCAAAGTCTGTGGTGTATAATGAAGCAAAGTATTTTTGATCGATATTAGGTTCGGTTCCATTTGACTTCAACGCGGAATTTCTTTTCAAATGGGGTTTATTGACATTGCTTGAAACTTCCACGATAATGGGTTCTGGGAGAATAGGGTCGCCGAGTATCATTCCAATCCCGGTTTTTGAATCTATTTCCAAGGCATCTAAAAAAATGTCTTTTCGAAAATCCAAATACACGATTGTCCAACTTTTGCCGGCATCCACCGTTTTAAGGATCAGTGCGGAATCTCCTGCGCTCATGATCACCGCTTCTTTGTCGTTCTTGGCCCAAATGTCTCTAAAATCTTTCCGCCGAAGGGAAATGGTAGAACCGGAAATTTGATTGTATTGTTCAACGGTTTGGTTGCCATAAACGAGGAACTGAGCCAATTTGGTGTTGGATGGTTGCGGCGAAATTGTATCGAAACTCCGGCCACCATCGGTGGTCCGAATGACACTGCCCTTGCTGCCCGAAAACCAAGCAATGGAATCGTTTAATACAGCAAGTCCTCGAAAATGACTGGGTTTTACGGGTTTTGTTGGGGTACTGTTGGATTGTGAGAATCCGGTTGAACACAAATTCAAGAAAAGGATGATTGTCAGAGTATTGTAAAAATGCAATTTCTGTGAAAAGTGTATTACTTTTCGATAAAAAATGTGTAAATAACTTATAATCACTTGATTTTATGGATTTTGTGGCTGAGATTCGGTGTAAAATTAATCACTGCCTATGGAAGAAACTACTACAAAAATTTTATTTACATCAGACAGTATCCAAAACCAACAAACGATGTGCGATGCCATTTTCGCGGTGGCTCGCCGATTCAAAGGCGAATTGATTTGGTTGCAAAATGCTGCCAACGCTGGAATCACGCAAGTCCTTGTGGATGATCTCAAGAAACGTGCGTACCGCGATTTGCGAATTTCTGAAAAATCAGGAGATTTTTGGTCGACCACGGCCAAGGCATCAAATGAAATGGGTGTTGAAATGACCTTTGTGTTTGCTGAGCCTAAATCACCGGGAATCATGGGTGGTGGCATGGCGGCTTGCATCAACAAGTTTCAAAATCCTGTGGTTTATTTTAACCCAGGGACCCCTTGGATTGAGCCGCGAAATATTCTGATGCTCTTGGATTCAAACTCTGAGTCTCGGCAGAAATTCTACCGCGTGTCGGTTCTTGCAAAAATGTTTGGATCGAAAGTGCATGTATTTTCACTGTCGTCTAGCAAAGACAACGAAACGGTAAAATACCTTTATGCCTATTCTGGACAGGGGTTTAATTACATGATTCAGAAGGGGATACCCACAATTGAATTGGATCCAAAGGAAGGGGTTGATATGGTTTCAGAGGTTTTGAGTGAGTTGGGAAATCTGCGTGATTGCTGGGTTTCTTCAATGAATGAGACGGATGGCGGTGGGTTTATGAAGGCGGGGCCTTTTCAGCAATATTGTGTTCAGTTGCGTGTGCCGTTGATGGCCTGTGCTGT